>NZ_JBSGVQ010000054.1:0-41176 GCF_053608525.1 Nocardia sp. NPDC055029
CCTACGCAACGGCGCCTGACCGGCGGGACGGCCGCGAACCGCCGCTGCGCGGCGGACCCTCCTCGAGGTCGGGTGCGCGGGGCCGGGTTTGCTGCCCGCTCAGGACTCGCGGACGAAGTCGTCGATGTTGGCGCGGATGTAGTCGAGGACGCGCTGCTCGAAGTCGGTGGGTTCGTTGATGTCGTAGATCTCGTCGGGGTCGTCGGCGCGGGCGCCGTCCGGGCGGCGGATCTGGCCGGGGTTGGCGATGGTCTGGTGCTCGTCGTCGAAGAAGCGGTCCAGGTCGTCGTCGGCGGAGCTGGCGGAGGCGTCGCGGGCTGCCAGTACCGCGGCCGCGGCCAGTTGCGGCATGCCTGCGGCGCGCAAACCGCGTGTGGCCCAGGGGAGTTCGCTGCGGCGGGTGCGCAGGTAGCTGCTGAAACCCGCGTCCAGGACGCTGGTGTGCAGGCTCGACAGGGCCAGCAGGTGGGCGAAGGCGGGCGGGAGTTCGGCGAAGGCGCCGATGCCGCGCCGCTGCAACTCATGGGTGACGGGGTTGGACCAGAAGACGATGTCGGCGGCGTCGTGGATGGAGTCGATCTCGGCCAGCGCCGTCGTCAGCCTGCCGCGCGCTTGCGCCGGGAATCGGTAGTCCATGCGTGCAGGCTAGCCGCGCGGTCCGTGCCCGCCGCGGGTGGTCGGGCGGCAGCTTGCCGGCCGGGTCGACGTCGGTCGCGGGTGGTCGAACGGGCAGCTCGCCCGTTGGGTTGAAGCCCGCGTGGTTGGGTCAGGCGGGCAGCTCGCCGACCAGGTCGACGCCCGCCGCGCGCAATTTCGTCAGCGCGGAGGCGACCGTCTCCGGCGCGACGCCGGCGGTGAGGTCGAGCAGGATGCGGGTGTCGAAGCCCTCGGACCTGGCATCCAGGGCGGTGGCGCGGACGCAGTGGTCGGTGGCGATGCCGACGACGTCGACGGTGTCGATGGACCGGGCGCGCAGCCAGTCGGCCAGCGTGGTGCCGTCGGCCGACGTGCCTTCGAAGCCGGAGTACGCCGCGGAATAGTCGCCCTTGGAGAAGACCTCCTCGATCGGGCCGGTGTCGAGCGCCGGGTGGAAGTCGGCGCCCTGCGTTCCGACCCGGCAATGCGGTGGCCAGGTGTCGACGTAGTCGGGCTCCGCCGAGAAGTGCGGACCGGGATCGACGTGATAATCCCTGGTCGCGACCACGGCGTCGTAGTGGTTGCCCGCCAGGAACGCGCTGATCGCCGCCGCCACCGCGGCGCCACCGGTGACGGCGAGCGAACCGCCCTCACAGAAGTCGTTCTGCACGTCCACGATCACCAGGCCGCGTGCCATGCCGTCCTCCACCTTCGCCGCAGGGCTCTGCCGGACCTAATTCTCCGCCGCCCGCGCCGGGTCGGCCACTCGATCAGCCCAGGAACGTGGTCGGCACCGCGGGCTCGCCCGCCGAGAGCTTGAGCCCCTCCCACGGCAGGCTGACCAGCCCGCGCGCGACCAGCTCCCTGCTCTGCGCCAGCGTCGCCACCCCGTCGACCACCGCGCCCTTGCGGACCAGCGGCACCTGCAGCTCGCGCACCTGGAAACCGTTGGTGGCCGGTGCTTCTCCGGCGGCGGGATACACGATCTCCTCGACGATCGTGCCGGTCGCGCGGGCCAGCCGCACGGCCTTCTTGGTGCCGCCGCGCGACTGCTTGTGGCTGCTGCGCTTGGCGACCGGAATGCCGTCGACCTCGACCAGCTTGTAGACCATGCCCGCGGTCGGCGCGCCGGAACCGGTGACCACCGCGGTGCCGACGCCGTACACGTCGACCGGTTCGGCGCGCAGGGCCGCGATCGCGTATTCGTCCAGGTCGCCGGAGACGACGATGCGGGTGCCGGTGGCGCCGAGCCCGTCGAGCTGGTCGCGGACCTGCCTGGCCAGCACGCCGAGGTCACCGGAGTCGATCCGCACGCCGCCCAGTTCGGGACCCGCCACCTCGATCGCCGTCGCGACGCCCCTGGTGATGTCGAAGGTGTCGACGAGCAGGGTGGTCCCGACGCCGAGCGCGTCGATCTGGCTGCGGAAGGCGGCCGCCTCGTGCTCACCGTCGGCGCCGCTGTGCAGCAGCGTGAACGCGTGCGCGCTGGTGCCTGCGCCCGGCACGTAGAAGCCGCGCACGGCCTCCAGGTTGGAGGTGGCGTCGAAACCGGCCAGGTAGGCGGCCCGGGAGCTCGACGGCGCGGCCAGTTCGTGGGCGCGCCGCGACCCCATCTCGATCATCCGCCTGCCCGCCGCGGCACTGACCATGCGGGCGGCCGCCGAGGCGATCGCGCTGTCGTGGTTGAGGACCGACAGGGCCAGCGTCTCGAGCAGCACGCATTCGGCGAAACTGCCGCGCACGGTCAGGATCGGCGAACCGGGGAAATACAGCTCACCCTCGGCATAGCCGTCGATGTCGCCGGTGAAGCGATATTCCCGCAACCACTCCACGGTGGCGGGGTCGAGGAATTTCGCGACCACCGCGAGCTCGGCGTCACCGAAGCGGAAGTGGGTCAGCGCGTCGAGCAACCGGCCGGTGCCCGCGACGACGCCGTAGCGGCGGCCGTTGGGCAAGCGCCGGGCGAACACCTCGAAGGTGCATTGGCGATGCGCCGACCCGTCGGCCAGAGCGGCGGCCAGCATGGTCAGCTCGTACTGATCGGTCAGCAGCGCGGTGCTGGCGAACTCGTCACGGATCTGCACACGAGAAACTGTAGTCACCGCGGGTGTTGTTTCTTCGCGGCCTCGTCGTACCCTGGGTTTTATGGCCGAGTGCAATACCGTTCGAGCCGGCGCCGCCACCGGCGCCGTGAACGCCGCACTGTCAGCGGCGCAGGCGATGCCGGAGGCTGTCGAGAACACCGAGATCCTCGAGGCCGAGGACCGACCATGGGTCACCGTCGTCTGGGACGACCCGGTGAACCTCATGCACTACGTCACCTACATCTTCCAGAAGCTGTTCGGCTACAGCAAAGCCAAGGCGACCGAGTTGATGATGCAGGTGCACAACGAAGGAAAGGCGGTCGTGTCCTCCGGATCACGGGACAAAATGGAACAGGACGTGCGCCGACTCCACGCCGCGGGGCTCTGGGCAACCATGCAGCGCGACGACTGAGTACCGTAACCCTGTGCGCAAGTGGAGCAGGAAGAACTCGCTGAGTGGCCTGAAGCTTCGATCCGAGATGGACGAGCACGAGGCCACCGTTCTGCGCTCCCTGATCGGCGCCGTGTCCGGGCTGCTGAGCGACCGCGCCTCGGAAGCGCCCGAGGACGAGCTGGCCGCGCTCACCGGCCTGCGCACCGGCAACTCGACCCCGCCCGACGATCCGCAGCTGCTGCGCCTGCTGCCCGATTTCCACCGCGCCGAGCCCGGTTCCCCCGACGCCAAGCGCGCCGACCTCAACGCCGCCCTGCGCAGCCTGCACGAGCCGGAGATCATCGACGCGAAACTGGCCGCGGGCCGGATCGTGCTCGACAGCTGTCCCGAGGCGGGCGGCAAGATCGTGCTCACCCCCGAACAGGCCGACGGCTGGCTGGCCGCGCTCACCGACGTCCGGCTGGCGCTGGGCACCCTGCTCGACATCGATGACGACACGCCCGAACAGTTCGATCCGAGTGATCCGCGCGCGCCGCATCTGGACGTCTACCACTGGCTGACCTGGATGCAGGACTCGCTGCTGCAGGCGCTCGCCCCCTGATCCACCCGCGTCTAGGGTCGACGGATGCGCAGCGCACCCGGTCCACGCAACGCGATCACCGATGTGGCAGGCGTGCTGGTCGGCCACCACCAGGTGCTCGATGACGACGTCACCCTCGGCACGGGCGCAGCGACCGGCTGCACCGTCGTGCGGGTCCCCGGCGGCGCGACCGCCTCGGTGGATGTGCGCGGCGGCGGGCCTGGCACCAGGGAAACCGACCTGCTCGATCCGGCCAACACGGTCCGTCAGCTGCACTCGGTGCTGC
This sequence comes from Nocardia sp. NPDC055029, assembly GCF_053608525.1. NCBI lineage: Bacteria > Bacillati > Actinomycetota > Actinomycetes > Mycobacteriales > Nocardiaceae > Nocardia > Nocardia sp. NPDC055029. The sequence continues at coordinate 3,981 of NZ_JBSGVQ010000054.1, forward strand.
TCACCGGCGGCAGCGCGTACGGTCTGGCCGCCGCCGACGGCGTGATGCGCTGGTCGGAGGAACATGGCGAGGGCATCCCGATGGACCCGACCGACCCGAGCCGGGTGGTGCCGATCGTGCCCGCCGCGGTGATCTTCGATCTGCCGGTCGGGGCGTGGGACATCAGGCCCGACGCCGACTTCGGTTTCCGGGCGGCGGAGGCGGCCTCGGCCGACTTCGCGCGCGGCACCGCGGGTGCGGGTGTCGGCGCGCGCGCCGGTGCGCTCAAGGGCGGAATCGGTTCGGCGAGTGTGGTTCTCGCCGACGGGCCGGGCGCGGGTGTCACCGTCGGGGCGGTGATCGTCGCCAATCCCGTCGGCTCGGTGGTCGATCCGCGCACCGGTCTGCTGTGGGGTGCTGGCACCGACGGTCCCGAGTTCTTCGGGCTGCGGCCGGGTACCGAGGCCGAGATCGCCGCGCTCAACGCGCTGCCGGTGAAGAGCATCGTGCTCAACACCACGATCGGCGTCGTCGCGACCGATGCCGCGCTCGACCCGATCGCCTGCCGCAGGCTCGCGGCCACCGCCCACGACGGGCTGGCCCGCGCGATCCGCCCCGTGCATTCCCCGCTCGACGGCGACACGCTGTTCGCGCTGTCCACCGGCGCGATCGCGGTGCCGCCGGTGCCGCTGCCCGGCGCGTTCCCCGGCGACCTGCTGCTGCTCGACCAGCTGTGCACGGCCGCCGCGGTGGTCGTCGAACGGGCCGTCGTCGACGCCGTGCTCAGCGCGACCTCGATCGCCGGAATCCCGGCCTATCGCGATCTGTTCCCGCGCTGATGCGCTGGTGGGGACCGGTGTGCGCGCCGCGAGGAATACCCGAATAGGGTGGGTGGTTGTCGAGGTGGTGCTCGACAGCACGCGGTAAAGATGTGGAAAGGGTCGAGGAAGTGCTGGTGATCAGGGCCGATCTCGTTGACGAGATGGTCGCGCACGCGCGCGCCGACCACCCCGACGAGGCCTGCGGCATCATCGCGGGACCCGAGGGCAGCGACCGGCCGGAGCGCTTCGTCGCCATGGTCAACGCCGAACGCTCGCCCACCTTCTACCGGTTCGATTCCGGTGAGCAGCTCAAGGTCTGGCGCGCGATGGACGACGCCGACGAGACCCCCGTCGTCATCTACCACTCGCACACCGCCACCGAGGCCTACCCGAGCCGCACCGACATCTCCTACGCCTCCGAGCCGTTCGCGCACTACGTGCTGATCTCCACCCGCGACCCGGAGCAGCACGAACTGCGCAGCTACCGCATCGTCGACGGCGAGGTCACCGAAGAACCCGTGCGGATCGTCGATTCCTACGACGCCTGAACCCACCGAACCAAGTCACACCCGAGGAGTCCTCATGCCGGTAACCGTGTCCATTCCGACCATCATGCGAGGTCTCACCGGAGGCGAGAAGCGCGTCCAGGGCGAGGGCTCGACGCTGTCGGCGCTGATCGAGAACCTCGACGCCAGCCACCCCGGCCTGGCCGAGCGGCTGCTCAAGGACGGCAAGCTCAACCGCTACGTCAACATCTACGTCGACGACGAGGACGTGCGCTTCGCCGGTGGACTCGAGGCCGAGGTGCCCGCTGGCGCGTCGGTCACCATCCTGCCGGCGGTCGCCGGCGGCGCGCACTGACATCGTGGCCCGCTACGAATCGCTCATCGCGACGCTCGGCAACACCCCGCTCGTCGGGTTGAAGACGCTGTCACCGCAGTGGGACGGCGACAACCATGTCCGCCTGTGGGCCAAGCTCGAGGACCGCAACCCGACCGGGTCGATCAAGGACCGGCCCGCGCTGCGGATGATCGAGCAGGCCGAGGCCGACGGGCTGCTCACGCCCGGCTGCACCATTCTGGAGCCGACCAGCGGCAACACCGGGATCTCGCTGGCCATGGCGGCCAAGCTCAAGGGCTACCGGATCGTCTGCGTGATGCCGGAGAACACCTCGGTGGAACGGCGTCAGCTGCTCACCATGTTCGGCGCCGAGATCATCGACTCGCCCGCCGCCGGTGGGTCGAATCAGGCCGTGGCCATGGCCAAGGAGATCGCCGCGCAGAACCCCGACTGGGTGATGCTCTACCAGTACGGCAACCCGGCCAACGCGCTCGCGCACTACGAGACGACCGGACCCGAACTGCTGGCCGACCTGCCGGAGATCACGCACTTCGTGGCCGGGCTCGGGACCACCGGGACGCTGATGGGCACCGGGCGGTTCCTGCGCGAGAACGTGCCGGGCATCGAGATCGTCGCCGCGGAGCCCCGCTACGGCGAGCTGGTGTACGGCCTGCGCAACATCGACGAGGGATTCATCCCCGAGCTGTACGACGAGACGGTGCTGACCACCCGGTTCTCCGTCGGGCCGTACGACGCGGTGAAGCGCACCCGCGAGCTCGTCGGCGAGGAGGGCATCTTCGCCGGCATCTCCACCGGTGCGATTCTGCATGCCGCGCTCGGCGTGGCGAAGAAGGCGCAGAAGGCGGGCAAGCGCGCCGATATCGCGTTCGTCGTCGCCGACGGCGGCTGGAAATACCTGTCCACCGGCGCCTACGACGGCACCCTGGACGAGGCCGAGGAGAAGCTCGACGGCCAGCTCTGGGCCTGACGGCTCGGTACTCTGTGGGGAGTGGGCTGAGCGACGGCCCTGCCTGAGCGGAGGCGATGTCGGTGGGTGGAATCGGAGCCTCGTTCGATCCGGATCGGATCGCCGGGTTGCAGGGGCGGACCGGGGCGGGAACGCCGGCCAAGCGGGCGGGCACCAGGGTGTGGGCGAGGGCCGCGGTGGTGATCCTCGGGTTCGTCGGCGCGCTGTATCTGATCGAGGGCATCGACGCGGTGCTCTCGCACGATCGTCCCGCCGGTGCGCCGGGTCAGCTGGACGCGGGCGGCATCGAGCCGCGCGCGGCCGACGGGCTCGACGGCATCCTCTGGGCGCCGCTGCTGCACGGCGGCTGGGACCACCTGATGGCCAATACCCTGCCGCTGCTCATCCTCGGTTTCCTGGTCCTGCTCTCCGGGATCGGGCGCGGCATCGCGGCCACGGGGATCATCTGGGTGGTCGCCGGTGTCGGCACCTGGCTGACCGGCTCGTCGGGCAGCGTGCACGTCGGCGCGTCGTCGCTGGTGTTCGGCTGGCTGACCTATCTGATCTGCCGTGGGTGGTTCGCCCGTAATGTGGGGCAGATCGTGCTCGGCGTGGTGATCTTCCTGCTGTATGGCTCCATGCTGTGGGGCGTGCTGCCCAGCGACCCCCTAATTTCTTGGCAGGGACATCTTTTCGGGGCGGTGGGTGGAGTCCTGGCGGGCTGGGTACTCTCTGGTGATGAACGTCGACGCCGCCGTGGAGCATCGGCCGTCCGCGCAGTACCTACGCGGTAGCCGGGGATCCAGTCTGGAAAATGGGGGGATCCTGCATTGAGCACCAGCACGTCGTGGCAGCATGGGGGCATGCGCCTTACCGTCCTCGGGTGCTCGGGCAGCGTGTCCGGCCCGGACGCCCCAGCGTCGGGCTACCTGCTGACCGGCCCTGACATGAGGCCCACCGTCATCGACTTCGGTCCCGGTGTCTTCGGGGCGTTGCAGAAGTACATGAACCCGGGTGACGTCGACATCTTCCTCACCCATCTGCACGCCGATCACTGCCTCGACCTGCCCGCGCTGCTGGTGTGGCGCCGCTACCACCCGAACCCGCCGCAGGGTCAGGCGCTGGTGCGCGGTCCCTCCGACGCCGCGCTGCGCATCGGCAACGCCTCCGCCGAGATCGGCGGCGAGACCGACGACTGGTCCGATGTGATCGACTCGCAGGCCTGGGTCGAGAACGTCCCCGTGCCGCTCGGTCCCGGCCACACGGTCGAAGCCCGCCGGATGTACCACCCGCCGGAGTCCTACGGCCTGCGGATCACCGCCGCCGACGGCCGCGTCTTCGTCTACACCGGCGACACCGCCATGTGCGATGCCGTGGTCGACCTGGCGCAGGGCGCCGACGTGCTCATGGCGGAAGCCTCGTGGACCCACGATCCGGCCAATCGCCCACCCGGCATTCACCTTTCGGGCACCGAGGCGGGCGAGATCGCCACCCGCGCGGGCGCCAAGGAACTCCTGCTCACCCACATTCCCCCGTGGACCTCGCGCGAGGATGTGATCGCCGAGGCCAAGGCCGCCTTCTCCGGTCCGGTCCACGCGGTGTCCCCGGGCGAAACCTTCGACCTCTAGCACCCCGCACCCCCGGATCTCGCGTCGGCCAATACACTCTCCTCGTGTCGAGACGAGCCGATGGCAGGGCGGATGACGAACTCCGCGAGGTAAGGATCACCCGTGGCTTCACCACGCATCCGGCGGGATCGGTGCTGGTCGAGTTCGGGCAGACCAGGGTGATGTGCACGGCCAGCGTCACCGAGGGTGTGCCGCCGTGGCGCCGGGATTCCGGGCTCGGCTGGCTCACCGCGGAATACGCGATGCTGCCCGCCGCCACCCACACCCGCAGCGGGCGTGAGTCGGTGAAGGGCAAGGTCGGCGGGCGCACCCAGGAGATCAGCAGGCTGATCGGCCGTTCGCTGCGCGCCTGCATCGACCTGGCCGCGCTCGGCGAGAACACCATCGCGCTGGACTGCGACGTGCTGCAGGCCGACGGCGGCACCCGCACCGCCGCGATCACCGGCGCGTACGTGGCGCTCTCGGACGCGGTGACCTACCTGGCCGCCGCGGGCAAACTGGCCGACCCGCAGCCGATCTCGTGCATGATCGCCGCGGTGAGCGTCGGCGTGGTCGACGGCCGGGTGCGCCTCGACCTGCCCTACGAGGAGGACTCGCGCGCCGAGGTCGACATGAACGTGGTCGCCACCGACACCGGCACCCTGGTCGAGATCCAGGGCACCGGCGAGGGCGCGACCTTCCCGCGCTCGACCCTGGACAAGCTGCTCGACTCGGCGCTGGCCGGCTGCGAGCAGCTGTTCGCGGTCCAGAAAGAGGCGCTGGCGCTGGCCTACCCGGGCGCGCTGCCCGAGCCCGCCGCGAAGAAGTAGCCGTGGCCGCGCGTGTGCTGGTCGCCAGCCGGAATGCCAAGAAGCTGAAGGAATTGCGCCGGATCCTCGACGAGGCGGGCGTGGCCGGGATCGATCTGGTCAGCCTGGCCGACGTGCCGCCGTACGAGGAGGCGCCCGAGACCGGGGCCACCTTCGAGGAGAACGCGATCGCCAAGGCCCGTGACGGTGCCGTCGCCACCGGATTGCCGTGTGTGGCGGACGATTCCGGGATCGAGGTGGACGCGCTCAACGGCATGCCCGGTGTGCTCTCGGCGCGCTGGTCGGGCCGCCACGGTGACGATGCCGCCAACAACGCGTTGCTGCTCGGCCAGCTCGGTGACGTCCCCGACGAGCGCCGCGGCGCCGCCTTCGTCTCCACCTGCGCCCTGGTCCTGCCCGACGGCACGACCACCGTGGTTCGCGGCGAATGGCGCGGCACCATCGCCCGCGAACCCGCGGGCGACGCCGGCTTCGGCTACGACCCGCTGTTCCGCCCCGACGGCGGCACCGGCAGCGCCGCCGAGCTGACCCCGGCCGAAAAGGACGCGGTCTCCCACCGCGGCCGGGCCCTCACCCAGCTCATCCCCGCGCTGGCCGCCCTGGCCTGATCGGAAAACGACAGCGCCGCCGCTCCGGAATCGGGGCGGCGGCGCTGTCGTGGATGGGGTCAGAGGCCGTACTGCTGCTTGACGTCCTTGGCGTTGCGGTGCTCGACGAAGAACGACAGCAGCGGGATGGTGCCCGCGATGAGGGTGCCGACGGTGCGGCCGATCGGCCAGCGCACCTTCACCGCGAGGTCGGCGGTGACGAGCAGGTAGGCGAAGTAGACCCAGCCGTGCACGACCGCGATCCAGCTCGGGGTGTCGACGCCGAAGCCGTACTTGGCGATCATCTCGGCGGTGAGCAGCAGCAGCCACAGACCGGTGACCCACGCCAGCACCCGGTAGCGCTGCAGCGCCGGGCCGATCTTGGCCGTGCCCGCGCCTGCGGCGGGTGCGCCGGTCTCCTTCTCCAGCGACGGTGCGGTGGTGTTGTTGTCGGTCACCCGGCGTTCCTCTCAGTGGCGTGCAGACCGGCCGAGCGGACCTGCGCATCGATGTCGTTGGCGTGCAGTTGTGCCAGGTACTGGTTGTAGGCGACCGTTTCCGGGTCGTCGGCGGGCGCGGCTTTCGGCCGTTCGGGCAGGATCCCGGCGGGGATCTCGCGCGGCGCCTCGGACTCGGCCGTGCGCGGTGCCGACGCCGGTTCCTCGGCCTCGCGTTCCAGCCGCACGAACCGGACGTAGGCGAACACCGCGAACGCGGCGAACAGCGGCCACTGCATCGCGTAGCCGAGGTTCTGGCCCGTACCCGACGCCGATTCGAACCGCTCCCACTGCCACCAGGCCAGCGCGAGGCAGCCCAGCGCGACAACGACGACCAGCGCGATCAGGGCCGGTCGATTGTGCGCCGGGCGGGGAGAAGAAGCGGACACGCGCTCCACGGTACCCGGCTACTACAGCGTGCGTAGGACCAGGTCGCAGCTGAGAGGGGCGTCATAGCCGGGCTCGTGGCCCACCCTCAGAACTTGTAGCTGATGCCTGTCATCCGCTCGGATTCCTCCCACAGCCTGCGCTGCAGTTCCGGATTGCGCGAGATCGCGCTCGACGGGCACGGCTCGACCGGGCCCTGGGACTGCATCCACTTGTTGGGTCCCCAGTAGACGGTCGGGTCGGCGGCCGGTTCGGTGGCCGCGAACAGGGACGAGTGGGCGGCCTTGGCAGGCGGGTGGCCGATGAGCTTGATGAACGGCTTGCTGACCCGGTCCAGCGGGGTCTCGGTGTGGGCGAACAGGTCGGTCGCCGAGACGCCGGGGTGTACCGCGTAGGACTTCTTCGCCGACCCGGCCTCGGTGAGCCTGCGCTGCAGCTCGCGGCCGAACATCAGGTTGGCCAGCTTGGCCTGGGCGTAGGCGAGGTTGCGCTGGTAGCGGCGGTTCTCGTAGTTGAGGTCGTCGATCCAGAGCTTGGGCGTCTGCTTGTGCGCGATGCTGGCCAGGGTGACCACCCGGTCGGTAATCCGGTCGAGCAGCAGGCCGGTGAGCGCGAAATGCCCGAGGTGGTTGACGCCGAACTGGGTCTCGAAGCCGTCGGCGGTGCGGGAGAACGGGATGTTCATCAGGCCCGCGTTGTTGATCAGCACGTCGAATTCGCCCTGCTGCTCGGCGAATGTACGCACGGAAGCCAGGTCGGCCAGGTCAAGGGCGGCCACCCGGACGTCACCGGGGATGGCGTCGGCGATCGGCTGGGCCTTGGCCGCGTTGCGGCAGGCCATGATCACGGTGGCGCCCTTGCCTGCCAGCACCTTGGTGGTTTCGGTACCGAGGCCGCCGTTGGCCCCGGTGATCACGAACGTGCGCCCGGTCTGGTCCGCGATGTCAGTTGGTTTCCATGCCATGCGCCGACCTTACTCCGGAGTAAGATCGGAAGGAAGTATTCAGTCGAGCAGCCCTGTCAGCGTACTGGCGCAGGCGGGCCTGCGGAGCTTCGACATCGCCTTCGCCTCGATCTGCCTGGCGCGTTCCCGCGACACGCCCAGCTCCGAACCCACCTCCTCCAGGGTGCGGCCCTCGCCGCGATCGAGGCCGAAGCGCAGGCGGATGACGGCGGACTCGCGCTCGGTGAGTACGCCGAGCGCGGCCTCGACATAGCGGGGCAGCATGCGCTCGGCGACCGTGTCCGCCGGGGCGGGCGCGGTATCGGGCAGCAGGGCGCCCAGCTCGGTGTCCTCGCCGACCGGCGCGTGCAGTGACACCGGCTCGGCCTCGTATCGCAGCATCGCCTCGACCTGGCCGACGGTGAGCTCGGCGGCCGTGGCCAGCTCCTCGACGGTGGCCGCACGGCCGAGCTGATGGGTGAGCTCGCGCCGGACGCGGATCACCCGGTGCAGGACATCGGCCACATTCGAGGGCAGCCGGATCGTGCGGCCCTGATCGGTGAGCGCGCGGCCGATCGATTGCCGGATCCAGTACGTCGCGTAGGTGGACAGCTTGAGCCCGCGCTCGTGGTCGAACTTCTCCACCGCGCGGATCAGCCCGAGGGTGCCCTCCTGGATCAGATCCAGCAGCGACATGCCCGTGTTCGTCGGGAACCGCCGCGCGATGGAGACGACGAGGCGCAGATTCGCCCGCACCATATGGTCTTTCGCGCGCAGGCCGTCGATCTCCGTGTGCCGCAGATGTTCTCGCTGCGCGGCGGTGAGTTCGATGCCGACGGCGGCGTTCTCGTCGAGTTCGGTGCGCGCGGCCGCACCCGCGGCGATGCGCGCCGCGAGCGCGTATTCCTGCTCGGCGGTCAGCAGGGGAGTGCGGGCGATGGCGGTGAGGTAGTCGCGGATGGGATCAGCGGTGACGGTCAAGAGGAACTCCCATGCAAGAGGCGGCAACGAGGACAAACTTAGATCGGACCTAAAAATATGTCAAGAACAAATTTGGGACGACTTCAGATATGCTTCCGGTATGACGACGCAGCAGGGGCTCAGAGCCAGGAAGAAGCAGCAGACCAGGGAGCAGATCTCGCACAAGGCGACCGAACTGTTCCTCGAGCGCGGGTTCGACAAGGTGACGATCGCCGACGTGGCCGCGGCCGCCGATGTCGCCAAGATGACCGTCACCAACTACTTCCCCCGCAAGGAGGACCTCGCCCTCGACCTCGGCGAGGTCTTCGCCGAGCAACTCGCGGCGGTCGTGCGGGGACGTGAACCGGGTGCATCGGCGCTGGTCGCGCTGCGCGGCGCCTACCTCGCCGCGGTGGCCGCGCAGGATCCGGTGATCGGGTTCAGTGGAGCGCCGTTCGCGAAGATGATCACCGACAGTCCCGCGCTGACAGCGCGACTGCGCGAGTTCCACGAAGACCGGGAGGCCGCGCTGGCGCGTGCGCTCGCCGAGGCCACCGGCGCCGCGCCCGACGACATCACCCCGCGGGTCGCCGCGGCCCAGCTCGCCGGCGTGCACCGGGTGCTGTTCGACGAGATCCTGCGCCGCACGCTCGACGGCGAATCCGGTGACGAGATCGCCACGGCCCTGGGCGAATACACCCGGATCGCGTTCGACGCGCTCGAACCGGGGCTGGGCGACTACGCGGTGCGCTGAGTTCCGGCATCGATTTGCTGCCGTGTCACTGAAGTATCGGGAGCGGCCAGAACGCCCATACTGGGGCAATGGCGGATGGTGTTGCTGTAGACGAGCCCGTCGAGCCGATGAGCAAGGCCAAGATCAATGTCGTCTTCGCGACGGTCGTTCTGGGCATGCTCATGGCAGCGCTCGACCAGACCATCGTGTCGGCGGCGCTGCCGTCGATCGTCGCCGATCTCGGCAGCGCGGGCCACATGGCCTGGGTGGTGACGGCGTACCTGCTCGCCGAAGCCGTCGCGACCGTGCTCGCGGGCAAACTCGGTGACCTGTTCGGCCGCAAACTGCTGTTCCAGCTCAGCGGCGTCATCTTCATCGCGGGCTCGGCACTGGCCGGTCTCGCGCCGGGCATGGGTGTGCTGATCCTGGCCAGGGGCATCCAGGGCATCGGCGCGGGCGGGCTGATGGTCACCTCGATGGCCCTGATCGCCGACACGATCCCGCTGCGCGAACGCGGCAAGTATCAGGGCGCGCTCGGCGCGGTCTTCGGCATCACGACCGTCGTCGGCCCTACTCTGGGCGGGCTGTTCACCGACCACGCCAGCTGGCGCTGGTGCTTCTACGTCAATGTGCCGCTGGCGATCATCATGATCGCGATGGCGGCGCGCACGCTGCCGCATCTGCGCGCGGTCGCGCGGCCGGTGATCGACTACCTCGGCATCGGCCTTGTCGCGCTCGGCGTCTCGGCGCTGATCCTCGGACTCGAGTTCGGCGGCAACGAATATCCGTGGGGCTCTTGGCAGATCATCGGGCTGTTCGTGCTGGCTGCCGTCCTGCTGGTCGCGTTCGTCATGGTGGAGAACCGGGCGGTGGCGCCCATGCTGCCGATGCGGCTGTTTCGCAGCCGGGTGTTCACGGTGTGCTCGGTGCTCAGCTTCATCGTCGGCTTCGCGATGCTCGGCTCGATGACGTACTTGCCCGCCTACCTGCAATACGTCGACGGCGCGACGGCGACGGTGTCGGGCGTGCGGACGCTGCCGCTGGTCGTCGGCCTGTTCATCACCTCGGTCTTCTCCGGACAGGTGGTCGGGCGCACCGGGCAGTACCGGTACTTCCCGGTCGTCGGCATGGCGGTGATGGCCGTCGGCCTCGCCCTGATGTCGACGATGGGCCGCGAGACCAGCGTCTGGCTGGAATCGCTGTACATGCTGATCCTCGGCGCCGGGCTCGGGTTGTCGATGCAGGTGCTCACCATCGTCGTGCAGAACACGGTGCCCTACGCCGACCTCGGCACCGCCACCTCGGGCGTGACGTTCTTCCGCACACTGGGCAGCGCGTTCGGCACCGCGGTGTTCGGCACGCTCTACAACAATCAGAGCAAATCGGCGCTGGCCGAGGCGCTGCGGCAGACGCCAGGCATCACCCCCGAGGCGGCGGCCAACCCGAAGGTGTTGCGTGAGCTGCCGCTCGAGCTCTCGGCGCAGATCGTCGACGCCTACGCGAACTCGATCAACTACGTGTTCCGCTGGGTGGTCCCGGTCGCGCTGCTCGGGTTCGCCGTCGCCTGGTTCCTTCCGCAGGTGCGGTTGCGCGACAGCGCGCGGCACGGCGCCGACGATATCGGCGAGGGTTTCTCGGTGCCCGATTCCGACGACCGGGTGGTGCAGCTGGAACGGGCGGTCGCGGCGACCGTGCGTAAGGCCAGGGCGCGCAAGCCGATCATTCCCGAACTCATCGCGGCGTCGGGCAGCTCGCTCGGGCCGGACGCCGCCTGGGCGCTCGGGCAGGTGTACCTCTACGACAAGCAGGGCCTGCCCGCGAAGATCCACGGCATCGCCTTCCGGCACCGGCTGCCGGTGGAGGTGCTCTCGCCGGTGTTCCGGCGGGCCGTCGACGACGGACTGCTGTTCGACGACGCGGGCACGCTGTCGCTGACCGGGCCGGGCCGCCGCGAGGTCGACCAGCTGCGAGCGGGCTGGCGGCGCTGGCTCGGCGACCGGCTCGACGACTGGAACTACCGGGACCCCGCCGATCGCGCGCTGCTCGACGAGGCGCTGTCGAATATCGCGGGCAAGCTGCTAGAGCAGGGCGCCGACAGCGTCGAGGTCGCCAAGGTCTGATTCCGTCCAGTCCACTGGACAAGCCTTGCCCACCGAATACTCGTAGACGTATATTCGTAGACGAGTAAGGAGGTAGTCATGGCTACGAAGCGCAAGGTGAACAATCTGCTCGCGCTCGCCGTGCTGTCGGTGATCGTGCAGCGGCCGATGCACCGGTACGAGATCGCCGCCACCCTGCGTGCCCATGGCAAAGACAAGGACATGGACATCAAGTGGGGCTCGCTCTACACGGTCGTCCAGAACATGGCCAAGGCCGGCTTTCTCGAAGTCGTCGGCAGCGAACGCGACGGCGCGCGCCCCGAACGGGTGATCTACCGGATCACCGATGCCGGGCGCGCCGAGATGGCCGACTGGACCAGGGAACTGCTCGCCTCGCCCGAACCCGAACACCACCGGTTCACCGCCGGACTGTCGATCCTGGCTGTGCTCCCGCCCGACGAGGTGGTCGAGCTGCTCGGCATCAGGATCGCCGCGCTCGACGAGGCCGTCGAGCGCGCGAAGACCGATCTCGCCGCGCTGGCGGGCACCCTGCCCCGGCTGTTCCTCGTCGAGTCCGAATTCGGCATCGCGATGCTGGAAGCCGAAGCGCGGTGGGCGCGCTCGCTGCGTGACGAACTGCGCGCGGGGACCTTCGAAGGCCTGGAGATGTGGCGGCAGTGGCATGCCGAGGGCATGCCCGCCGACCGGATTCCCGAATTCGGCGAAAGGGGCAACGACTAGAACTCGCTCCCGAAAAGACCCGGACCCGGTGGTGTGCGGCAACACCCCACCGAGTCCGAGAACCGTCCCGACACCGTGCTCACACGCATGCGCACCCGGCTACGAGGCTGGCAACCACAGGATAGCCCGGGTGACGCAGACACAGATCTGGAGATCACTCATGTCCACAACACGTTCCGCCTTGGTCATCGGCGGTGGCATCGCCGGACCCGTCACCGCGACCGCCCTGCGGCTGGCAGGCATCGACGCCCATGTCTACGAGGCCTATTCCGGGCCGTCCGACGGCATCGGCTCCGGGCTCGCACTCGCCCCGAACGGGGTCGCGGCCCTCGACATCATCGGCGCAGGCGACGCGGTGCGCGGGATCGCGCTGCCCGTCCAGGGGATGCGGCTGGCCGTCGGCGGCCGCGAACACATCCTGCCGGTGCTGGCCGATCAGCCGCCGCTGCAGGTCGTCGATCGCGGCGAACTGCACCGCACGCTGCACGATCACGCGGTCGCCGCTGGCGTGCCGTTCACCTACGACAAGCGCCTGGTGCGCGTCGACGAGCACGCCGACGGCGTGACCGCGCACTTCACCGACGGCTCGACCGCGTCCGCGGACATCCTTGTCGGCTGTGACGGCATCCGGTCGACGGTCCGCAACCTGATCGACCCGGCCGCGCCCGGCCCCGACTACACCGGCATGCTCGGCTTCGGGGCCCTGGTCGACTGCGATCTCGACCTGCCGACCGACACCATGGTGTTCTCGTTCGGCGCCAAGGCCTACTACCTGTACTGGCAGCACGCCGACGGCCGTGTCGCTTGGGGCGCGAATCTGCCCAGCAAGCAGTACTACTCGCTGACCGAGGCCCGCGCGGTCCCGGCCGAGCACTGGTTGCGGGTGCTGCGCGAGACCTACGCGGCCGACACCCCGGGTGGCGAGTTCGCCCGCCGCACCACCGCCGAGAACCTGGAGATCACCGGGGCACTGCACATCATGCCGCCGGTCCCGCACTGGTACCGCGACCGGATGGTGCTGGTCGGCGATTCGGTGCACGCGCCGTCGAACAGCTCGGGTCAGGGCGCGTCGCTGGCGATCGAGAGTGGCTTGCAGCTGGCCCGCTGCCTGCGCGATATCGACACGCCCACCGCGGCCTTCGCGGCCTACGAGCAGCTGCGGCGAGCCAGGGTGGAGGGCATCGCTGCCCGCGCGGCGAAGGTCAACCACAGTAAGACGCCGGGTCCGTTCGCCCGCAAGATCATGAACGCGATGATGCCGCTGATGGTCAAGACGGTGATGAACCCGGAGAAGACGATGGGCGCCGAACGCCGCTACCGCATCGACTGGGACGCACCGGTGCAGCGGGAGCTGGTGGCCGTCACCCGCTGATCCGGGCAGCCCCTCGGTCATCATCCCGACCGAGGGGCTCGCCGCGGCACAGGGACTATCGCTCACGCACAACGCGATCAAGGCGTACTCGGTGTCCTCGCCTGGAAATAGCGACAGCCTATGGATCGGGAGTTCAGCGGCGGTCGGCGCGCAGCCGGAGAATGCGGGCGGTCTCCGCGTCGGCGGGCAGGAACGCCTCGAGGTGGAGTTCGGCGATGGTGACGTCGGTCGCGGTGGCGAACGAGGTGAGAGTGGTGATCAGGCGCAGGTCGCCGTCGTCGGTGCGCAGGTGCAGCGGGACGGCGAAGCCGAGGTGGTCGGGGCCGGGAGCGGCTGCGGGCAGGTAGCCGGACAGTTCCGCGATCAGTTCGTCGAGGGCTGGGTCTGGGGTGTGGGCGGCGCGGCTGCGCAACGAGTCGATGATGTGCCTGCCCCATTCGGGCAGGTTGCGCACGCGCGGCGCGACGCCGTCGGGATGCAGGGCCAGGCGCAGGACATTCATCGGCGCGCGCAGCAGGTCGTCGGCGACACCCTCGGTGAACAGGTCGAACGCGGCATTGGCCGTGACCAGCTCGCCCCGTGGCCGCGCGACCAGCGCCGGATACGGCAGGTGCCCGTCGAGGACCGCGCTGAGCGCCTCGCGCACCGGCGCCAATTCCGGCGCGGCGAGGTCGCTTTCGGGGAACACCGGGGCGAAGCCCGCGGCCAGCAGCAGGTTGTTGCGGTCGCGCAACGTCAGCTCGAGCGATTCGGCCAGACGAACCACCATCGTGCGGCCCGGCTGGGACCTGCCCTGTTCGAGGAAGCTCAGGTAGCGCTGACTCGTCTCGGCGCGGATCGCCAGGTCGAGCTGACTGACCCGGCGCAGCGTGCGCCAATGCCGCAGTTGCGGGCCGAAGGCGGTGGTGGACAGCGCGATCGTCATGGGTCGAGTCAACCGTGCGCGGGCAGCACGCTATTCCCACGGGGAATGAGCCGATGGTCCGTCATTCCCCGCAGGGAATCGCGGGGAATCGCGGGCCACGGCACAGTTGTCGTCATGAGCATCAACGACCTCGCCACCGCCTACGTGGCCCTCTGGAACGAATCCGACCCGGCCGCGCGCCGCACCCTGATCGAGCAGCTCTTCGCCGTCGACGGCGCGCAGTTCCTGGTCGATCCGCCCCTCGAAATCCGCAAGGCCGCCACCGAACTCGCCTTCCCGGTCCCGGCGCTCGCCGTGCACGGACACGACGCGCTCGATCGCCGCGCCACCCGCGCCTATGAAATGTTCCTCGCCTCCGGCGACTTCGTCTTCGCGGCAGCCGGACCCGCCGTCGAACTCCCCGCCGACACGGTCGGCATCGCCTGGACGATGACCCGGCGCGACGACGGCACCGCGGCCGGCGGTGGCTTCGACCTGCTCGCCCTCGACACCGACGGCCGCATCGTGTCCGACCACCAGTTCATCGAGGGCTCGCGATGAACGCCCCTACCGGGCCTGCGATCCGGCGGACCGCGGTCGGTCGCCGGACCGGCACGTTCGGCTGCGCCCGGTGATCGACCGTGAATTCGGGTTCGGCGAGGTGGTCGCTGCCGACGACTACCTGCGGTCGGGGGCTGCGTTCGGCAAGGTGGTGGTTTCGGTGAGTTGATCGTCGGGGGAGTACTCGCGGTAGACCCAGGCGAACACGGTGACGCACAGTGTCAGCCAGAACAGGCCGAAGATCCAGCCTGCGAGGACGTCGGTGAACCAGTGCACGCCCAGGTAGACCCGAGACAGGCCGACCGCGATCGGGAACACCACCGCGAACACGGTGGCGGCCACCCGGACCGCCGCGTGGCGCAGGCTGGGGATGACGGTGAGCGCGACGATGCCGACCACCACCGTGGTGCCGAGGGTGTGGCCCGACGGATAGGACAGGCTCGGCTCGACGACGAGGCGGGTCAGCTCGGGTGGCCGGTGCCTGCCGACGATCCGCTTGACCACGACGACCAGCACGCCCGCGCCCGCCGAGGTGACGGCGACCAGCACCGCGGTCGGCCAGTTGCGCCGCCAGGCGAACCAGGCGACGGTGATCGCCGCGAGGATCGTCATCGACAGGGTGTCGCCCAGATCGGTGACCACCCGGGCGATCGAGGTCAGTGGTTCGCCGCGGTGGGCGATCATCCAGTCGAGCACCCGCGGATCGATCCGGATGATGCCGGCGTCGTAGTTGACCTGCCAGGTGAGCGCGGCGACGAGGATCGCGGCGGTCGCGATCAGCGTCATCGCGAGCGGCAGCCGCCGGCCGAGCGCGGACCACGCGACGTCGTCGGACGGGGGTCTTCCAGAGGCAGTCGGCATAACTACCAGATTGCCAGCCGCGGGCTCAGGCTTCGAAGACCACCGTGTTCCCGGCGACATCGCGGGTGCCCGCGACCTTCTTGATCGCCTTCACCAGGTCGGCGACGCTGTCCCACGCGCGCGGGGGTTCGGCCTCGATGTTGCCGATGGTGTACCAGGTGTCGGTACCGCGGTAGCGGACGAGGCCCTTGCCCGAATCATCGAGCATGACGTCGAGCTCGCCGGACACCGTCCCTTCCTCTTCGGTCATGACGGCGCTCTCGGCGGTGATCTCGATCGTCTCGCTTATTTGAACTCTCCTCGGCGGAGGCAGTCGTCGACTGCGGTGCGCAACGCGGTGTGCTCGGCGGTATCAACGGTCAGCGCGTACTTTATCTTGACCTTCACGTAATGCTCGACATAGGCGCACCGGAAATTGCCGGGCGGCAAGTAGTTCGCGGGGTCCTGATCGCCCTTGGAGCGGTTGGCCGACGGGTCGGCGGCGACGAGATTCAGCGAATCGTTGGCGATGCGGCGGCGGGTGTCCTCGTCGCGGTCGGCGGCGCCGGAGCGCCACGCCTCGGCCAGCGCGACGATGTGCTCGGCGTCGACCTTGGCCGGATCGGTGATGAACTTGTACGGCCCGAGCTGCCCGGTCTTCTTGTCGACGAACCCGTAGCTGTCCTGCCAGCCCGCGCCTGCGGGAATCTTCAGTTCGCAGGTCTTCGGGTCGAGGGTGACCTTGCCGGTGGCGTCGCGCAGCATCATCACCTCGCGGGTGGTGCACTTGGCGTACTGCGCGAGGTCGCCGCCGAAGCCGTGCTCGGGCTTGCTGGTGTCCCAGTGCGGGAACTTCTCCCTGGTGTAGCCCGTCATCGGGCCTTCCTTGGCGACGACGAGTGTGCCGACCAGGTCGCCGATCTCCTTGCCCGACACTGTCGCGGCGTTGGCCGGACCGGGTCCCGGCGCGGTGGGGTTCGCCTTGTCCAGCAGCGAATTCGCCACGGTCACGACGACGCCGAGACAGATCGCCGCGGCGAGGGCGAGCAGGGCCCGGCCCAGAGGAGAGCCGCTGATCGAGGACCACTTCATGCCCGTACCACCCATATGCCTTCGTCGAAAATGAACCGGCACAACCTAACGGCCGCACGCTGTGTCGTAACTGATTGTCGGCTATGACCTTCCGCACACGACAGTGCAAAGGAATTGCGGCTCAATAGCGTTCACCTATCGACGGAGGTGACCGGCGTAAACGCCACGTAAACCGGGAGTGACACGGATCACAGCGAATCCCTGTCGGCGCCGGTCGGTTCCCCGCGTCCAACCCAGGGAAGGATCATTCACCGAAAGGAAACCGGCCATGCCGACCGTCGACGTCATCGACTCGTTCATCTCCTACAGCGACGCGGGTGCCGACACCCGTCCCGTCGTCTTCCTGCACGGCAACCCGACCAGCTCGTACCTGTGGCGCAATGTGCTGCCCGTCGTGCGCGAACACGCGCGCTGCCTGGCTCCCGACCTGATCGGCATGGGCGCCTCCGGCAAACCCGACATCGCCTACCGCCTCGACGATCACGCGCGCTACCTCGACGCCTGGTTCGACGCGCTCGACCTGACCGACCCGATCCTGGTCGGCCACGACTGGGGCGGCACCCTGGCCATGGATTTCGCCGCCCGGCATCCCGGGCGGGTCGCGGGCATCGCGGTCATCGAGACCTTCCTTCGCCCGCTGAGCTGGTCGGAGCTGCCCGCCCGCTCGGCCGAGATGTTCCGCCTGTTCCGTTCTCCCGCGGGCGAACAAGCCGTGCTGAACGAGAACAAATTCATCGAGTACAACCTGCCGACCCTGGTCCCCGCGCTCAGCGAGGCCGATCTCGACGCCTACCGGGCCCCGTATCCCACCCCGGCCTCGCGGGCGCCGATGCTGGCCTGGGCCAGGGAGTTCCCGCTCGACGGTGCGCCCGCCGACGTCGTGGCCAGGGTGAACGCCTACGGCGAGTGGATGGCGGCGAGCGCGGGTGTGCCGAAGCTGCTGATGACGGTGGAACCCGCGGTCGGGCTCGGCGGCGCCGAGGTGATCGAGTGGGCGGCGCGGACATTCGCCGACATCGAGGTCGAATCGGTCGGTACGGGTTCGCATCACGCGCCCGAGGACCAGCCGGAAGCCATCGCGAAATCCGTTGCCGGCTGGCTGGACCGGCACGGGCTGCTCGACCGGGCATGACCGGCGACAATGGCGGAATGGAGAACGAGGAGGCCCAGCTGGTGGCCCGCGCCGTCGACGGCGACAAGGCGGCGCTGGCCGAGGTGATCGGCCGGTTGCAGGATCCCCTGTACCGCTTGGCCTTGCGGATGACCGGCCGCCCGGCCGACGCCGAGGACGCGGTCCAGGAGATCCTGATCCGGGTGGTCACCAGGCTGTCCACGTGGCGAGGCGAGGCCAAGCTGCTCACCTGGGCCTACCGGGTCGGCGCCAACTATCTGATCTCGCAGCACCGACGTTCGGCCGCCGAGGACGCGCGGCTCAGCCTCGACGAGTTCGGCGCGAGCCTGCTCGACGGACTGGCCACCGAGGACTACCGCGGTCCCGAAGCCACGCTGCTCGCCGAGGAGGTCCGGCTCAGCTGCACCCAGGCGGTGCTGCAGTGCCTGAGCCGCGACGAGCGGGTCGCCTTCGTCCTCGGCGACCTGTTCGGGCTCTCGGCGGCCGAGGCGGCCTGGGTGCTCGACATCACTCCGGCCGCGTATCAAAAGCGCTGGGAGCGGGCCAAACAGCGGCTCGGCGCGTTCCTGCGCTCCTCCTGCGGGCTGGTGAATCCGGCGGCGCCGTGCCGGTGCGCCCGCCGGGTGGCCAGGGCGAGCGAGCTCGGGCGGATCGATGTCGCGCAACCCGCCTATACGAAACACGCTGTGCGACAGGGTGGTCGCACAGTCGCCGAGGCGGCAGCAGAGCTGAGCCGGCTGCGGGACGCGGCCGCCGTCCTCGCGGCGCACCCGGATTACGCGGCGCCGCAGGAGAAGATCGCGGCGATCACGGCACTGGTCGGCTCGGGCCGGTTCTCGCTGCTCGACTGAGCGATCAGTCGGGCAGCGAGCCCGTCTCCGGCGGAATGCCGGTGTCCAGGAAGCGGATCAGCCGGGCGATGCGGGCGGTGTGGTCGACGCAGCGCTGGAACTGACTGCCCAGCAAAGCCAGATCGATCGCCGCACCCGCGTCCGTCCCGGTCGTGGCCAGCACCGTGCGCAGCTGTTTGCACAGCACGTCCATGGACTCCGCCGCGGTACCGTCGTCTGCGACGAAACGGCCGGTCGCGACCGAAGCGCCAACCCGCGCAACACATTCGGCGGCCAGGGCGCCCATCGCCACCAGCTCGGCGATGACCGGCTCCTGCGCCACCGCGCGCGGATGGGCGCGATACACGTACTGGCCCGCGGTCTCGGTGCGCCTGCCGATACGCGAGAGTTCGCCGGCGATCTGGATCGCGGTGACCACGTGACGTAGGTCGCGCGCGACCGGCGCCTGCAGGGCCAGCAGCGCCATGGTGCGGTTCTCGCAGGCGGCGAACATCTGCTGTAGCTGTTCGTCGATGGCGAAGACCTCGTAGGTCGCGGTCAGGTCGGCGCCTGCCAGCGCCTCGGTGATCCGCTCCGTCGCGTCATGAGCCAGGCGCGACATCAGGGTGAGATCGTTGGACAGGGCAACGAGCTCGAGGGTGAACTGGGTCCGCACGGGCTGAATTGTTCCCCATCGAGGCGTTTCGGGGAATCCAACCGGTGATCTTCGCGGCCGTGTATCCGGGTGCACTCGCGCGCAGCTGGGACGATGGGGATCATGATCGCCGCGTTGAGGACCAGATGGACCCTGTACATCCCGATATTCGCCGCCCTCGTGCTCGCCGCGACCTGGGGGCGGGACGTGCCGGGAGTCATGGTGGTGCTGGTCGACATCGCGCTGGTCGGTGCGGTGCTGGCCGCGGTCTACCACGCGGAGGTGGTCGCGCACCGGGTCGGTGAACCGTTCGGCGCGCTGGTGCTCGCCGTGGCCGTCACCGTGATCGAAGTGGCGCTGATCGTGACGATGATGATCTCCGGAGGCGACAAGGCGGCCTCGCTCGCCCGTGACACCGTCTTCGCCGCGGTGATGATCACCTGCAACGGCATCTTCGGTCTGGTGCTGCTGGTCGGCGCGCTGCGCAGGCGGGTCGCGATGTTCAACTCCGAAGGCACCGGCGCCGCGCTGGCCACCGTCGCGACCCTGGCGACGCTGAGCCTGGTGCTGCCCACCTTCACCACCAGCAAGCCGGGCCCGGAGTTCTCGCCCGCGCAGCTGGCCTTCGCCGCGGTCGCCTCGCTGGCCCTGTACCTGCTGTTCGTGATGGTGCAGACGGTGCGGCACCCCGACGACTTCCTCCCGGTGGAGGAGGCGGGGGCCGTCGACGACGCCGACACCGGTCACGACACCGCGCCGACCAACCGGGCCGCTGTGATCAGCCTCGGTCTGCTGGTGCTGGCGCTGATCTGCGTGGTCGGGCTGGCGAAGGTGGTCTCGCCCGCGCTGGAGCGGGGCGTTGCCGCGGCCGGTCTGCCGCCATCGGCGGTCGGCGTGGCGATCGCCATGCTCGTGCTGCTGCCCGAGACGCTGGCCGCGTTCAACTCCGCGCGCCGCAACCAGGTGCAGATCGGCCTGAACCTGGCGCTCGGCTCGGCCATGGCCAGTATCGGCCTCACCATTCCGGTGATCGCGCTGGCGACCATCTGGCTGAGCGGTCCGCTGGTCCTCGGTCTGGGCGCCACCCAGATGGTGCTGCTCGCGCTGACCGTCGTGGTGGGCACGCTGACCATCGTTCCCGGCCGCGCGACCCTGCTCCAGGGTGGCGTTCACCTGGCGTTGTTCTCGGCGTTTGTGTTCCTGGCCGCAAGCCCGTAGCTGAAGTGTTGCGGCTCACATGGGGTGTCGACCTGTCATAGAAACGGCGGAAAAGCGACGAGGGTCACCACCCCGAAATTTTGTTGTGACGCAGAGTACCGGTTAGCTTGCTGGGGTTGGCACCGACGCCGAAGCCAGAGAGTGCGGTATGAGAATCACCATGCACCGCGCTTCGCGAGCGGGCCGGGGGCATCGCTGATGTCCACCGATCTGCATTCCGCGAAGCCGGATTCCGCTAGCCAGATCGTCCGCAAGAATTTCACCGACACCGTCGTGTCGTCGTTGCGGACCTTCGGCCGTGCCGTCGACCTCGCGCAGGAGTCGGTCACCGGCACGGTCGCCGACGTCGCCCGCGGGCATTTCCAGTGGCGCGAGACCCTCGTGCAGGCCTGGCGGCTGATCACGGTCACCGCGATCCCCGCGATCCTGATGGCGATCCCGTTCGGCGTGATCGTCTCGATCCAGGTCGGCAACCTGATCCACAGCCTCGGCGCCGACTCCATGCTCGGCGCGACCGGCGGTCTCGGCGTCATCAAGCAGGGCGCGCCTATCGCGACGGGCTTCCTGCTCGGTGGCGCCGGCGCCGCGGCGATCGCCGCCGACCTCGGCGCGCGCACCATCCGCGAGGAGATCGACGCGCTCAACACCATGGGCATCAGCCCGGTGCACCGGCTCGTCATCCCGCGGATGATGGCCATGCTGATCGTCGCGCCGATGCTCAATGTGCTGATCATCTTCGTCGGCGTGCTCGCCGGATACGCGGTCGCCGTCGGCGGTCAGGGCGTGACCCCGGGCAGCTACTGGTCGACCTTCGGCTCCTTCGCCACCGCCGGTGACGTGTGGGTGTCGCTGCTCAAGGCGCTGATCTTCGGCTTCCTGGTCGTCGTCATCTCCTGCCAGCGCGGCCTCGAGGCCAAGGGCGGTCCGCGCGGCGTCGCCGACGCGGTGAACGCGGCGGTGGTGCTCTCGGTCGTCTCGATCGCGATCGTGAACCTGCTGGCCACCCAGATCAGCGCCATGTTCCTGCCGACGAAGCTGGCGTGATGGCTGCCTCCTCCTATCTCCCCACCTCGCTGCACTGGCTGCGCAAGCCCGCCCGCGCCGGCAAGCGCATCGCCTCGGCGGGCGAATCGCTCGGCTTCGTCGCGGTGTTCGTGTGGCAGGTGCTGTCCTCGGTGCCGCTGACGCTGCGCCGCTACCGCGACGAGACGCTGCGCGCGGTCACCGACATGACCTGGGGCCGCGGCTCGATCATCGTCGGCGGCGGCACCGTCCCGATGATGATCGTGCTCGGCCTGGTGATGGGCGCCTCGGTCGGCGTCGAATCGTTCGCCTCGCTCGACATGCTCGGCATGGGCCCGGTGACCGGCGTCATCTCGGCCTACGCCACCACCCGTGAGCTGGCCCCGATCGCGGCCGCCATCGGCTTCGCCGCCCAGGCGGGCTGCCGGATCACCGCCGAGATCGGCTCGATGCGCATCTCCGAGGAGATCGACGCGATCGAGGCGCTCGGCCTGCGTTCGGTGCCGTTCGTGGTGACCACCCGCGTCATCGCGGGCGCCATCGCCATCGTGCCGACCTTCCTGATCGCGCTGATCCTGTCCTACGGCGCCTGCCGCGGGCTGCTCACGATGGTCTACGGGCAGTCGGCCGGCGTCTACGACCACTACTTCTTCCAGTTCATCTCCGGCTTCGACATGATCGCCGCCGTCATCAAGGTCGCCGTGTTCGGCACCGTGGTGATCCTGGTGCACAGCTACTTCGGGTTCTTCGCCACCGGCGGTCCCGAGGGCGTCGGCATCGCGTCCGGCCGCGCGGTGCGGGCCAGCTCGGTGGCCATCGTCGCCATCGACATGGTGCTGTCGATCATGCTCTGGGGCTTCAACTCGGCGATCAGTTTTACGGGGTGAGCTAGTGCCTAACTATGGAATGCCCGGCGTCGCGGCCGATCGGCGCACCTCGCGGCTGACCGGCGCGATCATCCTCGGCATCATCGCCGCGGTCGTGCTCGCCACGGTCGCCTACCGCAATCTGAGAACCGAAGAGGGCCTGCGGATCGCGCTGCACACCGAACACCTCGGTGACGGCATCAGCGCGGGCAGTCAGGTCCGCATCGACGGCGTCACCGTCGGCGAGGTCGCCGAGGTGACCCCCGGCGAGCGCGGCACCCAGCAGATCTCGCTGCTGCTCGACACCGAGCGGCTGCACGGCATCGACGACAGCCTCGCCGTCGACTACGCCCCCACCAACCTGTTCGGCATCGCCGAACTGGAACTGCGCCGCGGCACCGGCGGATCCCCGCTGCGCGCTGGCGCGGTGCTCGACCTGACCGGCGCCAACTCAGGCCGGGTCTACGACGCGACGATGAGCGCGATCCTGCGCAGCCTGTCCCAGGTCGGCATGACGGTGACCAGCCCGCAGATGGCGACGGTCGTCTCCCAGCTTGCCGCCGACTTCAAGGCCTTCACCCCGCTGGTGCAGGCGCTGATCACGATGGCCAAGACCATCGCCGACAACCAGGACGTCGCGCCCTCGGAACTGTTCGGCAGGCTCGGCCCCGCCTTCGACGGCGGCGGCCAGTTCGCCGGCGCCACCATGCAGGTGATCGACCGGCTCAGCGAGATCAAGGTGACCCAGGTCGACAAGGACCGCTACGACATCGGCGTCGGTGTGATCGGCGGCAGCATCCTGCCCGCCCTGACCACCACGCTGACCACCGCGGGCGGGCACTTCGCCGAGACCACCGACATGCTCGCGCCGATGCTGTACGCGCTGGCCCAGATGTCGCCGAATCCACGTCAGACCGGCGCCGACCTGGCTGCCCTGCTGACCAATCTGCGCGGCGCCATGCCCGACGGCCCCGACGGCCCGGTGCTCAATCTCGACGTCGAGCTCAGCGGCGTGCCCGCGATCGCGGTGCCGCTGTTCGGAAAGGCCGGTGCGTGATGAAGGTCGGTGGTGTGGCACTGCGACTCGGCGTGTTCGCGCTGGTGATGCTCGCCGTGCTCGGACTCGTGTTCACCCTGATCAAGCGGCCCGTCTCCGGTGACACCGAGGCGCACGACGCGCTGTTCACCGACGCCAACGGCCTCAAGGTCGGCAACGACGTGCGGATGTTCGGCGTGCAGGTCGGCAAGATCGAGAAGATCAGCCTCGAAGGTGACAAGGCCAAGGTCCACCTCACAGTGAAGACCGACACGCCCATCTACGACAACAGCAAGCTGGCCATCCGGTACCAGAACCTCACCGGCCAGCGCTATATCGACCTGCAGCAGGCGCCCGACCCGGGCAAGCGGATCGCCGCCGACGCCAGGATCGGCGCCGATATGACCGTCCCGTCGTTCGACGTGACCAGCCTGTTCAGTGGCCTGAAGCCGGTGCTGGCGACGCTCTCGCCCGAGGCGATCAACCAGTTCACCGCCAGCATGCTCGCCGTCATCGAGGGCGACGGCAGCGGTCTCGGCCCCGCGCTGACCGCGATCGACCAGCTCGCGAGCTACGCCGAGGACCGCCAGCACGTCGTCAACACCCTGATCAGCAACCTGTCGACGCTGGGTGACCGGCACGGCGGCCGCGTCGGCTACCTGCTGCCGCTGCTGGCCCGGCTCACCGACATCTTCGAGGCGATGCAGCGCAATATCGGCGGCGTCGCGCAGTTCGCGATGACAGCGCCGTCGGTGCTCGCGCCGGTGGACCGGCTGCTGGCCTCCCTCGGCCTGGTCGAGGGCGGCAGCGCCGAGGTCGACGCGATGATCCGCGGTCTGTTCCCGAATCCCCAAGAGGCAGTGGACGTTTTCGGGCGGCTACCCGGTCTGCTGGCCACCGTCGACGCTTCGCTCTCGCGCGATTTCGCCGGCTTAACGCCGACCTGCAGCAACGGCCCCGCCGAGGTGCCCGCCCCGCTGCAGGTGCTGATCGCCGGACAGAAGGTGACGGTATGCAACGCCTGAAGTTCTTCTCCGGTGACCGCCCGATCATGGACGAGGCGACCAAGCGCGCCCGCGAACTGCGGATGGGCATCATCGGCCTGAGCCTGGTCGTGCTGTTCATCATCGGCGCGGGCATCGTCTACGTGGTGCCGCTGGGCAAGCACACCTACACCGCCGAACTCAGCGAGGCGCAGTCGGTGCGCGAGGGCGACGACGTGCGCCTGGCCGGCATCTCGGTCGGCAGCGTCACCTCGCTCGAGCTGAAGCCGGACAAGGTGCTGATGGAGTTCACCGTCGACTCCGACGTGTTCGTCGGCGACCAGACCTCCCTCGACATCCGCATGCTGACCGTGGTCGGCGGCCACTACGTCGCGCTGTACCCGGCGGGCTCGCGGCCGCTGGGCGAGGAGGCGATCCCGGCGGACCGAATCCGTCTGCCCTACAGCCTGATCGAGACCTTCCAGGACGCGACGGCGCCGCTGGCCGCCGTCGACGGCGACACCGTGCGCAAGAACCTGGCCGCCGCGAATTCCGCGATCGCCGCCTCCCCGGAGGCGCTGCGCTCGACCCTCGACACCGTCGGCAAGTACGTCGACATGCTCGACCGGCAGCGCTCGCAGGTGTCGAAGTCCATCGCCATCCTCGACGAGTACATCTCCATGTACGACGGCGCCAAGTCCGATCTGGGCAGGCTGATGGACAACGTCAACATGCTCGAGGACGTGCTGCTGAGCAAGAAGGCCGAACTGGCCGAAGCGGTCCGGCTGCTGGTCTCGGTGGTGAACCGGCTCGCCGGGCTCGCCCCCAGCTGGGAGTCCACCCTGAAACCGCAGGCGCAGGCACTGGCCGACGCGCTGCCGCGGATGCGGGAACTCGAAGGCCGGTTCGAACCGATCCTCGGCACCGTGGCCGACCTGCAGACCAAGCTGTCGCAGCTGGCGACCCCGGACGCCGGTGTCGTGGTCGACCAGTCCGGCGTGCGCGTGTGCGTGCCGCTGCCCGGGAAGGCGTGCTGATGCTGAAACGACTCCTCGGATCCCAGGCGTTCATGTCGATCGCCGGTGTCGCGGTCCTGGTCGTCATGGTGATCGCCGGCTACTTCGTGGCCTTCGATCCGCTGAAGAAGACCGAATCCTATTGCGCCCTCATGCCGGACGCGATCGGGCTCTATCCGGGCAACCACGTCACGATGCGCGGCATCGATGTCGGCGAGGTGACCGCGGTGCGCAACGAGGGCGCCAAGGTGCGCGTGGAGTTCGAGGTCGACGCCGACTACCCGGTCTACGCCGACGCCTCCGCGACCACCGTCGCGTATTCCGTTGCCGCCGACCGCAATCTGGCCGTACTGACCAGCGGCAAGGACACCAGGCAGTTCACCGGCGGCTGCATCACCAAGACGCTCACGCCCAAGTCGATCACCGAGACACTGACCGCCCTGGCGAGCCTGTCCGAGCAGCTTTCGGGCGCCGAAGCGGGTCAGCCGAGCGCGCTGGTCGACGGCCTCGCCTCGCTGGACCGCGCGACCGAGGGCGCCGGCCCCACGGTCAACGAACTGGTGCACAAGCTCGGCTCGGCGATGAACAAGCCCGACGCCGACATCGGCCACCTGGCAGGCCTCTTCGACGCGTTCGCCTCGGTGTCGAACCGGGTCGCCGCCAACTGGGGCGACCTGCAGACGATGCTGGTCCGGCTGGCCCCGCTGCTCAATCAGGCCTCCGACGACCTGCTCGGCCCGGCGACCTCGCTGTTCGACGGACTCGCCGAGCTGCTGCCGATGCTCAACGACTTCGCGACCATCCTCGGCGACCCGCTGATCGGCGCGCTCGACGGGGCGGTCCCGCTGGTGAAGTTGTTGCGCGCCAACGTCGGATCGCTGCGCGAGGTGGTGCTGAAGATGCCCGCGCTGACCTCGGCGTTCCAGAGCGCCGCTGGCGGCACCGCGATCACCTACGCCCCGCCCAAGGTGGCGCTGCCCGGCGGTGAAGCCGATCAGGTGTGCGCCGCGGTGAACGCGCTGGTCCCCGGCCAGTGCGCCGACCCGGCGCAGGGGCTGACCGATGTGAACCTCGTCCAGGTCGTGCTGGGAATGGCAGGTGCCCGATGAACCCGCGAAAGACGCTGCGGCGCAGCATGATCGCGCTCGTTGTCGCGGCCGGTCTCGCGGTCGGCGGCTGCGGCTTCGATCCGGCCGAGGTGCCGGTGCCCGGCTCGACCGTCAGCGGCCCCACCTACCGCGTGCAGATCGAGTTCAGCAGCGCGCTGAACCTGCCCGCGAAGTCGAAGGTGATCGCCAACGGCGCCGAGATCGGCAATGTCGACACGGTGCGGGTGATCCAGCCCGCCGACGCGCCCGCGGGCCGCGGCGGCTACGTCGTCGTCGAGGCCGACATCCTCGACTCGGTGCAGCTGCCGACCACGACCATCGCCGAACTGCGCCAGGACACCATCCTCGGTGACATCCACGTCGCGCTGACCACCCCGAAGGACGGCTTCGGCGCCCTGCTGCGCGATGGCGGCACCATCCCGATCGCCCGCACGAAACCGCCGGTGCAGCTGGAAGACACGATGGCGACCATGGCGCTGTTCGTGCAGGGCGGCGCGATCGGCCAGCTACAGGACATGATCGGCCGGGTGAACTCGGTGATGCCGCAGGATCCCAAGGAGACCGCGCGGATCTCGGCGGTCATGGGCGCCGACGCCGCCGATCTGGCCGCGAACCTGGACCGGGTCGACCTGCTGGTCAACGGCCTGGCCGCCAATGCCGAGATCATGGTCGGCATCGAGGCCGAGCTCACCAATATCCTCACCCCCGAAGCCGTGCGGGCACTCTCGGGCACCCAGGACTCGATCGCCAAGACCATGGCGATCTTCCAGGCACTCGGCCCGGTCGGTTCGTCGCTGACCTGGCTGGCCCCGATCGCGGGCGCGGGCGACGCCGCGGCGACCGCGTTCCTGCCGCTGGCCACCGGCGGCTCGGCCGACCTGCGCTCCTCGACGAACATGGCCCTGCTGACCGCGCTGCTGCGCGACAAGATCATCCCGTTCGCCGAGCGCGGCCCGAAGGTGAACATCACCGGCGTGCGGGTGTCCGAGGACGAGCAGGTCGAGCAGATCGTGACCGCGCTGCGGATGATCGGAATGGTGCGATGAAGATCGGTGCACTGGCATCACTGGGCGGCATCGCCGCCATCACCGTGCTCGGCGCGAGCTACCTGACCTTCGGCGTCGTGCGGGTCGACCCGTTCGCCGACTACACCGAGGCCTCGATCGAGCTGGCCAACTCCGGCGGCCTCAGCGTCGGCTCGCCGATCCTGCTGACCGGCATCGAGATCGGCAAGGTCACCGCCGTCGACACCTCCACCGCCGGTGGCGTCCAGGTGGGCTTCCGGTTCGGTGCCGAGAACAAGGTGCCGATGAGCAGCATCGTCACCATCGAGCACCTGTCCTCGCTGGGTGAGCCGTATGTGCAGTTCGTGCCGCGCAGTGCCGACGGGCCGTACCTGAGCAACGGGCAGCGCCTGGCGGGGGAGAATGTGCGGACTCCGATGTCGATCCCCGAGGTCGCGCGGCTGGTCACCAAGACCGTCGAGCAGCTCGACCCCGCGGTCGTCGGCTCGCTGGTCGACACGCTCGGTCAGGCGATGACCGGCACCGAGAACGTCATCCCGGAACTGGCAAGGGCGGGCGATCTGCTCGCCGCGGCCATCATGAGCCGCGCGCCCGCCATCGCCGAGTTGCAGAACAACTTCGAGTACGTCTCCGGTGACATCGGCTGGGCCGGACCGGCCACCTCCGCCGCCGCGCCGGCGTTCGTGCGGCTGAGCCAGGTCATCGACGAGTTCGTCGAATCGGTCGGCCGGGTCAGCGCGGCCGGTGGCGATCCGGAGATGTATCTGCGCGACGGCGGTCTCGTGCCGTTCCTCGAGCAGGTCGTCGCCAAGCTGAACGAGCTCGGTCCCGAGCTGTCCGCCCTGCTGCCCGGGTTGCGCCCGCTCGCCGAATCGGTCACCGCGACCGGTCCGCAGATCGATCTGAGCACCCTGATCGCGCAGGCGCTACACAACACCGATACCGATGCGGTGAAGGTTAGGGTCGCAATCAAGTAAACATCTGGCAACTGCTGAATGTAGGTATGACCCCAGGTCAATGGAGTCTTATCAAGCCGATCCATCTTTTCAGCAACCGTGCGGTAGCCTGCTGGACTAGGGGAGTCCAGGTCCGTGGGCGACCGAAGGCGGTGCGATGGCAGAGAACAGCGAGGGCCCCGGCGAGGGGACCGGCAGCAGTACTCGGGTGATCGCGATCGCGGCAGTGCTCGCCGCACTGCTCGCGCTGGTTGTCGCGCTCGGGTTGGTCCTGCGCGCGAATCAGGGTGACGAGAACGACCCGTCGACCGTGAACCCGATGGGTGCCGATTCGAGTGGCCTGCCCGTCGCCGGTGACGAGGCGTCCGAGCAGGAGGCGGTCTTCGCTCCGCCGTGGCCCGCCCGCCGGGTCGGCGGCAACTGCTCGGCGGGTGGCATCGTCGCCCACTGGCAGGTCGACGCAGACGGCGCGTGGCAGTGCACGGTGACGACCCCGGACGCCGCGGTGCCCGCCGCGCCCGCCGAGGCGCCACCACCCCCGCCCCCAGAAGCCGCACCACTCGCCCCCGCGCCGGAGCCCGTGCCCGTCGAAGCTCCGCCGCCCGTCTACGAGCCGCCGCCGGTGTACGAACCGCCCGTCTACGAGCCACCGCCGGTGTACGAGCCGGAGCCCATTCCCGCTCCCGCGCCGGAACCAGCCCCCGCGCCACCACCGCCGCCGGTCATCCAGCTGCCGTTCCCCTTGCCGCCGATCTTCATTCCGCCCGCGGCCGCCGTGCTGCCGTGACCGGCGGCGGGTCACCCGCCGCGCATCGTCGATATCGGTGAGACTGATCCGCTATGGACCAGCTGGTGCTCACTCTGGTGATCCTGCTCGCGGCGGTGCTCGCCGAGTCGCTCGGTGGCCGGATCGGG
This sequence comes from Nocardia sp. NPDC055029, assembly GCF_053608525.1. Taxonomy (NCBI): domain Bacteria; kingdom Bacillati; phylum Actinomycetota; class Actinomycetes; order Mycobacteriales; family Nocardiaceae; genus Nocardia; species Nocardia sp. NPDC055029. The sequence continues at coordinate 33,505 of NZ_JBSGVQ010000054.1, forward strand.
GTGGCGCCGTCCATCCTGATGACGGTCTTCGGCTGCCTGCTCGCCCTGATCCCCGCCGTGCCGAGCCTCGACATCCCGCCCGAGCTCATCCTCCCGCTGGTCCTGCCGCCGCTGCTCTACGCCGCCGCCCGGCGCACCTCCTGGCGGCAATTCGCCGAGAACTGGCAGGTCATCGCGCTGCGTGCGATAGGCCTGGTGATCGTCACCGCCGTCGCGGTGGCCGCGGTGTTCCACGCCTGGAATCCGGCGACCGCGGTCGCGGCGGGCGTGGTGCTCGGCGCGCTGGTCGCGCCGCCCGACCCGGTCGCGGCCACCTCGATGGCAAGCAGGCTCGGCCTGCCGCGGCGGCTGATCGTGACCCTCGGCGGCGAGGGCCTGTTCAACGACGTCACCGCGATCGTCATCTACACCGTCGGCATCCAGGCCGTGGTCACCGGCCTGTTCTCACCGTGGCACGCGCTCGGCGACTTCGTTCTCGCCGCGGTGGTCGGGCTCGTCGTCGGCCTCGTCCTCGGCTGGCTGGGCAGCAAACTCACCAAGTACCTCGACAACGCGACCGGCCAGGTGGCGCTGAGCCTGCTGCTGCCGTTCGTCGCCTACGGCGTCGCCGAACACTGGGAAGGCTCGGCCGTCCTCGCCGTGCTGGTCTGCGCGCTGTACCTGACCGACGCGGTCACCGAGATCGGCGACCGCAACTACCGGCTGGTCGCGGATTCGTTCTGGGACATCGCCGAAATGCTCATCACCGGCTTCGCTTTCGCGCTGATCGGTCTCGAACTGCGGGTCGTCATCGACGCCACCGGGCACAACTGGACCTCGCTGGCCGGGGTCACCGCGGCGGTGATCGCGGTCGTCGTGCTGCTGCGGCTGGCCTGGCTGCTGGTGACCTGGGCGGTGAGCATGAGACTGTGGCGCGACACCGACGAGCCGTTCACCTGGCGCGAGGTGATCGTCACCTGGTGGGCGGGGATGCGCGGCGTCGCCACGGTGGCCCTTGCCCTGGCCGTGCCGTTCACCGTCGACTCCGGCGCGGACTTCCCCGCCCGCTCGGAGATCCTGTTCGTCGCCTTCGCGGTCGTGCTGTTCACGCTGCTCGTACAGGGCCCGACCCTGCCGCTGATCGTCCGGATCACCGGCGTGCACGCCGACACCAGAGGGGAACGCGCGGTCGAACAGCAACTGTGGACCAGGGTCGTGCGCGCCGAACTGGCCGAACTCAAGATGATCGCCGCCCGCGACGGGCTGCCCGAAGACGTCTACGAGGACATCAAGGACACCCTGCGGCACCTCTCGGCCAAGGCCGACCCCGAAGCCGCGGACGCCGACGCCAAGGCCGCCCTCGACGCGGAACGCACACTCGCCACGCAGATGCGCGCGGTGCGCTCGGCCGTCATCGAGGCGGGCAGGCGCGAAGCCCAGACCGCGCGCCGCGAACCCGGCATGCCGCCCGATGTCGTCGACCGGGTCACCCGCAGACTCGACCTCGGCCCGACCCGCTGACCGGTCTCAGCCCGCGAGCGTGTCGGTGAGCGAGCCGATCGCGTAGGTGACCGCCATCGCCAGCGCACCACCGATCACCACCCGCAACACCGCCCTGCCGCGATGACTGCCGCCAAGCCGCGCGCTCACCGATCCGGTGACGGCCAGCGCGATGAGCACCGCCGCGAAGGTCACCGGCACCCGCCACTGCACCGGCGGCAGCACGATCGCCAGCAGCGGCAGCAGCGCGCCGCAGGTGAACGCGATCGCCGAGGAGATCGCCGCCGCCCACGGATTGGTGAGCTCGTCCGGGTCGAGCTTGAGTTCGGCTTCGGCGTGCGCGGTGAACGCGTCGTGCGCGGTGAGTTCCTCGGCGACCGTGCGCGCCGTCGCCGGGCTCAGCCCCTTGGCCTCGTAGATCCCGATCAGCTCGGCCAGTTCCGCCGCCGGATCGTCGGCCAGCTCCCTGCGCTCCTTGGCGAGCAGCGCCCTCTCCGAATCCCGCTGGGTGCTCACCGACACGTATTCGCCCGCCGCCATCGAGATCGCGCCCGCGACCAGTCCGGCCACGCCCGCGGTGAGGATGGTGTGCGGATCGTTCGTGGTCGCCGCGACACCGACCACCAGACCGGCGGTGGACACGATGCCGTCGTTCGCGCCGAGCACACCGGCGCGCAGCCAGTTCAACCGGGACGCGAGCCCTTCGGCATGGGGTTCGTGCGGATGGGCGGTCGGTGACGAGTCCTGCACCCGGCCAGCCTAATCGGGTGCGACACCGGATCAGCGCGGGGCGCGCGGTCCGGCGCGCAGGGTGTCGGCCAGGCGCACGGCCAGCGCGAGCACGGTCAGCGTCGGGTTGACGTGCCCGTTGGTCGGGAAGACCGAACTGCCCGCGATGTAGAGGTTGTCGACGCCGTGCACCCGGCAGTGCCGGTCGACCACCCCGTGCCGCGGATCGGCCGACATCCTGGTGGTGCCACTCGGGTGCGCCCGGTCGGCCAGCGGCAGCGGCTCGGTACTGCCGGGCAGCGCCGCGGGCGCGATCCGCGGCGCGGGCAGCCCGAGCCGGGCGAACTCGGCCGTCAGCAGCGCCGTCGCCCGCCGGACGGTCGCGTCCTCCCGCGCACCGATCCGCCAATCCACCTGGGGCAGTGGCATTCCCACCGGGTCGGTGCGCTCGGACAGCCGCACCCGGCTGTCCGGATCCGGCGCCTGTTCGACCATCGTCCACACCTCGACCCCCGTGAGCCGGTGCGGCAACCCGACACCGTCGATCAGTCTGCGCCGAGCCCCTGCCAGCAGCAGCTTGGTGTCCGACAGCATGATTCGCGCATCGTTCCACTCCGCCCGCCCACTCAGCACCCGCTTGACGGCGTCCCACGGATCGTCGGGCGCGGTGACCTCCTGCAACCACAGCGCGCAGTTCAACAGCGATTCCCCGCGCTGGACCTCGGGCGACAGGGCCAGGCCGTGCACAAAGGTGTGGTTACCCCGCGGCCCCTTGACCACATACTTGCCGAACCGGGCCAGCGCGGCACCGGCGACGGCGGGGGACAGGGTGCCGACCACGCCGCTGCGATGGTCGATCAGATACCGCCCCACCTGGTCGTACCGGTTCCCGATGCCGCCGGGAACGGTGCGCCGCGAGGCGAGCAGCAGCCGTGGCGTGTCGATCCCGCCCGCCGCGAGCACGAAGATCCGCGCCTCGACGGTGCGGACCCGGCCACCGGCGCCGGTCACCTCAACCGAGTTCACGTGCGCGCCGGTGGCATCGGTGTCGAGGTGGGTGACGGTCGCGTTCACCAGCACCCGTGCGGTCGGCGCCACGATATCGCGCACCAGCCTGCCCCACCGTTTGCAGTCGAACCGGTCGACCGGATCCCGGCTGATCTGCCAGAAGTACGGGCGCAGCGACCCGGTGTCGACGGCGGCGGCAGGCGCCGGACGTCCCGCGAGCGGCCAGAACTCGGCGTCCGTGAACCCCGTGCCGTGCCCGAGCCCGGCATGCGCGGCGGCGCGTTCGGCGTACGGACGCAGCTCGCCCGCATCGATCGGCCACCCCGACCGCCGCACCCACGGCCGGGTCGCGAAGTCGAGGTCGTCGAGCACGCCACAGCGTCCGGCCCAGACCAGCGAGCTGCCGCCGAGGACCCGGCTGCCCGCGATCCGGTCGGGTGGCAGCCGCGGCGCGCCGACGCTGTCGATGGCGGCGAATTCCGGCTCGGCGGGACCGATTTCGTGGTCACCGCTCTCCAGGACCAGCACCTGCAGACCCGCCGCGGCCAGTTCGGTGGCCACGGTCAGCCCGGCCGGGCCCGAGCCGATGACGCAGATCTGGGCGCGCAGCGCGTCGTCTCCGACGGTGCGCAGGTCCTCGACAAGCATCGGCGGTCCTCTCGCCCGTGCCACCCGCGCGGCCCGGCACCCGGCCGCGCATTGGTGTCACTCTAGAAGCCGGGACGCGGAATTTCCGGAGGTCTCACAATGCTGGTTCACGAAAGCCCGGATGTATCCCGCGGATTGGCGCACATACATCCACGACCAGAACCCCAGCCCGGACTCGGTGGGGCTGGCGACCATGGTGATCTCGCCGTCGAAACACCGGCCGACGATGTAGCGGGCACGCGAGACGTGCGGGGTGAAGGTGACAACGATGATGTGCCGCCAGCCGTAAATCGTTGCCCGCCGCACGATCTCGCGCGCCTCACCGTCGGTCGTCCACGGGTCGGGCACGAAACACGAGACACGGAAGGCGAATCGGCCGCCGCAATACTTGTCCATCAGCGGATCGTCGGGCCCGGTGGACTGCGAGATCAGCACCTCGGGGGCGTAGCCACGCTCGGCGAGCTCGATCCCGAGGTCGAAGCGTTCGTAGGGGGTGCCGCCGAGCACGACGATCACATCGGCGGGGCGCAGCGGGTCCACCTGTGGCCGGACGTACACGGGCCACCCGGCGAGCGCGGCACCCAGTGTGATGACAAGTGCGCCGACGAGCAACCATCCCGCACGCCGAAAGATCGACACTGCGTCGAGGATAGCGAAACACTGCCTTCACCTCGCGATGTGTCGCCAGGCACACTGGAGCCATGACCGACTCCGCCGTTGCCCCCGAACATCTCGACGTCGTCATCGTCGGCGCGGGATTGTCCGGTATCGGGGCCGCCTATCGGCTGCAGACCGAACACCCGCACCGCAGCTACGCGATCCTCGAGGCCCGCGCCGATCTCGGCGGCACCTGGGACCTTTTCCGGTACCCGGGCATCCGCTCCGACTCGGACATGTTCACCCTCGGCTATCCGTTCAAGCCGTGGCGCGCGGCCCGCTCCATCGCCGACGGCGCGTCGATCCTGGACTACATCCGCGAAACCGCGCACGAGAACGGCATCGACCGGCGCATCCGCTTCGGCTCGCGGGTGATCGGCGCGGACTGGTCGTCGGCGCAGGCGCGCTGGCAGCTCACCATCGCCCACGACGGCCCCGACGGCCCCGAGCTGAGCACCCTGACCTGCGGTTTCCTTTACGCCTGTGCCGGCTACTACGACTACCAGCAGCCGCACACCCCCGCATTCGCCGGTCGCGAGGACTTCGCGGGCACCATCGTGCACCCGCAGTTCTGGCCTGCCGACCTGGACGTGCGCGACAAGCGGATCGTGGTCATCGGCAGCGGCGCGACCGCGGTCACCCTGGTGCCCTCGCTGGCCGACGAGGCCGAGCACGTCACCATGCTGCAGCGCACCCCCACCTGGATCAGCGCCGTCCCCGGTCGCGACAAGCAGGCCGACAAGATCCGCGAACTGCTGCCCGCCGGGCTGGCGCACCGGCTGATCCGCACCAAGAACATCCTGTTCAACATCGGCTTCTACCAGTACTGCCGTCGCCGCCCCGCCGCCGCGCGCAAGCTGCTGACCGGCCTCACCACCCGCATCCTCAAAGACGACACACTGGTCGCCGAGCACTTCACCCCCGACTACGACCCGTGGGACCAGCGCCTGTGCGCCGCGCCCGACGCCGACTTCTTCAAGGCGATGAAGAAGGGCAAGGCCGCGGTGGTCACCGACCGGATCGACCGGTTCGTCCCCGAGGGCATCCAGCTCGAATCGGGCAAGGTCCTGCCCGCCGACATCGTGGTGACCGCGACCGGCCTGCGGCTGCTCGCCTTCGGCGGCATCGCCCCCGAGGTCGACGGCACCCCGGTCCCGCTGTCGGACCAGTTCGTCTGGCAGGGCGCGATGCTGACCGGCCTGCCCAATTTCGCCATCTGCGTCGGCTACACCAACGCCTCGTGGACGCTGCGCGCCGACCTCACCTCACGCCTGGTCTGCAAGGTCCTCGCCCACATCGACCGGACCGGGGTCCCCGCCGTCGTCCCGGAGCCGAAGGGCGCGCTCGCCGAGCGTCCGCTGCTCGACCTGAACGCCGGCTACATCCTGCGCTCGATCGCCGCGTTCCCCCGTCAGGGCGACAAGCATCCGTGGCGGGTCAGGCAGAACTACCTGCTCGACGCGCTGATCACTCTGCGCACCGATCTCGGCAAGACGCTGCGCCCGGTCCGGCGCGTAGGCGAGTTCACCCACAACGGATGAGGCGCGCGGCCCCGTCGGGTTCCTACCGTTGACGTGTGCCGTGGTGGCACGTCCGTTGACCTGACGGGAAGGCCGAGCGATGACAGATCAGAATCAGCACCCGGTACGCGAGGGAATCGCGGCAGGAACCTCCATCGGCGCCGGAATCCTGCTGGCGGTGGTCGGTGTCCTGCAGATCCTCGAAGGTATCTCGGCTGTCGCCAAGGACGATCTCATCGTCGTTGGGCCCGAGTACCTCTACCAGTTCGACCTGACGTCATGGGGCTGGTGGCACATCGTTTTCGGTGCCATCGCGGTGATCGTCGCGATCGGCCTGCTGGCCGGTCAGACATGGGGACGGGTGTTGGCGATGGTGATCGCCGCCATCTCGATCATCGCGAACTTCCTGTGGCTGCCGTACTACCCATGGTGGTCGATCCTGATCATCATCATCAACATCGTGGTGATCTGGGCGGTGGCCACCTGGCGCCCGAACAACGCCTGAACCCAGCGCACCGACGCGAACGCCGCCCCGGTCATCGGCCGGGGCGGCGTTCGCGCGTCAGTGCCCGAGCGGTGGTTCGTCGGCGTTACCGAGGGTGCCGACCAGATGGTCGGAGAGCCGTTCGCCGAGTACCGCCAGCTCGGCCTTCTGTGGCCCGTCGAGTCCGTCCATGACCAGCCGCCGCACCGCGACGAGATACTCCGGTGTCGCCTCGGCCACCTTGGCCAGCCCGCTCTCGGTGAGGACCGCGTCGACGCCGCGCCCCGATTCCGCGGCCGCGCGCTCGGCCCAGCCGACCCGTTCCAGCTTGGACACCACATGGGAGAGCCGGGAGATGGACCCGTGCCCGCGCGCGGCGAGCAGGCTCAACCGCATCCGATGGTCCGGCGCCTCGCGCAGCAGTGCCATGACCCGGTATTCGAAATGGGTCAGGCCGAACTCGCGTTGCAGTCGCGAATCGAGCGCGCTCGGCACCCGGATCGCGAGGGTGACCACCGCACTCCAGGCGCGACGTTCGACCGAGTCGAGGTCCTCTGTCACCTCTCGTCCTCCCTTCTCGTATGTTAACTGAAGAATTGCTGAAGGTCGGCAAACTGTATATCGGAGGTTATCGGCCGTCTATGTGCCGCATGTCATGTCGGCAGGTAGGAGAAGTTTCATAGACCAAATTCAGCTGGACGTATGATCAGTTGCCGAAAGGTCGCCACTCGCCGCCGAGTGTGCCTCGGCTCCACGGCCGGCGCCGCCACGGTCGTTCGTCGACCCGTCGAAGGTGTGGCGAGCTGGGGAAATACCGGATCTACCAGGCGATTTGACTTCGCGTTCGTGGCTGCGTAACTTAATTCGAGTCAGAGCGACACGGACACCGACCCGGTGCCGAACTGCTGAGCCTCCCGAGGCTGGCGGATGGTGCAGGGAAACGAGGTAGGACGATGAGCGCCTGACTGATCATGTGTGCAGGGTTACAACCTTCGAACTTGCTTCGGTGGATTGCCTGCGCTAAAGTATGAACCCTTGCCCTGCCGAAGCCTCTACGAAATGTTGTGGGTAGAAGCTTGTGCGTGTGTTCTTTGAGAACTCAATAGTGTGTCGATGAATGTCAGTGCCAATATTATTATTGGTTCCG
>NZ_JBSGVQ010000055.1:0-39790 GCF_053608525.1 Nocardia sp. NPDC055029
CCTCTCGAGGTGAACGCGCCGTTCGTGTTTCCCGCCCTGCACCCCGATTCCGAAGTTTTTTCCCGAACCGGGAATCAAACGCGCCCACCTAACCTTTCAACTGTTGATTACAGGTTAGAACGATGGAATCATTGCGAGGGATCGAGTCGTGGGCAATCACGCGAAGGGGCAGTCATGACCGGGCACTACGCGCAGGTCGCGTTCACTCCGCTGGTGCGCGAGCATCAGCGCGTCCACGGCAGCCTGCGCAGCTATGAGCGGATGGCGCAGGTACCCGAGGTGGCCGATCGGATCGGGCCCGACGAGGCCTGGTTCATCGGCGAGCGTGACAGCTTCTATCTGGCGACGGTCGGTGAGACCGGCTGGCCGTACATCCAGCATCGCGGCGGCGCACCGGGATTCCTGAAGGTGCTCGACGCGCGCACGCTGGGGTTCGCCGACTTCCGCGGCAACAAGCAGTACATCAGTCGCGGCAATCTCGATCACGACGACCGGGTCTCGCTGTTCCTGATGGACTACGCCGCGCAGTCGCGGATGAAGATCTTCGGGCGGGCGCGGGTGGTCGAGGCCGCCGAGGATCCGGAACTCCTCGCCTCGCTCGTAGTCGACGGCTACCGCGCACAGGTCGAGCGGGCGGTGTTGATCGAGGTCGAGGCGTTCGACTGGAACTGCCGCCAGCACATTCCGCCGCTGTACCCGCGGGCTGCCGTCGCCGAGGCGATGCAGGTCCTCCGTGACCGGATTGCCGAACTCGAGGGTGAGATCGCCCGGCTGCGAACCGATTCCGTGCGCGACTGACTTTCGTGGCAGCGGAATGTGGCCGACTGCTGTCCAGTTGTAACCGTTAAAATGTATTTAGAGAGTTAGGATGTGACGGGCATGCGGGGTGCGCACCTTGCCTGGGCCGGACTGGCGGCGATGACCGTGTCGTTCGGCCTGAACTTCACGATGGGCGTGTTCTTCGCGCCCACCGCCGCGGCCTACGGCGTCTCGGCGACCGCGCTGGCCGTGGCCGCCGCACTCGGCACCATGGTCACCGGCCTGGCTCAGCACGGGATCGGCAGATTGCTCGATACGCTCGGACCCAAGCTCGTGCTGATCGGCGGGCTCGGTCTGATCTCGGGCAGCTATCTGGTGCTGGCCATGGTGACCGAGACGTGGCAGTTCGTCGCCGCCTACATGGTGCTCGGCGGACTCGGCTTCGCCTCCTCGTCCACGCTCACGGTGACCACCCTGCTCGGGCGGGCGCACGGTGCGCAGGTAGGGCCCGCTATGGCCAGGGCCGCGATCGGTATCAATCTGGGGCAGCTGATCACGCCGTGGGCGGCCACGGCGCTGTTCGATCCGATCGGCGTGCGCGGCACTTTCGCGCTGCTCGGCGCGATCGGGCTGGTTGCCACCGCTGTGCTGTGGCTGCTGCTGCCCGACGACCAGCGGGCGGCGAGGGTCCCCGGTGCGGGCGAGCCGCTGGCCGATCGGTGGAAAGTGCTGGTGTCCTTCGGATTACACGCGGCGACCCTGTACGTCGTCGTGCTGATGCTGCCGAAACACGCCGTGGAGCAAGGCTGGTCGGTAGCGGATGCGGGCAGGCTGGTCGCCTTGGCGGCACTGACGGCCGGGGTGACCTCTGCGGCGCTGGTGCGGCTGTTGCGGCGGTACCCGCCGGAAACCCTGCTGCGGGCGCTGTATTCGGTGCGCCTGGCCGCGCTGCTGCCCGCGGTGTTCGTGCCGGGGCCGGAGGTGCTGGTCGTGGTGGCCGCGCTGTTCGGTGTCGCGTCGTTCCCGGTCATCCCGCTCACCATGGCGATCCTCTCGCGCGGTCTCGACCCCGCCCGGATGGGCCGCACCCTGGCGCCCGCCTGGGTGATCCACCAGCTCGCCGCCGCAGCCGGCCTCGGCGTGGCCACCGTCGTGCACGCCCTCACCGACAGCTACCGCGGCTACTTCGCCCTCGGCCTGGCGTTCACCGTCGCCGCCGCCCTCCTGATCACCCCGGTTCGCCGTCGCGAACCGGTCACCGTATGAAAAGAGAGAGGTCCATCATGAACCAGACCCGCCACAACACCGTCCAGATCCAGGGCCAGACCGTCTTCTACCGGGAGGCGGGCGACCCGAACGCCCCGGCTGTGGTTCTGCTGCACGGGTTCCCGTCCAGCTCGGCCATGTTCCGCAATCTGATCCCCGCGCTGGCCGAGGATTACCATGTGATCGCGCCCGATCATGTCGGCTTCGGCCAGTCGGCCATGCCGCAGGTCGACGAATTCGACTACAGCTTCGAGAAACTCACCGAGATCACCCTGGAACTGCTCGACACCCTCGGCATCGACCGATTCGCGCTCTACATCCAGGACTACGGCGCGCCCATCGGCCTGCGCATCGCCTCGCGCCACCCCGAGCGGGTCAGCGCCCTCATCACCCAGAGCGGCAACGCCTACCTCGAGGGCTTCACCCCGTTCTGGGAGGTGCTGTTCGCGCACGCGAACGACCGCGTCACCCACGAGCCCGAGGTGCGCACACTGCTCGAACTCGACGCCACGACATGGCAGTACACGCACGGTGTTCCGGCCGACCGGCTCGCGCTGGTCAGCCCGGACACGTGGACCCTCGACCAGGCCTACCTGGACCGGCCCGGCAACAAGGAGATCCAGCTGCAGCTGTTCTTCGACTACAAGAACAATCTCGACGGCTACCCCGGCTTCCAGAAGTACTTCGCCGAGCACCGCCCGCCCACGCTGATCGCCTGGGGTGAGCACGACGAGATCTTCGGCGCCGACGGTGCCCGCGCCTACCTGCGCGATCTGCCCGACGCCGAACTGCATCTGCTCGACGCGGGCCACTTCGCGCTGGAGACACACGGACCCGAGATCGCGGCGCTGATCCGCGACTTCCTCGGCCGGGTCCTGAGCTGAGTCCGGCGGCTGGGCGTCGTGCGGCGCCCAGCCGTCCCGGCGGCGTCGAGTAACCTGGTCGGCGGTTTATCGGCCGGGTGTGTCGGCCGTCGGTGTAGCGGGGGGAACATGCAGACAGCTATCGCTCGGGTGATCGCGGCGGCCGCGGTGGCCTGCCTGGCGTTGTCGGCCTCGGCCTGTGCCGGGGACACGCCGGGCGTTGCCGAGGTCGCGGGCGCACCGCAGTCCGGCTTCTACGCACCGCCCGCGGAATCGATTCCGGGACAGCACGGTTCGGTGATCCGGAGCCAACCGCTGACCGGGTCGCAGGCGGTGCAGGGGGCGCGCAACTCGCTGGTGCTCTACCGATCCGTCGACGCGCAGGGCAAGCCGGTGGCGGTGTCGGGGACGCTCGCCGTCCCGGAGGGGACACCACCCGCGGGCGGGTGGCCGTTGCTCTCCTGGGCGCCGGGCACCAACGGCGTCGCCGACGCGTGCGCGCCTTCGCGCGCCGAGGGATCCTCGCCGGGCAAGGACGACCAGGCCCGCTGGGTCGCCAAGGGTTACGCGGTGGCCAGGACCGACTATCAGGGCCTCGGCACGCCGGGCAACCACGGCTACCTGATCGGCGAGACCGAACAGCGGGCGGTGAGCGATTTCGCCACGGCCGCACGCGAAGTCGACAAGTCGGTGGGTTCGCGCTGGGTGGCGATGGGGCATTCGCAGGGTGGCCACGCCGCCCTGTTCGCCGCGGGCGCGGCCGCCGCGTGGGCGCCGGGCGCGGAACTGCTCGGCGCCGTCGCGCTGGCTCCCGCGTCGCACCTGGGGGAGCAGGTGCGGATGGCGAAGTGGACGGTCTCGAACCCGCTCGGCAAGCTCGGCACCGGCGACGTCTCGCTCTACGTGCCGTTGCTCGTGCGCGGCGCGCAGACCGTCACCGATGTCGACCCGGCCCGGTTCCTCACCGAGCGCGCGGTGTCGATGCTGTCGATCGCGGACTCCGAATGCACTGCGGCGCTGCGTGATCGCGGCAAGTGGGGTGGGCTGTCCGCCAAGGACGTGTTCACCAAGGACGGCGACCTGTCCGGGCTGCTGCGGGTACTCGACGACAACGATCCCAGCGGATTGCGATTCACCGCGCCGGTGCTGGTCCTGCAGGGCCGCTCCGACATGACCGTCCCGCTGAAGTCGACCGACGCGATGGTCGCCGAGCAGCAGTTGCACGGCCAGTCCGTCGACTATCGCAAGTACGACGACGTCGACCACAGCGGCATCGTGGCGGCCTCCTTCGCCGACGCGCTCGGCTGGGTGGACACCCGCTTCGGCATCACCCGCTGACCCGGGTTACGCCGAGAGCAGAAGAACCGGGTGTGTCGGCACCGGTGTCCCTACGCTCGGAGTATGGGCGAACACAACGGGTTGCGGGTGATTCCGGGCGGACGCGGTGACGGGCGGCCGCGCCCCGAACCGCTGTGGCGTGAGGTCCTCGGTGATCGCCTGCGCGCCCTGCGCCTGGAACAGCGCTCCACTCTCGTCGACACCGCGGGACGCGCGGGGATTTCCCCGCAGTACCTGTCCGAGGTCGAGCGCGGCCGCAAAGAGCCATCCAGCGAGATGATCGCGGCCCTCGCGGGCGCTCTCGGCACCTCGCTGAGCGACCTCGTCGCCCAGGTGGCCGAGTCCATGCGCCGGCCTGCCGCGGCGCGCGCGGTCGTCCTCGGTGGTGATCGACGCATCGGCACGTCGATCCAGTCCGCCCCGGTGCAGAACTTCGTCGCCCCGAACGCCGTTCTCCTGGCGGCCTGACCCGGATCGGCCATCGATCCCGCCCGCTGGGTCCTAGCGCGCTCCGCGCAGAGCGGACCCACGGGCACAGCGCCAACTCCGGCTGATGGCCGCCGCGTCGGCCGGACTTCGCTGCCGAGTCTTTGTCGAGCCAACGAGCGCGGCCCTGCTCGTGCCGAGTCAGGCCGTCCGGACGGAATCGATCAGGCCGCGCAGCTGTTCGACGAGCGCGGTCACCGGCATCTCCGGGTCGATCGCGCGCTGCACGCCGAGGCCGATGCCGAGGGAGAGTAGTTGCAGCGCGGCGTCTTCGGCGGAAATCGGCAGGTCGAAGCCCATTTCGTCGGCCTGTACCTGGATCAGGGAAGCCAGCACCGTGGTCATCGAGCGGCGGCGTGCGGCCAGTTCGGTGCGGACCTCGGGCATGTGCCGGGTGCTGGTCGCGAATTCGACTTCCAGTGCCGTCCAACCGACGTCGCCGATGTTCTGGTCGGCCCAGCGGGCGAAGCCCTCGATCCGCTGCGCCATGGTGTCGTGCGGCAGCACCGCGTCAGCGAGGGATTGTGCCCGCTCCACGTGCACGACATCGATCACGGCCAGGCCGAGTTCGTGCTTGGTGGCGAAGTTGGAGTAGACGGCGCCCTTGGAGAAGCCGGCCTCGGCGGCCACCTTCTCCAGTGAGGTCACGTTGTAACCGTCGGCAAGGAACAGGCGCTTGGCGGTTTCCACCAAACGCTCGCGGGTGAGTGCGTGCGACTCCTTGCGCGTCATTCGGGCCACGACCGAAGTGTAGCAAAAATGGGGTACCGCTGGAACTCGAATACCGTTAGTATCCGAGTTATGACTACACGACGTGGCCTCGCCATCGGGTGCGGCGGTCTCCTCGGCTTCGCCTGGACCGCCGTCGCCCTCGACGCCGTCGAGCGCGCTCTCGACTGGGATGTCCGCACCGCCGACGTGCTGGTCGGCACCTCGGCGGGTGCGGAGATCGTCGCCGCCCTCGGCTCCGGGCGCACCCCGGCCGACCTCCTCACCGCCCTGGACGGCGCGCCCGACGCCGACCCGGTCCTCGCTCGGCACGTGGCCGTCGACCCCGGCGCGATGCCGCCGCCGCCCGCGCTCGGGCTGCCCGGTCTCGGACTCGTCGGCGCTGGTGTGCGCAGCGGTTCGGTCTACACCGCGCTGGCCGGGCTGCTGCCGAAGGGCCGCGGCGACGCCGACTGGCTGCGCGCCTTCGGCCGGGCGCTGGCCCCGCGCGGCGGCTGGGTCGACCACCCCGCGACCTGGCTGGTCGCCGCCGACCCCAGCTCCGGCGAGCGGGTCGCCTTCGGTTCGAAGGACGCGCCACACGTCGATCTCGGCTCGGCGATCGCCGCGTCGTGGGCGATCCCCGGCTGGTTCCCGCCGGTGTCGATCGACGGACACGATTTCGTCGACGGCGGTGCGGTGTCCTCGGTGTCGGCCGATCTGCTGGCCCCGCTGCACCTCGACGAGGTGGTGGTCGTCGCGCCGATGACCTCGGCGGGTGGCGCACCGGCCACCGGCCTGAGCCGTGTCGAACGCCTGCTGCGCGCACAGATGACCAGGGGCCTCGACCGCGAAGTGGCGCTGCTGCGCGCCGCGGGCACCCGGGTGATCCGGGTCGAGCCCGGCCCCGCCGAACTCGCGGTGATGGGCCCCAACTTCATGGATTCCGCCCGGCGGCAGGCCACGATCGCCGCCGCCCGCCGCATCGTCCCCGGCCGGGTCGCCGACGCGGTCCGGGTTTCTGTCGTCGAAGGAGAAATCGTATGAGCAGCCACCACGAAGTGGTCGTGATCGGTGCGGGCATCTCGGGCATCTGCGCCGCGATCAAGCTCGCCGAGGCCGGTGTCGAGGATGTGCTGATCGTCGAGAAGGCCGAGACCTTCGGCGGCACCTGGCGCGCCAACACCTATCCCGGCTGCGCCTGCGACGTGCCATCGGGCCTGTACTCGTTCTCGTTCGCGCCCAACAGCGAGTGGTCGCGGCTGTTCGCGACTCAGCCCGAGATCCTCGCCTACGTCGACCGCGTGGCGCGCGAGCACGGCCTCGCCGACCGCACTCGTTTCGGTGTGCAGGTGCTCGGTGCGCACTGGGACGAGGCCGAGCGGGTGTGGCGGCTCGACACCGGTGACGGCGAGCTCACCGCCCGTTTCGTCGTCTCGGCCGCCGGTCCGTGGAACGAGCCGCGCGTGCCCGAGATCCCCGGCCTTGCCGATTTCCCGGGCGAGGTGTTCCATTCCGCGCGCTGGAATCACGACTACGACCTGCGCGGCAAGCGCGTCGCCGTGGTGGGGACCGGGGCGTCGGCGGTGCAGTTCGTGCCGGAGATCCAGAAGGAGGTCGCCGCGCTGCACCTGTTCCAGCGGACCGCGCAGTGGGTGCTGCCCAAGCTCGACCACCCGGTGCCCGGCATCGAGAAGCGGTTCATGCGCCGGGTGCCGTTCGCGCACAAGGCACTGCGCTCGGTGGAGTACACGCTGATGGAGGGACTCGGCGTCGCGTTCCGCAATCCGCGCCCGCTGATGCAGACGGTGCAGTCGGTGGGCTCGGCGTATCTGCGTGCGGTGGTGCGTGATCCGCAGCTGCGCGCCAAGCTCACCCCCGACTACCTGCTCGGCTGCAAGCGAATCCTGTTCTCCAACAGCTACCTCCAGTCGCTGACCAAGGACAACGTGGACGTCCACGCCACCGCCGTCGCCGAGTTCCGCGGCAACACGGTGATCGGCGTGGACGGCAGCACCGCCGAGGTCGACGCCGTCATCCTCGGCACCGGCTTCCACATCCTCGACACCCCGCTGGCCGACATCGTGCGCGGCGCCGACGGGCGGACCATGGCCGAACACTGGCAGGGCTCGCCCGAGGCCTACCTCGGCACGGTCACCACCGGTTTCCCCAACGCGTTCACCGTGCTCGGCCCCAGCCTCGGCACCGGCCACTCCTCGGCCTTCGCGATTCTCGAGGCCCAGGTCGATTTCCTGGTCTCGGCAATCGCGAGCGCGCGGCGGCGGGGTTGGGCGATCCTGGATGTGCGACCGGAGGTCCAGGCCCGCTATGTCGACCAGGTGCAGTCCGCACTGGCGGGCACCGTCTACAACGCGGGCGGCTGCCAGAGCTACTACCTGGATGCCAACGGCCGCAACAGTTTCAGCTGGCCCTGGTCCACCGGCGAGCTGACCCGCCGGGTCAGCGCCTTCGACCCCGACGATTTCACCATCATTAGCGACGACGAGATGGCGGTACCGGCATGAGTTACCCACGAATCGACCTGGACGGGGCGCTGGTCGCGATCACCGGCGCCGCACGCGGCATCGGCCTCGCCACCGCCGCGGCCTTCGCGGCCAAGGGCGCCTACGTCGCGCTCGGTGACCTCGACGAGGCGCTGGCGGTGCAGGCCGCCGACGAGATCGGCATCCGGGCCATGGGCCACGTCCTCGACGTCACCGACAAGGACTCGTACGCGGCGTTTCTCGCCGCGGCCGCGAAGTGGCGTGGCGCACCGCTGGACGTGCTGGTGAACAACGCGGGCGTGATGCCCAACGGCGCGTTCCTCGACCAGTCGGACCGGATCGATCAGCTCACGATGGACGTCAATGTCTACGGCGTCATCCACGGCATGCGCCTGGCCCTGCCCGGCATGGTCGAGCGCGGCTACGGCCATGTCGTGAACGTGGCCTCGCTGGCGGGCAAGTTCCCGATCAAGGGCCTGGCCGTCTACAACGCCAGCAAGTTCGCCGTGGTCGGGCTGACCGCGGCGACCCGGCTGGAGATGGACGCGACCGGGGTCAGCGTGAGCGCGGTGCTCCCGTCGGCGGTGCGCACCGAACTCAGCTCCGGGATCGACTACGGCATCCTGCCCGCCGTCGATCCCGAGGACATCGCCGCCGCCGTGGTCCGCACGGTCAAGACCAGGGCGGCCGAGACCGCGGTGCCGTCGTATGTCGGGCTGGCGGCCAACGCGTCCGGGCTGGTGCCGGAAGCGGTCATGCGAGTCTTCCGCAAGGCCGCCAACGACGACGCCGCGATCACCCGGGTCGACGACGGCGTGCGCCGCGCCTACCTGGACCGCATCGAAAAGCAGTGACGCGCAGCTGAATCGCCCCTGCGCACCGCGGCGGGCATGATCAGCGTCGCCGCGAGCGGCAGACCTCGGCCGAGCGGCCTGTCGTGACCGCGATAGGCCGCTCGCCGATGATCGCCGGTAGTTCGGCACCCGGTGTGCGGTGACGGATCGCTGTACCCGACTGTGCGCAGCCCGGGCATTCACTCCCGTTCGTGCAGCACCTGGTCGACCAGGCCGTAGTCGAGCGCGGTGTCGGCGGTGAACACCCGGTCCCGATCGGTATCGCGGCGCAGGGTTTCCGGCGTCTGACCGGTGTGCTTGGACAGGATCGCCTCGATCGCCGCGCGCATCCGGACGATCTCGTCGGCTTGCAAGATCAAGTCCGGGATGGTGCCCTGCCCGCGAGTCGCGGGCTGGTGCAACACGATCCGGGTGTGCGGGAGCATCGAACGATGACCCGCCGCGCCGCCGGCCAGCAGCACGGCCCCGACCGCGATGGCCTGGCCGACGCAGGTGGTGTGCACGGGCGCCTTGATGAAACTCATGGTGTCGTAGACGGCGAGCATCGCCGACAGATCGCCGCCCTCACAGTTGATGTAGAGGCTGATCGGCTGGCCGGGACTGTCCGACTCCAGATGCAGCAACTGGGCGATGAGCGCGTTGGCGACGCCGGAATCGATGGGCGTGCCCAGATAGACGATGCGCTCGCTGAGCAGATGTGAGTAGATGTCGGTGATCCGCTCGCCACCGCGATGCTGAGACACGACATTCGGGATTGTGTAACTGGTCACGATGACTCCTCTATGCCGTGATGCCGATGCGGTGGCGGTTGGGGACGACCTGGTCGAACGATTCGACGATGTGGTCGATGAAGCCGTACTCGAGCGCCTGCGTCGCGGTGAACCAGCGGTCGTGCAGGGAGTCCTCGTAGACGCGGTCGAAAGGTTGGCCGGTGTCGGCGGCGATCAGGCCTAGCACCGTGTCGACGGTGTAGCGCAGGTCGTCGGCCTGCACCTCTACTTCCACAGCGCTGCCACCGATACCCGCCGAGCCCTGATGCATCAGGATGCGCGCGTGCGGCAAGGCGAAACGGCGGCCCGGCGACCCCGAGGACAGCAGGAACTGCCCTGCGCTGCACGCCAATCCGAGCGCGAGCGTGGACACCTCGCACGGGACCAGCCGCATGACGTCGCGAATCGCGAGCATCGACGGCACCGAGCCGCCGGGGGAGTGGATCCACAGCGAGATCGGCGCCTCGGGCGATTGCGCCGCCAGGGTCAGCAGCTGCGTGATGAGCAGCGTGCCGTTGTCGTCGTCGAGCGGACCGTCGAGCACGAGGATCCGGCGCCCGAACAGTTGTTCGCGGGCCCGCCAGCTGAACATCGGAGTCTTGTCGTCGTGTGCCATGCGTCCACGGTGCCTCGCGCGCACCGTGATTCGCCGCTTCTGCTGCCCGCAGCAGATCTGCTTACAGCAGCGACACGCGCAGGCCGAGCCCGGCGTAATCGTGCAATCGGGTCGCCTGCAGTCAGTTTTCTGACTCCGAGACGTCGAATTGCACGATTACGCCGGACCTGGGTTCGGACAGCGAGAAGGCCCGGTGCGGCGAAATCGCAGCACCGGGCCCTCGGGTGACCGCTTACTTGGCGTCGAATTCCCGTGCGCGCAGGGAACGTTCGATGCCGGCGCGGCCCTCGGAGACCAGGCGGTACAGGGCGGGCGGGTGGTCGCCCGCCAGGAACTCGTCGGCCCTGGCGACGGCGTCCTCGGTGATCGCCCAGTGCGGGTACAGGCCGATGACGACGGTCTGGGCGACCTCGCTGGAGCGGCGCTCCCAGACGGCGGGGATCTCGGCGAAGTACTTGTCCACGTACGGGGCGAGCAGCTCGCCCTGACCGGCGGGCGCGAAGCCGCCGACGATGGCGCGGGCGGTGATGTTGGGCACCGAGTCGTCGCCCATCACCGTCGCCCAGGCCCGCTCCTTCACCTCGGCGATCGGGCGGGCGGTGGCTGCCGCGGCGGCCTGGCGCTTGCCCGCCGCCGTCGGATCGCCCGCCAGCTCGGCGTCGATGGTCGGCGAGTCGACGCCGTCGGCGTCGATCTGCCCGGCCGCCGCCAGCGCGGTGACGATGCGCCAGCGCAGGTCGGTGTCGACGGTGAGTCCGGGCAGCCCGGCCACGGCCGGATCGCCGTCGAGCAGCTGGGCCAGCACGCCGGTGTGGCGCGGCGCGAGCAACGCCCCGGTCAGCGCGTTGACGAAGGCGAGCTGATGATCCGAGCCCGCCTCGGCCTCGCGGGCCAGCTCGAGCAGCCGGTCGGCGAAACCGGGCCAGCCCTCCCGCTCGGCCCACACCGGATCGGCGTAGCTGGAGATGGCGGTGGCGGCCTGCATGAGCAGCCGCTGCACCACGCCGATCTCGGACTCCGCGCCGATCCCGCGCTGCACCAGCGCGACGAAATCGCGGGCCTTCATCTCGGCCTGCCGGGTCATCTCCCAGGCCGCCGACCAGGCCAGGGTGCGCGGCAGCGAGTCGGCGATGTCACCGATGCGCTGCACGACCACATCGAGCGAATCGGGGTCGAGGCGCAGCGAGCAGTAGGTGAGGTCGTCGTCGTTGACCAGCACCAGCTTGCCGCGCGGCACGCCGGCCAGCTCGGGTACCTCGGTGCGTCCGGTCGCGTCGAGGTCGAGCTCGGCGCGGTGGGTGCGCACCAGCTTGCCGTCGACATCGTCGTAGACGCCGACCGCGATCCGGTGCACGCGGTGCTCACCGGCGCCGGGCTCGGCGCCCTCCTGCACCACGGCGAAACTCGAGAACGTGCCGTCCGGCGCGACGAGGAAGTCGGGACGCAGGATGTTGAGGCCGGTGGTCTTGAGCCACTGCGCGCCCCAGCTCGACAGGTCGCGGCCCGACGCCTTCTCCAGCGCGGCCAGCAGATCGTCGAAAGTGGCGTTGCCGTAGGCGTGTTCGGCGAAGTAGTCACGCAGACCGGCCAGGAACGGCTGCAACCCGACGTAGGCGACGAGCTGCTTGAGCACCGAAGCGCCCTTGGCGTAGGTGATGCCGTCGAAATTGACCTCCACCGCGTGCAGGTCGGGGATGTCGGCGGCGATCGGGTGCGTCGACGGCAGCTGGTCCTGGCGGTATGCCCAGGACTTCTCCACATTGGCGAACGTGGTCCACGCGCTGGTGTATTCGGTGGCCTCGGCCTGGCACAGCACCGAGGCGAAGGTCGCGAACGACTCGTTCAACCACAGGTCGTCCCACCACTTCATGGTGACCAGGTCGCCGAACCACATGTGCGCCATCTCGTGCAGCACGGTCTCGGCGCGGCGCTCGTAGGACGCGCGGGTCACCTTGGACCGGAAGACGTAGTCCTCGAGGAAGGTGACCGCGCCCGCGTTCTCCATCGCGCCCGCGTTGAACTCCGGCACGAACAGCTGGTCGTACTTGCCGAAGGCGTACGGCACGCCGAAGTTGTCGTGGTAGAAGGCGAAACCCTGCTTGGTCTCGGTGAACAGGCGCTCGGCGTCCATGTGCTCGGCGAGCGAGGCGCGGCAGAACAGGCCGAGCGGGATCTCGCCGTGGCTGTCGGTGTACGAGTCGGTCCACGTCGCGTACGGACCGGCGATCATGGCGACCAGGTACGTGCTCATCTTCGGGGTGGTCGCGAAGGTGTGCCGCACGACCGCGCCGACCTTGTGCTCCTCGGCGGTCGCGCCGTTGGAGACGACCCGCCAGTCGCCGGGTGCGGTGGCGACGATGTCGAAGGTCGCCTTGAGATCGGGCTGGTCGAAGCAGGCGAACATCCGCTTGGCATCGGCGGTCTCGAACTGCGAGTACAGGTAGACGTTGTCGTCGGTCGGGTCGACGAAGCGGTGCAGGCCCTCACCGGTGTGCGAGTACTCGCAGTCGGCCTCGACGACGAGCTCGTTGGTCTCGGCCAGCTCGGTCAGCGTGATCCCGGTCGACTCGTCGTAGCCGCTCACATCCAGCGGGGTGCCGTTGAGCACGGCCGAACGCACCCGCGGCGCCACCAGATCGATGAACGTGCTCGCACCGGGAGTGGCGGTGAAGGTGACGGTGGTCTTCGAACCGAAGGTGTCCGACACTTCCGAACCCGCGCCTCGCGGCTGGTCGGTGAGGTCGAGTTCGATCCGATAGTTCTGCACGGCCACGGTCGCGGCGCGTTCGACCGCCTGGTCGCGGGTGAGATTCGGGGCGGACATAGATCTCCTTCGTCGTCGACGAACACGGCACGGTCGAGCGCTGCGGTGGTCCACCGGTGCGCACATCAGCGTCCACAATGCCACTTGCCGTCGGCGCCCGCTCACGAGTTTCCGGCCTCGCCGCCACCGCGTGCGCTGGGTCACCGCCACCGCCGGATGCCCGGGGTCGCCGCCACCCCATGCCCCGGGTCGGCGCCGCCGCGCACCTGGTCGGCGGCGCCCACCTGGTCAGGGCACAGTGACCACGAGTTTTCCGAGCGTCCGGTCCGTCTCGCCGAGCGCGTGCGCCTTCGCCGCTTCGGCGAGCGGGAACACCCCGGCGATGGTCGGCGTCAGCTCGCCCGACGCGAGCAGTTCGGCGACGGCCCGCATCCCGGCATGATCGGCCTCGACGAGCAGCGCGGCGAAGCGGGCGCCCTGCCGGGCCGCCTCGGCGGGCAGGTCGGTCCCGGTGCGCGCCAGGATGCTGACGAGCAGTCCGCCGGGTCGCAGTGTCGGTAGCGACCGGCGGCTGTTCTCCTCGCCGAGGGTGTCCAGCACCACGTCGATATCGCCGACGACCTCGGCGAAATCGACCTCCCGGTAGTCGATCAGCTCGTCGGCGCCGAGCGAGCGCAGGTGCTCGTGCTTGGCCGCGCTCGCCGTTCCGATGACGTACGCGCCCCGCGACTTCGCGATCTGCACCGCGAGATGGCCCACTCCGCCCGCGGCGGCGTGGATCAGCACCCGTTGTCCCGCTTGGATATTCGCGGTGTCGACCAGCGCCTGCCAGGCGGTGAGCGCGGCGAGCGGGGTGGCACCGGCCACGATGTGGTCGACGTTGTCCGGCTTGTGGGCGAAGGCGCGCGCGGGCCCGACGACGTACTCGGCCAGCGAACCGTGCCCGTGCGGGTAGGGCAGCATGCCGAACACCTCGTCGCCGGGCGCGAACAGGGTGACGCCGTAACCGACGGCCTCGACGACGCCGGAGACATCCCAGCCGAGCACGAAAGGCGGTGGGGGCAGGAACAAGCCGGGCAGGGCGCGATGCTTCCAGTCGGTCGGATTGAGCCCGGCCGCGTGCACCCGGACGAGCAGCTGGCTCGGGCCGGGGGTGGGACGGGGGAGTTCGATCTCGCGCAGGACCTCGGGTCCGCCGAGAGTGTCCTGGCTGATGGCGCGCATGGTGTCGGTCATGGGGTCAACGGTGCCGGGCTGCGGCTATCGAGAAAATGGCATGAAAGTCATCATCCGATAGAATCGTGCCATGCATCGTGTGGTGGTCCTGGCGCTCGACGGCGTCTACCCGTTCGAACTCGGCACACCGCAGCGCGTCTTCGGCACCCTCGACGACCGCTACGAGGTGCTCACCTGTTCCGTCGACGGCAGATCGGTGCGGACCTGTGCCGACTTCCGGATCGCCGTCGAGCACGGGCCCGAGTTGCTGGCGACCGCCGACACGGTGGTGATTCCCGCGTCCGATATCGGCGAAGCCCTCGCCGGGCTCGGTGCGGTGACCCGGGGCGCGCTCGCGCTGATCCGCCCCGGCACCCGCATCGTGTCGATCTGCACGGGAGCGTTCGTCCTGGCCGCGGCGGGCCTGCTCGACGGGCGGCCCGCGACCACGCACTGGCGCATGGCCGACTCGTTCCGCCGCCACTTCCCGCGGGTGCGGCTCGACCCGGACGTCCTGTTCGTCGACGACGGTGACGTTCTCACCTCGGCGGGCGCGGCCTCCGGCGTCGACCTGTGCCTGCACATCGTGCGCGCCGATCACGGCAGCGCGGTGGCCAACCACGTGGCCCGCCGGTGCGTGGTGCCGCCGTGGCGTGAGGGCGGGCAGGCGCAGTACATCGACCAGCCCGTCCCCGATCCCGCGATCGCGAGCACCGCCGCGACCCGGCACTGGGCGCTCGAACATCTCGAGCTTCCGCTGACCATGGCGGAGCTGGCCGCGCACGCGCGGATGAGTCAGCGCACATTCGCGCGCCGGTTCGTCGACGAAGTGGGGATGAGTCCCGGTCGCTGGCTCACTCAGCAGCGGGTGGCCAGGGCCAGGCACTTGCTCGAGGCCAGCGATCTGTCGGTCGAGCAGATCGCGAGCCGGGTCGGCTTCGCGACCGGTGCCTCACTGCGCCAGCACTTCCAGGTCGCGGTCGGCGTCGCCCCGCTGGCCTACCGCCGCACGTTCCGCCTCGCCGATATCGAGCGTGCGACTGCCTGACCGGAATGTGATCGGCCTCGCGTCGCGGTGACCAGGCCGGATCCGGTCACCGGGCGGGCCGGTAGAGTTCCGGGCGAACCCAGTACGCCCATCCAGGATTCGGAGGCTCGACGTTGAAGCATGTGCACGCCGGGAAAGTTCGTGACCTCTACGAGGACGGCGACACCCTGCTGCTGGTTGCCTCGGACCGCGTGTCGGTCTACGACGTCGTGCTGCCGACGCCGATTCCGGAGAAGGGCGCGCTGCTGACCCAGCTGTCGAACTGGTGGTTCGAGTACTTCACCGGCATCCCCAACCATGTGGTCTCCGCGACCGATGTGCCCGCCGAGTTCGCCGGGCGCGGTATCAGGGTCAAGCCGCTGAAGATGGTGCAGGTCGAGTGCATCGCGCGCGGGTACCTGACCGGGTCGGGGCTCAAGGAGTACGAGCAGTCCGGGACGGTGTCCGGCATCGCCCTGCCGCCGGGGCTGCGCGACGGCGACAAGCTGCCCGAGCCGATCTTCACCCCCTCCACCAAGGCCGCCGAGGGCCACGACGAGGCGATCAGCTTCGCCGACGTGGTGAACCAGGAGGGCCGCGAGGTCGCCGGGAAACTGCGTGACCTGACCCTCGAGATCTACTCGCGCGGCGCCGAGCATGCCGCGAAGGCCGGTGTGATCGTCGCCGACACCAAGGTCGAATTCGGCTGGGACGGTGACGTGCTCACCCTCGGCGACGAGGTGCTCACCTCCGACTCCTCGCGCTTCTGGCCCGCCGACGAGTGGGAGCCGGGCCGCGCGCAGCGTTCCTTCGACAAGCAGTTCGTGCGCGACTGGTCGACCTCCACCGGGTGGAACAAGGAGTACCCGGGTCCGGAGATCCCCGCCGACGTGGTCGAGGCGACCCGGCGCAAGTACGAAGAGGCCTACGAGCGCATCACCGGCAACACCTGGCAGGGCATCCAGGGCTGATGCCCGCGCGGCGCCGGGGCGATGCGCCGGCGCCGCATCCGCGCGATGGCCGACCGGACCACGGTCGGCGCGTCAGTGCACCGGCGCGAGAACGCCTTTGACCTCGCAGATGTGGTCCATGTTCGCGTTGCCCCACGCGCCGAGGGTGACGAGCGCCGCGTTCAGCGATACCCCGAGGTCGGTGAGTGAGTACTCCACCTTCGGGGGCACCTGCGCGTAGATCTCCCGGTGGACGATCCCGTCGTGCTCCAGCTCACGCAACTGCTGGATCAGCATCTTCTCGGTCACCCCGGGCACCATCCGCTTGAGGTCGCCGAAGCGCTGGGTGCCGGTCGACAGTGCCCACAGGATCAGCGCCTTCCACTTGCCGCCGACGACGTCGAGCGCGGCATCGATCCCGCACGAGTACGGGCGCTCTCGCTGCTTCATGTTCGCCTTACTTACTTTTTGGTGAGTATTGGACTTGATAGTCGGTACTTGTGCAGTGTATCGCTACCGGCGAATCTAGGAGTGCGTTGCCGAGGTGGCGGCGAGAGCTTCGAACCAAGGGGAACCATGACCAACTCGGTAACGGCACAGCGGGTTTCGGTGCTCGGTCTCGGTGCGATGGGCACCGCGCTGGCGCAGGCGCTGCTGACCGGTGGCCACCAGGTGACGGTGTGGAATCGCACCGCGGCGCGGGCCGAGCCGCTGGTGGCGCAGGGCGCGGTGCTCGCGGCGAGCTCCGCCGAGGCGCTGGCGGCGGCCGATCTGGTGATCCTGTGCGTGCTCGACGACGCGGCGGTGCGCGAGCACATCGAGCCGGCCGCGGCGCTACTGCGCGGGCACACGGTGGTGAACCTGACCACCACGACACCGGAACAGGCGCGGGCACTGGGCCGCTGGGCCGCGGACAACGAAATCGAACTGATCGACGGCGGCATCATGGCGGTGCCGCCGATGATCGGCGGGCCCGGCGCGTTCGTGCTGTACAGCGGCGCGACCGCGGCCTTCGATCGGTACCGCCCGGTGCTCGAACTGTTCGGGCGGGCCGATTTCGTCGGCGCGGATCCCGGCGCGGCGGCGATGTACGACGTGTCGATCCTGGGCGGCATGTACGCGATGTTCGCCGCGTTCCAGCAGGGCGGCGCCATGGTCCGCACCACGGGTGGCACCGCCGCGCAGCTGGCCGCGCTGATGGCCCCGTTCCTCCAGGCCATGGCGACCCTGCTCGCCCAGCACGCGCCCGGTATCGACACCCCGGCGGAGCACGTGCAGGAACAGAGCGACGAATTCACCGCCGCCGCCATCGATCTGATCGGCAAGGCGGCCGTCGAATCCGGCAACCCCACCGAACTCTTCGGAGTGCTGCGACGCATGCTCACTGGACTGTGAGCGTGTCCGCTCTCGGGGCCCGACCGCGCGGTGACGGTGACGGTCACCGCGCGGGGCAGGGGCTCAGGCGTCGACCAGGTTCGCCGCGAGGAAGTCGTCGACGAAACCTTCGGCCGTCGCGTCGAACGCGGCGTAGTGGGCGGTGCGGGCGTCGCCACTGATCGCCTCGCCGATGATCAGATTGCCCTCGGCGTCCAGGGTCTGCGGCTGTTCCTCGGCGTCGGGGAGCAGGCCGACCCGGGAGTCGGCGAAACCGCTGTAGTAGGCCAGACCCGCGCTGAGCTGGGCCTCCAGCAACTGCTGCATGCCGGGGAGGATCTCGTCGCCCGCGGTCGCGCCCGCGAGGCCGAGCCACAGGATGCGCTTGCCCGCCAGGCGCGGCTTGCTGCGGCCGTAGGCGAATCCGTAGTTCCAGACGCTGTCGATCCAGCCCTTGAGCGTCGCGGGCACGCTCTGCCAGTAGACCGGGAAGACCACGACCACGACCTCGGCGGCCAGCAGGCGTCGCATGTGCGCCTCGGTCCCGGGGGCGTACTGCTTGTCGCGGTTGTCCCAGTCCGGCTGGTCGGCCACGGTCATCCGCGGGTCGAAGTTCTCGGCGTGCAGATCCAGGAAGTCGATCGTGTACCCGGCGGCGGTGAGCCGGGTGGCCGCGCGGCGCGCGATATGGGCGGACAGCGAGTCGGCGCGGTGGTGGGCGAGCACGACGAGCGCTGTGCGAGAGCCTGATTCGGGCTGATTCGACTCGGTGGTGGTCGGCACGGTGGTGGAGGGCGACTGCGACACGGTGGGCTCCCTGTTCGATCGTGAGGTGGGACGGTGTGCCCCGTGCCTTCGAGTTAACCGTGGTTTGTGTGGACGATCTATGGGCGATCATCTCTAGTTGATAGGAGTTCGTCTACGCTGGTGGCATGGACCCGTTGAGTTCGCTGCTGAGTGGCATCCGTGCCGACGGCTCGGTCGTCGCCCATGCCGTCCTGCGCGCACCGTGGACGATTCGCTTCGCCGATCGAGCGCCGCTGATCATGGTGTGTGTGCTGCGCGGCGGCGGCACCCTGGTGCTCGCAGACGGGTCACGCACCCGGCTCGGCGCGGGCGATACGGCGGTGGTGCAGGCCGGTGAACCGTTCCAGCTCAACGATATCGAGGCCGCGCCCGATCGGCCGCTCACCGAGTACGAGCTGTCCTGTTTCGTGCCGGACGGGTTCGGCCCGACCGACTCATCCTGCACCACACCGGCATTGACCGAGGAGATCACCGAGACCGGTGCGCCGGGGGAGACCTCGCTGATCGTCGGCGCCTATCGCGCCTCGGGCAGGCGGCACGAACGCCTGCTGCGCGCCCTGCCGCCGGTGATGGTGGTCGCCGCCGACAGCGACGTGTGCGCCTGGCTCGAGGACTCCGCCGCCGAGGCGGTCCGGCACAGCGCGGGCTCGCAGGCCATGATGGATCGCCTGCTGGACTGGTCGCTGGTCTGCAACCTGCGCACCTGGCTCGCCGAGCAGCAGCACTGCGCGCCCGCCTGGTATCGCGGGATGGCCGATCCGGTGGTCGGCCCGGCACTGGAAGCCATCCACGCCAAGCCTTTCGAGCGGTGGACGGTCGCGAGCCTGGCCGCCGAGGCCGCCGTGTCGCGGGCGCTGTTCGCCAAGCGGTTCACCGAGGTGATCGGTGAACCGCCACTGACCTACCTCACCGAATGGCGGATGGCCGAGGCGGAGGAACTGCTCGCCGATCCCGCGCGCAGCGTCGCCCAGGTGGCGACCACCGTCGGCTACTCCGACGCGTTCGGATTCAGCGCGGCCTTCAAGCGCTCGCGGGGCAGCAGCCCGACGGAGTTCCGGGCCGCCCTCGTCTGATCAGGTCCGCGGTGCGAGCAGCACCAGCGGGATCTCCCTGGTGGTCTTGGTCTGGTAGTCGCCGTAACCCTTGTATCCCTTGACGACCCGGGGCCACAGCTTCGCCCGTTCCTCGGGGGTGGCGATGTGGGCCGTCATCGGCCGCGTCGGGCCGGTCTGCAGCGACACCTCGACATTCGGGTTGTCCCGCAGGTTCAGGTACCAGGCCGGGTGCGTCGGGTCGCCACCGCGGGAGGCCACGACGACGATCGTGTCGCCGTCGATGACCGGCGCGGTCAGCATCACCTTGCGCGGTTCGCCGGATTTGCGGCCGATCGTGGTCAGTTCGAGGGAGGGCATCCCGAAGATGCGGTTGCCGACGCGGCCCCCGCTGAGGGCGAGTAGGACGCGGTGGCCGGCGTTCATGATCTTCAGCTGCAGGTCGCTGGGCATGACCGCAATGTACTCCGTCGAGGTAACCGCCCGGCGTGTCCGGCGTCAGCCCAGGTGGTCGGTGAGCCGGGTGAGAAAGGGGCGCTGACCTTTCCCGAGTTTGTCCTCGGCGGTGGCCGGATCGAACCAGGCCGCGCGGTCGATTTCGGGGAACACGCCGGTGCGGCCGGAGCGCGGCGGCCATTCCATCTCGAACGTGCCGGGGACGACCTCGGCCGGATCGAGATCACCCTCGACGGCCCACACGGTGACGGTCTTGCGCCTGCTGCCGCTGCCGTAGCGCACCTCACCGAGGTCGATCCAGTCGCCGTCGGGAACCGGGAGCCCGAGCTCCTCGGTGAATTCCCGCGCCGCGGCCACGCGAGCCGGTTCCTCGTCGGGAACATACTCGCCCTTGGGGATCGACCACGCCGAGGAGTCCTTCTTCGCCCACAGCGGGCCGCCCATATGGCCGAGCAGAACCTCGATCCCGGCGGCGCGGCGGCGATAGACCAGGACACCCGCACTGAACACATCCGTCACGACTGCGAGTCTGCCAGGACCGCCGTCAGTCGAGTCCATCGACGAACCGGCCGAGCAGGCGGGCGAACGCGGCGCGGTCGGTGCCGGACCAGCCGGCCATCGCGCGGTCGAAGGCGCCGCGACGCCGGTCGTGCGCCCGATCCAGCAGGTCCCGGCCGCTTTCGGTGAGCACGAGCAGCGAACGCCTGCCGTCGGACTGGTCGGCGACGCGGCGCAGGTAGCCGCCGGTGACGGCGGCGGCGACGAGCTTGCTGGCGCGCGGCTGATCCACGGCCAGCGCGGCCGCGACCGTGGACACGGTCGGCTCGGTCGCGGCCTCGACCACATCGAGCACGTCGAAGGCCTGTCCGCTCGGTTCGTCCGCCGCCAGGGTGCGCCGGGTCTGGCGCCGCCGGATGGCGATCATCGCCCGTTCGATCCGCTCGACCTCGTCCACGAGCTCATGCTACCGTCGAACATATACATGCAATAGAACATGTAACTGTCACAGTGCATGAAAGAGTGGATGATGACCGAACGCAGACTGATCGGTTACCAGGTCAAACGCCTGGACCAGCTCATCGAGGCGACCTTCGACCGGGCGGTCGAGAGCGTCGGGATGTCGCGGCGGGAGTGGCAGACGCTCAACACGATCGTCGGCGATCCCGCCGCTGACCTGGTCGACGCGCTGCGCCCCTTCTGGACGGCCGACGGCGAGTCGATCGCCGATGTCACCACCACCCTGATCGCACGTGGGTGGATCACCCGCAACCCCGACGGCCGGTATGCCGCTACGGACGCGGGGCTGGCGGCGCACGGGACCGCGGCCCGCGCGGTGGGCGTCGTCCGCCGACAGCTGGCGGACGGCATCACCGATGCCGAATTCGCCACGCTCACCACCACTCTCGCGCGAATGATCGCGAACCTCGAACCAGCCGGTTGACCCATTCCCGGCCTCGGCGCGTTGAACTTGCCGGCACCGATGCCCTCGCGCGTGGGTGCGAGCAGACGTCGAGATGTGCGCTGGCGGGCGCTCACTCACGATTTCGGCGTTGGCGAACATTCGCGCTCACCGGCACGTCCAGCGACGGTCGCGCGGCGAGTTCACTGGGCTGGCGTGGTCTTGCCGGAGCGTGGACGCAATCGAACCGCCGATACCGCCTCGCCCGAACGCAGGCCGGCGGCGCGGAGCAGTAGGTAGTCGCGCTCCGGCACGCTTGCCGTCTGCTTGGCGGCCAGCTGATAGTGCGCGACGGCAGCGGCGTCGTCGCCCGCCATCTCGTGCAGGTGCCCGCGCACCGCGGCGAGCCGATGGGAGCGGGCCAGCGGTTCGGAGACGGAGTCGGCCACGGCGAGTCCGGCGGCGGGACCGTGCGCCATGGCGGTCGCCACGGCCCGGTTGAGAGTGACCATCGGGTTCGGGTTGGCGCGCTCGATCATGGTGTAGAGCAGCAGGATTCGGGCCCAGTCCGTGTCCTCGACCCGAGCTGCCTGCGCGTGCAGACCGGCGATCGCGGCCTGGATCTGATACATGCCGGACAGGCCTGCGGGCAGGGTCGCGGTGAGCAGGCGCAGTCCCTCGGTGATCTGGGCGCGGTCCCAGCGGGAGCGATCCTGTTCGTGCAGGGGGATCAGCTCGCCGTGCGGACCGGAGCGGGCGGCGCGGCGGGCGTCGGTGAGCAGCATCAGCGCGAGCAGGCCGGTGATCTCGGTGTTCGTCGGCAGCAGGGCGCGCAGCGCGCGGGTCAGCCGGATGGCCTCGGCGGAGAGGTCGGCGCGGCGCAGCCCGGCACCGGAACTGCTGGTGTGCCCCTCGGTGAAGATCACGTACAGCACCTGGAGTACCGCGCTCAGGCGTGCGCTGTCGTGCGCGCCGTCGGCGAACGGCCGCTCGCTCTCGGCCAGCCGCTTCTTCGCGCGGGAAATGCGTTGCGCCATGGTCGCTTCCGGGACCAGGAAGGCAGCGGCGATCTCGCCGGTGCTCAGGCCGCCGAGCGCGCGCAGGGTCAACGCGATCGCGCCGGCGGGCGGCAGATCGGGATGGCAGCACAGGAAGTACAGGTCGAGGGTGTCGTCGCGCCCGGTCGCCTCGACGGGCACATCGCGGACGAAAACCGTTGTCTCCCTGCGCCGCCGCGCGACTTCGGCGCGCACCGCGTCGGCCATCCGGCGCTGCGCCACCTGGATCAGCCAGCCGCGCGGATTGCCCGGCAGGCCGTCGGTACGCCACTGCGTCGCCGCCGCGAGCAGCGCGTCCTGCACGGCGTCCTCGGCCAGGTCGAAATCGCCGAACCGGCGGACCAGAACGCCGAGGACCTGCGGGGCGAGTTCGCGCAGCAGGTCCTCGGTGCGCGGGGCTCGGCTCACTCGGCGGGCGCGCTCATGACCTGGCGCACCTCGATGTACTCGCCGAGCGGCTTGCCGCCAGGGCCTGGTGCGGCCGAGGCCTGCGCGGCGATCTCGATCGCGCGTTCGGGGGAGTCGACGTCGACGATCCAGTAGCCCGCAAGGAACTCCTTGGTCTCCGGGAACGGGCCGTCGGTCACCACCGGCGCCGAGCTGCCGTCGGAGCTCACGATCAGTGCCTGCTCCGGACCGGCCAGGCCCTGGGCGTCGACGAGCTCGCCCGCGGCGGCCAGCTGTTCACCCAGCGCCCGCTGGAAATCGATGTGGGCGGCGATGTCCTCGGGCGCCCATTCCGGCAGCGGGGCGCTGCAGTACGCGGCGTCGGAATACGTCTTGACCAGCATGTACTTCATCGGAACTCTCCTGGTTTCGGTGACGCCCTGCTGGCGCCCTCGAGACATGGTCGGAGCCGATGCGCACCGTTCGACACATCGGCTCCGCCGAAATCTGTGACCTGCATCACAAGGGAACGTCGGAATTGGCCAGCCGGTCCGGATCGACCGGCTCGCCCGCCAGGATCAGCTGCTTGATCCGCTCGGTCACGTCCCACACGTTGACGTTCATGCCCGCGCGCACCCGGTTCTGCGGATCGAGCCAGAACGCCACGAACTCGCGTTCGGCCTGGTCGCCGCGGACCACCACGCGCACGTCGTCGTCACGGCCGACATAGCCGGTGTACTCCATGCCGACGTCGTACTGATCGCTGAAGAAGTACGGAAGCCGGTCGTAGGACGCGGGTTTGCCCAGCATGGTCAGCGCGGCCACGGCGGGCTGGTTGAGCGCGGTGGCCCAGTGCTCGACGCGCACGCGCCGGTTCAGCAGCGGATGTTCCTGCTCGGCGATGTCGCCGACCGCGACCACATCCGGGTCGCTCGTGCGCAGACCCGCGTCGACCAGTACGCCGCCGTCGGCCGCGAGCCCGGCCGCGAGCGCTGCCTCGATATTGGGCTGGGCGCCGACCGCGACCAGCACCGCCTCCGTGGGGATCACGGTGCCGTCGCCGAGCTGCACGCCGGTGGCGTGGCCGTCGTCGGTCAGGATCGTGTCGACCTTGGTGCCGGTCCGCAGGTCGACGCCGTGCGCGCGGTGCAGCTCGGCGTAGAACGCCCCCATCTCCGGGCCGAGCGCGCCGATCAGGGGGAACTCGGCCGCTTCCAGCACGGTCACCTCGACCTGTCTGGCCCGCGCCTGCGCGGCGACCTCGAGGCCGATCCAGCCACCGCCGATGATCACCAGCGTGCGGTGCGTCCGCAGGATCTGGGCGAGCACATCCGAATCGCCGATCGTGCGCAGGGTGTACACATTCGGCGCGTCGGCGCCGGGAATGGGCAGCGTGCGCGGGCGGGAACCGGTGGCCAGCGCCAGCTTGTCGTAGCTCAGAGTGGACTCATCCGGCAGTGTCACCGTGTGGGCGCGCGGATCGAACGCCGTCGCGGTGGTGCCCAGCCGCAGGTCGATGTGATGATCGCGGTACCAGGAACCCTGGTCGACGGTGAAATCGGGCAGCTGCTGGGTGCCTGCCAGATGCTGTTTGGACAGGGGCGGCCGCTCATAGGGCAGCTCCTCCTCGGCAGCCAGCACTGTCACCCGGCCGTCGAAGTCGTTGGCGCGCAGGGCCTCGGCGAGCTTGGCTGCACCGAGTCCGCCGCCGATGACGACGAAATGCTGATTCGAGCTCATGAACGGACTCCTTCTCGCGGACGACCGGGACTCCTCGCCGTCGAGCCTAGTGCGCGAGATCACCGCAGGGGAACGATTCAGGGCGTGGCGCGGTTGCACCAACCGGCGGGCTTTGCGACCTGCCCAACTGTGACTCGAGAGGAAAGCTCCGTGAGCGATCAAGCCACGAAGGACGTCGTCGATTTCTGGTTCGACCCGCTGTGCCCCTGGTGCTGGATCACGTCCCGCTGGATTCTGGAAGTGGAGAAGGTGCGTGACATCGACGCGCGTTTCCACGTGATGAGCCTGTCGGTGCTCAACGAGGGCAAGGATGATCTGCCCGAACGCTACGTCGACCTGATGGCCGCGGGCTGGGGCCCGGTCCGGGTCGCGATCGCCGCCGCCGAGAAGGCGGGCCAGGAAATCCTGGCGCCGCTCTACACCGCGCTGGGCACCCGCATCCACCAGCGCAGGGACGAATTCGAGCGCGAGACCGCCCAGGAAACCTTCGCCGCGGTCGTGGCCGACGCCCTCGCCGAGCTCGGCCTGCCCGCCGAGCTCGCGGATGCCGCCACCAGCACCGAGTTCGACGAGGCGCTGCGCGAGAGCCACCACGCGGGGATGGACAAGGTCGGCCCCGATGTCGGCACCCCGACGATCCACGTCAACGGGGTCGCGTTCTTCGGTCCCGTGCTCTCGCGCATCCCGCGCGGCGAGGACGCGGGGCGGGTGTGGGACGGCGTGGTCGCGCTGGCTTCCTACCCCCACTTCTTCGAACTGAAGCGCACCCGCACCGAAGACCCTGTGTTCGACTGACAACGAGCAGGTGGGGTGCCCGACCGGCACCCCACCCCGTCACACCGGCTTCGGCGGTAGCGCGGGCGGCGCCGCGTTGAGCGGATAGCCACCGGGCGGCGGGATCATGCCGGGCTGCGGTGCGCTCGGGCGCCAGAACATCGGGCCCGGCTTGCTCCGGTCGCGCAGCGCCCACATCCGCCAGGTCAGCACCGGATGACTCGACATCGCGTTGACCAGCAACACGAAGCCGCCCTTCTCCTGCGCCGCCCGGTCGGCCATCTCGTCGAACCCGACATCGGTATTGAGGTACTTGCCCGCGGCGAGGGTGGCCATCGCGCCCGGCGCGCCCAGATGCCGGTTGCAGAAGCCGTGATTGTCGGCCGTGAACTCCTGTGCCCGGATCAGCGACGACCCGAGCAGCGGCAGCCACGGCGCGACGAACATGCCGAGCTGACGCCAATACGACACGTGCCCGGCGGCGATGTGGCCGACCTCGTGGCCGATGATGAACGCCAGCGCGTCGGGTTCGCGGGCGGCGCCGCCGATCTCGAACAGGTCGCTGTAGACCACGACGAACCGGCGGAACCCGTGCCCGGACGCGAACGCGTTGATCTGGCCGTTGCCGAGCACCACATAGGCGTCGGGCACCTTCGGCATCCCGAATCGCGCCGCGGCCTCCTGCACCAGCCGATAGCCCTCGGGGAACTGGGTCGGCGACATCTTGACGCCGTTGATCCGCATCCGCGCGTAGTTCATGCCTCGGCCCGCCCACAGCAGCACCGGCGCGAACAACAGCAGCAGCACATACGGGCTGGTCAGAATCGAATCGCTGACCTCTTCCCCACGCTCGTCGACGACGGGGTCGGCCACCACCTCGACCACCAGCATCAGCAGCGCGAGCAGATACGCGACCGAGGTGATCATGATGACGACCACCAGCAGCGGGATCTCCCACGGATGCCGGGCGGGCATCCCGAACGGTGACAGCCCGCGCGGCTGGTACTGCGGCGGCAGGGGCGGACCGCCGGGCGGGTAATACCCCTGCGGCACCGGCGGATACGCGCCTGGAAACGGCTGGGTCTGCGGAAAAGCTCCGGTCTGTGGAGCGGGGAACCCGCCGGTCTGCGCGCCCGGCTGCTGCCAAGGCGCCGACGGTGCGGTCCCCGGCTGGTCGGCAGACGGCCCCGGCGGCACGGGTGGGGGACCTGCCGAAGGCGGAGAATGCGGTTCGTGCGGGTGCATGAAAACGACTCTAAGCGGCCTGACACAATCGCAGCCATGCGCGTTTACCTGGGTGCCGACCATGCCGGTTTCGAACTGAAGAATCACGTCAAGGCCCATCTGCAGGAGGCCGGACACGAGGTCGTCGACTGTGGCGCCCTCGAATACGACGCTCTCGACGACTACCCCGCCTTCTGCATCGAGGCGGCCCGCCGCACCGTCGCCGACCCCGGCTCGCTCGGCCTGGTCTTCGGTGGCAGCGGCAACGGCGAGCAGATCGCCGCCAACAAGGTCCCCGGCGCCCGCTGCGCCCTGGCCTGGAGCGTCGAAACCGCCAAGCTGGCCCGTGAACACAACAACGCCCAGCTGATCGGCATCGGCGGCCGCATGCACACCACCGCCGAGGCCCTCGCCATCGTCGACGCGTTCATCGCGCAGCCGTGGTCGGAAGAGGCCCGTCACCAGCGTCGCATCGACATCCTCGCCGACTACGAGAAGTCCGGCGAGGCACCTGAGGTCCCCGCGTACTGATCCGCCTCTCCGCGAATTTCGGCCAGACCTAGGTGCGGGGTGAGTTGGCGACGCGGCCGGCAGTGGGGTGGCTGTCGGGTCAGCTCGTACCCGGTGAGTTACCCATGTGCTTGCGAGATCAGTTGGTGAGTTGTGATTGAGGAGGGTGTGTTTCTTGCCTGAGGGGCACACCCTTCATCGCATCGCCCGCTTGCATCAGGAACGGTTCTCCGGTGGCGCTGTGCGGGTTTCGAGTCCGCAAGGGCGCTTCGCCGAGGGCGCCGCGCTGGTGGACGGGTGGGTGCTGGAACGGGCCGAGGCCGTCGGCAAGCATCTCCTGCACCACTACGAGTCCGGGCTGACCGTGCACGTGCACCTCGGGTTGTACGGCACGTTCAGCGAGGCCGGGCTGCCGATGGGTCCGCCCGTCGGGCAGGTGCGGATGCGGATGATCGGCGCCGCAACGGAATTCGGGACCGATCTGCGCGGGCCGACCGCGTGCGAGGTGCTCGACCCCGGCGAGGTGGATGCCCTGGTGGCGCGGCTGGGCGCCGACCCGCTGCGGCCCGACGCCGATCATGAACGAGCCGGTGCGCGAATCCGGCGCTCCCGCAGGGCGATCGGCGCGCTGCTGATGGACCAGGCGGTGATCGCCGGCGTCGGCAATGTCTACCGTGCGGAAGTGCTCTTCCGGCACGGCATCTCGCCGTTCCGGCCGGGCACGTCGGTGAGCGCCGCGGAATGGGACGCGCTGTGGGCCGATCTCGTCGACCTGATGCCGGTCGGCGTCGCCACCGGCCGCATGCATGTCGTCCGGCCCGAACACGACACCGGCGCACCGTCGTACGCCAAGGACCGGCCACGCACCTATGTCTACCGCCGCCAGGGCGAACCGTGCCGGGTGTGCGCGACGCCGATCGCGCACAAGGTCATGGACGGGCGAAACCTGTTCTGGTGCCCCACCTGTCAGCCACGCTGATTCGCGGCAGGCTACATCGAACACTGAGAGGGGTTGAGCCGGAGCGCGAAGTGCAGGCTTCGCGATCCGACTCAGCCCGCGACCGCGGTTCCCAGTTCCGGGTCGCCCGATTCGGCGAGCGCGAAACGCCGCCCGCCCGCGGATTTCGCCGAATACATCGCGCGGTCGGCGCGACGCAGCAGATCGGTGAAATCGCACGTCTTTCCCGGCGCGCAGAACGCCGTGCCCACGCTGGCCGAGACCGGTACCGGCCCCGCGCTCGACCACACCGGGTCGCGCAGCGCCGCCACCACGCGGTGCGCCAGCTCGCCGAGGGTGTCGCGGCGCGGATTGGCCGCGACAACGAACTCGTCGCCGCCGTACCGGCAGATCACCGTGTCGGGCGGGCACACCTCGCGCAGCCGGTTGGCCAGTTCGACCAATACCTCGTCGCCGATCGCGTGTCCGTAGCCGTCGTTGATCTGCTTGAACCGATCCAGATCGACGACCAGCACGCCGACGCCGCGGGTCGGGTCGGCCGCGAAGGCCCGTACTCGTTCCTGCAGCAGCGTGCGGTTGGCCAGATCGGTGAGCGCGTCGTGGGTTGCTTCGTGGCGCAAGCGGTGCTGCAGCGCGGCGATCTCCTGTACGCGCAGTGACACTTTCGCCGAGATGTTCTGTTCCTGTTGCGCGAGCGCGCGTTCCTGCAGCGCCTGCGCGTAGCTGTCGATGGCCTGGCTGGCGACCAGCGGCCAGCGGGTGGCCACCAGCGATCCCGGCACGCCGGAGGGGAAGCCGAGCAGCCAGCGGGTGGCATGCGCCAGCATCCTGGTGCGTTCGAATGGCGCCTCGGCAAGCCGGGCGCCGAGCATCCGCGCCTGTGGCACCGGGAACGGTTCGGTCCGAGCCAGATGCAGCAGCCGCTCGACGATCTCGACGAGCACCGGCTCCAGCTGGTGCGGCGCCGTGGACGATCCCGGTTCGGCGCACACCGCGCGGGCCCAGGCGCGGGCCATCGCGGCGACCGGTGGCTCGATGTGGACAGTCATCGATATCACCGGCGGAAGGTGGCGACGGTCTTGCCACCTCGATCGTTCGCACTGCTACGCGGTTGAGTCCACCGAGTTCGGCACACGCTCACCGCCCCCTTTCCAGATACCCCCGTCCGGCAAAAAGGATCCTAGCAAGCCACCCGAGACCTAAAAGCCGCGTAGTAGAACACGTTGCAGGTCTCTCGCGAATGGCGATCGGGTATGACATCGCTGCAGGCGCTCGGGTGTTACACACTTCCCGGAAAAACTTTGGGAGGTCCGAAACGCGCAGCGTGTTGCCCATCTCGAGGTGGTGGACGTTGGGTCGCCAATGGGTTCCTCCTGGCAAAGGGGGCGAGTCGTGACACTGCGGCCGAGTGGCCACGACTCCCCCCGACAAGGAGCCGTCACGCGCCATCTCATGGTGGCCTACTCGCCGCCCACGTGCCAGGTTTTTAAGGAAAATTCTCCTATTTAATCCCCCGGTGGAGCAGGCGCCGGTCCCCATAGGCGCGCATCAACAATGGTGTCGGTCGGAGGGTTTCCGCGGCTAGGGTCATTAGGCCCTAATCGGGCGCTGCGCCGGCGGGTGACGGCATCGTGGGGGAGGGCGCGTCGCCGTGCTCGCCAGGGGGCGGATTGGCATTTATCGCGCGGGATTCGGTACAGTCGTGTCGCACACGACATCGTGGCGATCCCATCGATGTCGTATGCCTGCGGGTGTAGTTCAATGGTAGAACCTCAGCCTTCCAAGCTGATGGTGCGGGTTCGATTCCCGTCACCCGCTCAAACATGAATTCCCTCGACGGCGTCGCAGCCTGCGAGGCCTCGGGGTGTAGCGCAGCTTGGTAGCGCATCCGCTTTGGGAGCGGAGGGTCGCAGGTTCAAATCCTGTCACCCCGACCATCACCATTTCGCCCAGTTGCAGGGTTGTGTCGGCGAGGTAGGAGTGCTCATGTCCACGGAACGCAGGGTCGCCATCGTCACCGGTGCCGCACGGGGCATCGGCGCCGCCGTCGCCGTCAAGCTCGCCGCCGACGGATATGCCGTCGCCGTCCTCGATCTCGATGCCGCAGCCTGCGCCGACACCGTCGCCGCCATCGAAGCCGCCGGTGGCAGTGCGCTCGCGGTCGGCGCCGATGTCTCCGACGAAGCCGCTGTCGCCGCGGCGGTCGAGCGGATCGCCACCGAGCTCGGCGCGCCGACGGTCCTGGTCAACAACGCGGGCGTGCTGCGCGACAACCTGCTGTTCAAGATGTCGGCCGACGACTGGGACACCGTCATGAACGTGCACCTGCGTGGCGCCTTCCTGATGACCCGCGCGGTGCAGAAGTACATGGTGGACGCCAAGTTCGGGCGCATCGTGAACCTGTCGAGCACCTCCGCGCTCGGCAACCGCGGTCAGGCCAACTACTCCGCGGCCAAGGCGGGCATGCAGGGCTTCACCAAGACCCTGGCCTTCGAGCTGGGCAAGTTCGGTGTCACCGCGAACGCGATCGCGCCCGGTTTCATCGAGACCGAGATGACCGCGGCCACCGCCGCCAGGGTCGGTGTCGACTTCGAGGCGTTCAAACAGGCCGCCGCGGCGCAGATCCCGGTCAACCGGGTCGGCAAGCCCGAGGACATCGCCAACACCGCGTCGTTCTTCGCGAGCGAGGGCGCCGGGTTCGTATCCGGTCAGGTCATCTACGTCGCGGGCGGACCGAAGGACTGACCCGAAGGCTGGTGCGCGCGAAGAAATTTCGCCCATCCAGCCCGGCGGACCGCCGCCGCTGAATCTCGCTGCCGCTCAGGCGCAGCGGAAGCGGAATTCGGTGCTGACCGCGGTGCGCCGGCGGACCTCGAGCTGTACCGGTTCGGTGTCGGCGAGGGCGCAACCACCGGGCACGGTGATCACCCTCGCCTCGTAGCAGCCGTCGGGCAGCGCGATGGCGGCGCGACCGTCGGCGCCGCTGGTCAGGGTCGAGACGACCTTGGTCTCGTCGCAGCGGGTCACCGTGATCTCGGCGCGGTTGACGGGGATCGGTTCGCGACCGGTGATCGCCCGGACGGTCAGTGTTCCCGCGGTACTCGCCCCGGGCGGCGCCGGATCCGCGGCAGCCACCCCCGCACCGACCAGTGGGCAGAGCACGGCCAGTGCGAGCAACGTTCGGCGCATGAACCTCTCCTCGGCAGTGAGTCGGGTCGTCCGCCGCTGATGGTAAGCCCGATTCGCCACATCGCGGCCGACCGGTGCGGGATGTCGAGTTGACGATTCGGCGACGATGGCGCGACGCGAGATCGAGAAGGACCGCGGCCAGGCCTAACCGGCGGGGGTGATGCCTGCGCGTTCGGTCCAGATCTGTTCGGCGGGAACGGAGATCGTGGTCAGTTCGGGGTAGCGCACGGCGGAGAGGCTGCCGCCGAAGACGGCGCCGGTGTCCAGGCACAGGGTGTTGTTGACCCAGGTCAGCTTGGTGACGGGGGTGTGGCCGTAGAGGACGGTGGCGGCGCCGCGGTAGTCCCTGGCCCAGTCGTAGCGGATGGGCAGGCCGTGTTCGTCGTATTCGCCGGTGGGGGAGCCGTAGAGGGCGAACGAGCGGGCCCGGCCGGAGGTGCTGCCGTGCAGGCTTTCCGGCAGGCCCGCGTGTGCGACGACCAGCTTGCCGTGATCGAGCAGATAGTGGCTGGGGAGCTCGCGCAGGAAAGTGTGCGCGGCGGTGCGGAATTCGAGGGCCTCGTCGGCGAGCTGGGCCAGTGAGCGTTCCAGGCCGTGCGCGATCCGGACATTGCGGCCGTCGAGCGCGCGCACCAGTTTGTAGTCGTGGTTGCCGGCGACGCAGAGAGCGGTGCCCGCGGCGACCATGCCCATCGCCAGGCGCAGCACGCCGGGGGTGTCGGGTCCGCGGTCGACGAGATCGCCGACGAAGACCACGGTGCGCCCGTCCGGATGGGCGGCGCCGACCGCCCGGCCACGCTCGTCACGGTCGATCAGGTAGCCGAGTTCGCCGAGCAGGGTCTCGAGCTCGCCGCGGCAGCCGTGGACGTCGCCGATCACGTCGAACGGTCCGGTGAGGTCGCGGCGGTCGCGGGGGAGGGTGTGGTCGGTGCGGTGGGACTCGGTCATCGCCTCCATGGTCGTGCAGGCGCGGCCCGGGCCGCAAGCGCGTTACGTCACAGTGGGGATGGCGGCGTCGGGCCAGACCCAGTTCGCGACGACCGGGATGTCCTCGCCGTGCTCCCTCGTCCAGCGGCGCGCGGTCGACCTCGCGTCGACCATTTCCTGGCGCAGTCCCGCCGCTCGCTCGCGCAGGCCGGGGACCCGGTCGATCACGTCGAGCACCAGGTGGAAGCGGTCGAGATCGTTGAGCATGACCATGTCGAACGGGGTGGTGGTCGTGCCCTTCTCCTTATATCCACGCACGTGCAGATTGGCGTGATTGGTGCGGCGGTAGGTGAGCCGGTGCACCAGCCACGGGTAGCCGTGGAAGGCGAAGATCACCGGGCGGTCGGTGGTGAACAGCGCGTCGAACTCGGGATCGGCCAGGCCGTGCGGATGCTCGTCGGCGGGCAGCATGCGCATCAGGTCGACGACATTGACCACCCGGAGCCGCAGATCGGGCAGCCGATCACGCAGGATCGCCGCGGCGGCCAGGGTTTCCAGGGTGGGAATATCGCCCGCGCAGCCGAGCACCACATCGGGCGTGGCGCCAAGCTCGTCGTTGTGGCAAGCCCACTCCCAGATGCCTGCCCCGCGAGCGCAGTGCACGGCCGCCTCGGGCACCGAGAGCCAGTCGGGCCCGGGCTGTTTGCCCGCGACGACCACATTCGCGTAGTGCAGCGAGCGCAGGCAGTGGTCGTAGGTGGACAGCAGGGTATTGGCGTCCGGCGGCAGATACACCCGCACGATCTCGGGACTCTTGTTCGCGACGACATCCAGGAATCCCGGGTCCTGATGGGTGAATCCGTTGTGGTCCTGGCGCCACACATGCGAGGTGAGCAGGTAGTTCAGGCTGGGAATCTTGCGCCGCCACGGCACCGCCAGGCTGGCGTCGAGCCATTTGGCGTGCTGGTTGAACATGGCGTCGACGATGTGGATGAACGCCTCGTAGCAGGTGAACACGCCGTGGCGGCCGGTCAGCAGGTAGCCCTCCAGCAGGCCCTGGCACATGTGCTCGGAGAGCACTTCGACGACACGGCCGGTCGGGGACAGGTCGACGTCCCAGCGGCCGACCTCGGCCTGCCAGTCCCGGCCGGTCACCTCGAGGATGTCCCGCAACCGGTTGCTGACCAGTTCGTCGGGGGCGAGGGTGCGGAAATTGTGCGGGTTGCGCGCGGTGACATCGCGCAGCCAGCCGCCGAGCACCCGGGTCGCCTCGTGCTGCCCCGCACCCGGCTGCTCGACCTCGACGCCGTACTCGCGCCAGTCGGGCAGGTCGAGGTCACGCACCAGCAGGCCGCCGTTGGCCACCGGATTGAGACTCATCGGCCGGTCCGGGATCTGCTCGAGCAGGGCGGGCACCGGTGTGCCGCCCTCGTCGAACAGCTCGTCGGGCCGATACGACCGCAGCCACTGTTCCAGCACGCGCCGGTGCCGCGGGTTGGTGCGGGCCGCGGGCAGCGGCACCTGATGGGCGCGGAAGGTGCCCTCGACCCGCTCGCCGTCGACCACCGGGGGACAGGTCCAGCCCTTCGGCGTGTGCAGCACGATCATCGGCCAGCGTGGCCGGGTGCTGACACCGTCCTCGCGGGCCGCGCGCTGGAACCCGGCGATCAGGTCGAGGCAGGTGTCCATCGCGGCGGCCATCGCCTGGTGCACCGGCGCCGGATCGTCGCCGGAGACGATGATCGGCTCGTAGCCGTATCCGCGCAGCAGCGCGACCAGTTCCGCCTCGGGGATACGGGCGAAGATGGTCGGATTGGCGATCTTGTACTCGTTGAGCGCCAGGATCGGCACCACCGCGCCGTCGCGGCCCGCGTTGAGGAACTTGTTCGCGTGCCAGCTGCCGGCGAGCGGACCGGTCTCGGCCTCGCCGTCGCCGATCACGCAGAACACCGTCAGATCGGGATGGTCGAGCGCGGCGCCGTAGGCGTGCAGCAGGCTGTAGCCGAGTTCGCCGCCCTCGTGGAACGAGCCGGGCGTCTCCGGCGCGCAGTGGCTCGGGACGCCGCCGGGGAAGGAGAACTGGTGGAACAGCCTGCGCATGCCGTCGCCGTCGCGCGGGATATCGGGGTAGAGCTCGGCGTAGGCGCCCTCCAGCCAGGCGCAGGCGTTGGGGCCGGGTCCACCGTGGCCGGGGCCCGCCACGTAGACGGCGTTCAGGTCGCGTTCCCTGATCACCCGATTCGCGTGCGCCCACACCAGATTCAGGCCGGGCACCGTGCCGAAATGGCCGAGCAGACGCGGCTTGATGTCCTCGGGCCGCAGCGGCTCGCGCAGCAGCGCGTTGCGCATCAGATAGATCTGACCGACCGCCAGATAGTTCGAGGCCCGCCACCAGGTGTCCACCGCGACGAGCTCGTCACGGGTCAGCGGGCCGGGGGCGTCGGTGAGGGCATAGGGCTTCGGGGCGATGGTCTCGCCGTCGCCGCCGCCCACGTTGTCGGCCGCGGTGTCGCGCTCGATATCGCTGGTCCTGGTCATCGCGGACTCTCCTCGCACTGGGTGAGCTGCGGCGTCGCGCGCCGCGGGACCTGTCCGTTGCGCCGATTCGACACTCGGCGACACCGGTGGAGAAACGCACCGCCGAGCCTACCGCCGTGCTGGTACCAGGGCCCGGATCAGCGGTCTATTACTGTGCGGGCCATGCATTCTCTCGGCAGGATCATCGGCATCGGACTCGTCGCGGCCGCCGCGATCGCGACAGCGGCGTGCGGCTCGGACACGGAGTCGTCCGGCACGACGTCGACCACCAGCGCCGCCGCCGGCGCGCCGACGGCGAGCAAGGGCCGCGAGTGCACCGCCGACGATGTGAAGGTCAGCGGTGGCTACGGCGACGCGCCGGAGATCACCATCCCGGACTCCTGTGACCCGCCCAAGACGCTGATCGTCAAGGACCTGGTCGCGGGCAACGGCCCCGGCGCGGTCGCGGGTCAGCCGCTGACCATGAACTACGCGCTGGTCACCTGGTCGGACAAGCAGACCCTCGACAGTTCCTTCAAGCGCGGCAAGCCGTTCCAGCTGACCCTCGGCGCCGGCCAGGTCATCGAGGGCTGGGACCAGGGTCTGCTCGGGGTCCAGCAGGGCACGCGCAGGCTGCTGATCGTGCCGCCGAACCTCGGCTACGGCGACGGTGGCAACGGCGTCGCGCCGAACGAGACGCTGGTCTTCGTCACCGACGCGGTGCAGGTCGGCCGCTAGCCGCCGCCCAAACAACTGCCGATTACACGGCCGCGAACGCGGTCAACTACCCTGGTCGGGATGCGCATTGTGCGCCGCCTCAGGGTGCGACGCCCCATGCGGGGACACCACATGAACTACGAACCAAGGAGCATGTCCGTGAAGAGCACCGTCGAGCAGCTGAGCCCGACCCGGGTCCGGATCAACGTCGAGGTGCCCTTCGAGGAGCTGAAGCCCGACTTCGACAAGGCGTACAAGGCGCTGGCCCAGCAGGTCAAGATCCCCGGCTTCCGTCCGGGTAAGGCTCCGGCCAAGCTGATCGAGACCCGCGTCGGCCGTGGCGCCGTGCTCGAGCAGGTCGTCAACGACGCCCTGCCGGGCCGCTACGCCGAGGCCGTGCAGTCCGCCGAGGTGAAGGT
This sequence comes from Nocardia sp. NPDC055029, assembly GCF_053608525.1. Lineage (NCBI taxonomy): Bacteria > Bacillati > Actinomycetota > Actinomycetes > Mycobacteriales > Nocardiaceae > Nocardia > Nocardia sp. NPDC055029. Next base: position 35,629 of record NZ_JBSGVQ010000055.1, read on the forward strand.
CATCGGCCAGCCCGAGATCGAGATCACCAAGATCGAGGACGGCGAAGAGCTGGCGTTCACCGCCGAGGTCGACGTGCGCCCCGAGATCGCGCTGCCGGACTACTCGGGCCTCGAGGTCACCGTCGACGCGTTCACCATCGAGGACACCGACATCGAGCAGCAGCTCACCTCGCTGCGTCAGCGCTTCGGCACCCTCACCGGTGTGGAGCGCGCCGTGCAGGACGGCGACTTCGTGTCGATCGACCTCTCGGCCACCGTCGACGGTGAGGACGTCCCGGAGGCGGCCACCACCGGTCTGTCGCACGAGGTCGGTTCGGGTCAGCTGATCGAGGGCCTCGACGAGGCGATCACCGGTCTGTCGGCCGGCGAGTCGAAGGAGTTCACCTCCACCCTGGTCGCCGGCGAGCACGCCGGCAAGGAAGCCGTCATCACCGTCACCGTGCAGTCGGTGAAGGAGCGCGAGCTGCCCGAGGCCGACGACGAGTTCGCCCAGCTGGCCAGCGAATTCGACACCATCGACGAGCTCAAGGAAGACCTGAAGGGCCGCGTCGAGCGCGTCAAGAAGGTCGAGCAGGCCGGTCAGATCCGTGACAAGGTGCTCGACACCCTGCTCGAGACCGTCGAGGTCCCGCTGCCCGAGGCCGTCGTCAAGGCCGAGGTCGACGCGGTGCTGCACGACGCCGTCCACGGCTTCGACCACGACGAGGCCAAGCTGGCCGAGGCGCTCGAGGCGCAGGGCTCCTCCCGCGAGGAGTTCGACAAGGACACCCAGGAAGCCGCCGAGAAGTCGGTCAAGACCCAGCTGCTGCTCGACGCCATCGCCGAGGCCGAGAACACCCAGGTCGGCCAGCAGGAGCTCACCGAGCGAATCCTGTTCCAGGCCCAGCGCTACGGCATGTCGCCGGAGCAGTTCATCCAGCAGGTGCAGCAGGCCGGTCAGCTCGGCGCGGTGTTCGCCGACGTCCGTCGCGGCAAGGCGCTGGCCGGTGTCGTCGGTCAGGTGAAGGTCACCGACTCCGAGGGCAACGTGGTCGACACCACCGAAATGTTCGGTGACCCCGCGGATTCCGCCGAGACCGAGCAGGTCGAGGCAGCCGCCGAATAGGTTTTGTGATGCCGGTGTGACCGGTACCCCTACCGGGGTGCTTGGATTGCGCTGTGAGCGAAGAAGGGCGGTACCGGGAGTTCGGTGCCGCCCTGCTTCGTTACTGTTTGTGACGACGAACCGTATGGCCGTAGCAAATCGGTGAGAAGAGAAGGCAGGTATCCGTGACAATCAACCAGGCAGGGGTCATGACAGCCGCTACTGCTGGTCTCAACCTCAGTGATTCGGTGTACGAGCGGCTGCTGCGCGAGCGCATCATCTTCCTCGGCACCCAGGTCGACGACGACATCGCCAACAAGCTGTGCGCGCAGATCCTGCTGCTCGACGCCGAGGATCCGACCAAGGACATCTCGCTCTACATCAACTCCCCTGGTGGCTCGGTCACCGCGGGCATGGCGATCTACGACACCATGCAGTTCGCCGAGTGCGACATCAAGACCGTCGCGATGGGCCTGGCCGCGTCGATGGGGCAGTTCCTGCTGACCGCGGGCACCAAGGGCAAGCGTTTCGCGCTGCCGCACACCCGGATCATGATGCACCAGCCGTCGGCGGGCATCGGTGGTTCGGCGGCCGACATCGCCATCATGGCCGAGCAGTTCGCGCACACCAAGCGGGAGCTCAACGAGCTGCAGTCGCTGCACACCGGCAAGTCGGTGGAACAGGTGACCGAGGACGCGGATCGCGACCGCTGGTTCACGGCGAAGGAAGCCCTCGAATACGGCTTCATCGACCACGTGGTCAGCCACGCGAACCAGGCGAAGTAACGCCGCCGTCCCCCCTCACTCGAGACAAGCTTGGAGATAAAGATGGCCAACCTCTTCGACCCGCGCGCCGGACATGGCGGCTCCGCTGCGGGCCTCCCGCAGGCGCGCTACATCCTGCCGCAGTTCACCGAGCAGACTTCGTTCGGCGTCAAGACTTCCGACCCGTACAACAAGCTGTTCGAAGAGCGCATCATCTTCCTGGGCAACCAGGTCGACGACGTCTCGGCGAACGACATCATGGCGCAGCTGCTGGTGCTGGAGTCCCAGGACCCCGATCGTGACATCACGATGTACATCAACTCGCCCGGTGGCTCGTTCACCGCGCTGATGGCCATCTACGACACCATGCAGTACGTGCGCCCCGACGTGGTGACGGTGTGCCTCGGCCAGGCCGCCTCGGCCGCCGCGGTGCTGCTGGCCGCCGGTGCGCCCGGCAAGCGCGCCGCGCTGCCCAACGCGCGCATCCTGATTCACCAGCCGTCCTCCGGTGGCGTGCAGGGCCAGGTGTCCGACCTCGAGATCGCCGCGGCCGAGATCGAGCGGATGCGCCGCCTGATGGAGGTCACCATCTCGCGTCACACCGGCAAGTCCGAGGAGCAGGTCCGCAAGGACACCGACCGCGACAAGATCCTGACGGCCGAGGAGGCCAAGGAATACGGCATCGTCGACCAGGTCTTCGACTACCGGAAGCTCAGCGGACAGAAGTGACACGCCCGGGCCCGTCGCCGCAGTTTCGGCGGCGGGCCCACCAATTTCGCGCGGGTTGGCCCACAATGGTGAGAACCCGCACAACCCTGAACAGAAACATGCGCGAGTTGTCGACCTCATTCGCGCACACCAGGTACGGTCGACTCAGGGACCATTGCTCTGATTGACGGCACCGAAACGTATTTCCGGCCCAATCGGGGGACGACGGTCGCACTCGGACAAGGAAGTAGGGACCTACGAGATGGCGCGCATCGGAGACGGCGGCGATCTGCTCAAGTGCTCGTTCTGCGGAAAGAGCCAGAAGCAGGTCAAGAAGCTCATTGCGGGCCCCGGGGTCTATATCTGCGACGAGTGCATAGACCTCTGCAACGAGATCATCGAGGAAGAGCTGGCCGAGTCGAGCGAGGTCAAGCTCGACGAGCTGCCCAAGCCCTCGGAGATCCGGGACTTCCTGGAGAACTACGTCATCGGCCAGGACACGGCCAAGCGCACCCTCGCGGTCGCGGTGTACAACCACTACAAGCGCATCCAGGCCGGCGACAAGGGCCGCGACAGCCGCGGCGAGAGCGTCGAGCTGGCCAAGTCGAACATCCTGATGCTCGGCCCCACCGGCTGCGGTAAGACCTACCTCGCGCAGACGCTGGCGAAGATGCTGAACGTGCCGTTCGCCATCGCCGACGCCACCGCGCTCACCGAGGCGGGCTACGTCGGTGAGGATGTCGAGAACATCCTGCTGAAGCTGATCCAGGCCGCCGACTACGACGTCAAGCGCGCCGAGACCGGCATCATCTACATCGACGAGGTCGACAAGATCGCCCGCAAGAGCGAGAACCCCTCGATCACCCGTGACGTCTCCGGCGAGGGCGTGCAGCAGGCGCTGCTGAAGATCCTGGAGGGCACCCAGGCGAGTGTGCCGCCGCAGGGCGGTCGCAAGCACCCGCACCAGGAGTTCATCCAGATCGACACCACCAACGTGCTGTTCATCGTGGCAGGCGCGTTCGCGGGCCTGGAGAAGATCATCTCCGACCGCACCGGTCACCGCGGGATCGGCTTCGGCGCCGAGGTCCGCTCCAAGGCCGAGGTCGACACCGACGACCACTTCGCCGACGTGATGCCCGAGGACCTGATCAAGTTCGGTCTGATCCCCGAGTTCATCGGCCGCCTGCCCGTCGTCGCCTCGGTGACGAACCTGGACAAGGAATCGCTGGTCAAGATCCTCTCCGAGCCGAAGAACGCGCTGGTCAAGCAGTACGTCCGGCTCTTCGAGATGGACGGCGTCGACCTCGAGTTCACCACCGACGCCCTCGAAGCCGTTGCCGATCAGGCGATCCTGCGCGGCACCGGCGCCCGTGGTCTGCGCGCCATCATGGAGGAAGTCCTGCTTCCGGTGATGTACGACATCCCGGGCCGCGACGACGTCGCCAAGGTGGTCGTCGACGCCGACACCGTCACCGAGAACGTCCTGCCGACGATCGTGCCCCGCAAGACCCAGCGCACCGAGCGCCGCGAGAAGTCGGCCTAGAGCCACGAAAAAGAGGGCCCGTACTCCGATCGGAGTACGGGCCCTCTTCGCGTTCTGCTAGCC
>NZ_JBSGVQ010000056.1:0-37335 GCF_053608525.1 Nocardia sp. NPDC055029
CGGTCAGGCACCGGTGCTTGCTCCTTCGTCGCCTACGCACCGGCACCTGACCGACGGGACGGCCGCGAACCGCCGCTGACGCGGCGGCCCCTCCTCGAGGTCGGGGCGTGCGGGTCCGGAGAGCGGGACTGCTCGCGGTCGCCGGGTCAGGCGAGGCGGGGGGTGGCGCCGAGGAGGGTGTGGACGGCGGTGCGGCCGATGTCGAGGGCGCGGGTGAGCAGGTCGGTGTCGCGGGCGGTGCTGTCGATGGCGGGGGCGCCGGCGGGCGGGTGGACCTGGAGGACGCGGTCGCCCAAGCCGGTGAGGTAGCTGTCCTCGACGGCCTGCTGGCCGGGGCGCTGGGACCAGGCACGGAAGGCGCCGGGGGCGATGGCCCGCATGTAGCCGCCGCCCACGATGCGGTGCAGCAGGGGTGCGGGCGGGCGGACCTCGTCGGTGCGGCGGGTGCGCAGGACCAAGGCGTGGGTCGTGCCCGCCGCGACGGCGGTGCGGATCGGGACGGTCTCCGACAGGCCGCCGTCGAAGTAGCTGCGGCCGCCGAGATCGACCGGGGGACCGGCGAGCAGGGGCAGGCCCGCGGAGGCGCGCAGCGCGGTCATCAGGGTGGTTTTGTCGACGATGTGCGGGCCCAGGTCCACCGACCGGCCGGTGCGGACGTCGGTCGCGATCGGGTGGAAAGTGGTGGAGTTGGCCAGGATGGCCGGGAAGTCCATCGGCTCGATGCCGTCGTAGACGTGGTGCACCAGGTAGCGCAGATCGAAGACCGGTCGCCCGCGCAGGATCCGCACCGGATCGACCACCCGGCGCATGATCGTCGCATCGGTCCAGGACCGCATGCCCGTGGCCGCGCGCCCGCACAGCAACCACGCGCCGTTGATCGCGCCCGCCGACGTGCCGTAGACGGCGTCGAACACCCCGGCCAGGCCGAGCTCCTCGAGTGCCTGCACCATGCCGCTGGAGTAGACACCGCGGCTGCCGCCACCCTCGATCACCAGCGCGAGGCGATTCCCGTCACCGCGGCTCCCTGCCTCACGTCGAGTCCGGATCACCTCGGCGACCGTGGCCGGACCCGGTGAAGCCGACGGGTCCTGATCGATACGCGCACTGCTGGTCACCCGATCCACGATACGACAGGGTGCGGGAGTCCGGCCTGGCCAGATGCACGATCTTCGCCGCCCGTTCACCGGGGCGCGGCGAATGTGTCGAAACGACGACGGGCGCCGGTCGAGGTCGACCGGCGCCCGTCTACATCGTGCGTATTACTTGATCTCCGCCAGGACGGTGCCCTGGGTGATCGCGGCGCCCGCTTCCACGGCCAGCCCGGTGACGACACCGGCCTTGTGCGCGTTGACCGGGTTCTCCATCTTCATGGCCTCGAGCACCACGATCAGGTCGCCCGCCTCGACGGTCTGGCCCTCTTCGACCGCGACCTTCACGACGGTGCCCTGCATGGGCGCGGTGACCGCGTCACCGGAGGCCGCACCGGCACCGGCGCCGCCACGCTTGCGCGCCTTCGGCTTCTTGCGGATGACGCCCGCGCCGTTACCGGCCGAACCGGCGGCACCGCCACCGAGGGTGAACTGACCGGGCAGCGACACCTCGACGCGACGGCCACCGACCTCGACGACGACCTTCTGCCGGGGCAGATCCTCGTCCTCGTCCTCGGCGGGAGCACCGGCCGTGAACGGCTCGACGGTGTTCTTCCACTCGGTTTCGATCCACTTGGTGTAGACCTCGAACTTCTCGCCGTCACCGATGAAGGCCGGGTCCTCGACGATCGCGCGGTGGAACGGGATGACCGTCGCCAGGCCCTCGACCTCGAACTCGGCCAGCGCGCGACGCGCACGCTGCAGCGCCTGGTCGCGGTTCTCGCCGGTGACGATCAGCTTGGCCAGCATCGAGTCGAACTGACCGCCGATGACGCTGCCCGCGACGACGCCGGAGTCGACGCGCACACCGGGGCCGGTGGGCTCGCGGTAGACGTTGACCGGGCCGGGCGCTGGCAGGAAGCCGCGACCGGCGTCCTCACCGTTGATCCGGAACTCGAAGGAGTGGCCACGCGGGGTGGGGTCTTCCTTGATCGAGAGCTCTTCGCCGTTGGCGATCGCGAACTGCTGACGCACCAGGTCGATGCCCGCGGTCTCCTCGGTGACCGGGTGCTCGACCTGCAGGCGGGTGTTCACCTCGAGGAAGGACACGGTCTCGCCCTGCACCAGGTACTCCACGGTGCCTGCGCCGTAGTAGCCGGCCTCGCGGCAGATGCGCTTGGCGGAGTCGTGGATCTTGGCGCGAACCTCGTCGGACAGGAACGGCGCCGGCGCCTCCTCGACGAGCTTCTGGAAGCGACGCTGCAGCGAGCAGTCGCGGGTACCGGCGACGACGACGTTGCCGTGCTGGTCGGCGATGACCTGGGCCTCGACGTGGCGGGCCTTGTCCAGGTACTGCTCGACGAAGCACTCGCCGCGGCCGAAGGCGGCGATGGCCTCACGGGTCGCCGACTCGAACAGCTCGGGGATCTCCTCGATGGTGTGGGCGACCTTCATGCCGCGGCCACCGCCACCGAAGGCGGCCTTGATGGCCACCGGGACGCCGTACTCCTTGGCGAACGCGACGACCTCGTCGGCGTTCTTGACCGGGTCCTTGGTGCCGGCGGCCATCGGCGCCTGCGCGCGCTCGGCGATGTGGCGCGCGGTGACCTTGTCGCCCAGGTCGCGGATGGACTGCGGCGAGGGGCCGATCCAGATGAGCCCGGCGTCGAGGACGGCCTGGGCGAAGTCGGCGTTCTCGGAGAGGAAGCCGTAACCCGGGTGGATCGCGTCGGCACCGGACTTGGCGGCGGCGTCGAGGATCTTGTCGAACACGAGGTACGACTCGGCCGAGGTCTGGCCGCCGAGGGCGAACGCCTCGTCGGCGAGCTTCACGAAGGGAGCGTCGGCATCGGGCTCGGCGTACACCGCGACGCTGGTGATCCCCGCGTCCTTGGCAGCCCGGATCACGCGGACCGCGATCTCGCCGCGGTTAGCTACGAGTACCTTCGTGATCCGTGCGCTGGCATGGCTGGGCACTGAGCCTCCTGTGTGCAATCTTTGGTCGCTTCGGGGGACGGGTCGCCGTGTAGGCCCCGTGCCCGGTATCGACAACTTTCGTCTCGGGCGAGTGTAGGCAGTGTGCCAATTCGGCCCGAACTCGGCTAGCCCTACTGTCGAGTAGGTCGCAGGTCACACTACGCGGCACCCTGTGATGTGAACATGTTTCAAATGATTCGGTTCGGAATACCCGGCTCGGCGCCCTGCGCGATCGGCAGCCGCACCGAATTGCCCCACTCGATCCACGAGCCGTCGTAATTGCGCACCGACCTGCGGCCGAGCAGAAATGTCAGGACGAACCAGGTGTGGCTGGAGCGTTCGCCGACCCGGCTGTAGACGACCAGGTCCTCGGCGGGCAGCGCGCCGTAGACCTCGTCGAGTTCGGCCCTTGACCGGAAACGCCCGTCGCTGGTGCAGGCCTGCGTCCACGGAATGTTCACCGCGGTCGGCACGTGCCCGCCGCGCAGCGTGGCGTACTCCTGGTTCAGCGGCTTGTCCTCGAGCTCGCCCGAGTACTCCTGCTCCGAACGCACGTCGACCAGGGGGCCGCCGAGCCGGGCCAGCACCTCGTCGCGGAACGCGCGCGCCACCGTGTCGTCGCGTTTGACGTCGGGGTAGTCGCTGGGTGACGGGTAGGGCAGGTCGAAGGTGGTGTCGCGTTCCTCGGAGATCCAGGCATCGCGGCCGCCGTCGAGCAGGCGCACGTCCTCGTGCCCGAAAAGGGTGAAGATCCAGGCGGTATGCGCTGCCTGGGCATTGCCGCGATCGCCGTAGATCACCACGGTGTCCTCGCGCTGGATACCCTTGGCGCGCATCAGTTCGGTGAAGCGGCGGCCGTCGACGTAGTCGCGGGTCACCGGGTCGCTCAGGTCGCCACGCCAATCGATTTTGACCGCACCGGGGACATGGCCGATGTCATAGAGCAGGATGTCATCGTTCGACTCGATGATCTTCACACCGGGCATCCCGATGTTTGCGGACAACCATTCTGTGGTTACCAATCGATGCGGGACTGCGTAGGAACCGAAGGCGGGGTGCGGATCCGGGGCGACGGTCACGGTGTGGTCCTTCACGCGAGAGTATGGGCGGGTGCGACAGTGTGCTGAGGTCGCAGCCGATGGTATGTCTGTGTCGGCACATCACGAATCGACACAATGGTCGAATAAAGCGCAGAGCTGTCCGATAAAGTCTCTGGAGAGGAGGGGTGAGCTATGTCCGATTCTTGGCCGCGACGGCGACTGCTCGCGATCCTACGTGGCGCCACCGAGCCCCTCGACGCCCAGGAACTGGCCAGAATCACCGGACAGCATGTCACCACCGTCCGCTTCCATCTCGATGTGCTCACCCGCGAATCGCTGGTCCGCCAGTTCCAGCAGCCGCCGCGTGGTCGTGGGCGCCCGCGGATCGGCTATCGCGCCGTGCAGCGCTCGGTGGGATATCAGGAGCTGGCCCAGGTCCTCGCCGACCATCTCGGACCCGACCCGATCACCCGTTCCGCCGCCGCCGTCGCCGCGGGCCGCGCCTGGGGGGCGCGCATGGACATCGGCACGCATCCGGTGGAGACGCTGGCCGATGCCAGGGACATCACCATGTCGCTGATGTCGGAGCTCGGGTTCGCGCCGGAGAAGGACCCGGTCGGGGAGACCTCCGAGCACGTGCAGATCAACCTCACCGCCTGCCCGCTGCGGGAACTGGCCCGCTCGCACGCCGAGGTGGTGTGCGGGGTGCACATGGGGCTCATGCGGGAAGTGCTGGAGCGCAACGGCGCCCGCGGCCGGGTCGACGTGCGCCTGCACCCGTTCGTCGAGCCGGAACTGTGCACGGCCAGGCTGGAACTGACGCTGGGCGCGGAGAACTCCGCGCAGGCATCCGGAGCGCCCGCTACCGCGGAACAGCCGGTGATCGCGCCGTCAGGCCCGCGAATCCCGCCACAGCTGCGTGACACCGACGCCGACGTCTTCGAGCAGCCTGCGCAACAGCGGTAGCCCGATCCCGATGACGCTGGACGGGTCGCCCTCGATCCGGTCGACGAACCAGCCGCCGAGCCCGTCCAACGTGAAAGCGCCCGCGACCTGCAGTGGTTCGCCGGAGGCGATGTAGGCGTCGAGCTCGTCCGGACCGGGTTTCGCGAAGTGCACGGTGGTGCTGCTGCACTCCTCGGACTCGGCGACGATCTCCCCGTCGCGCAGGCGCAGCACGCAATGTCCGGTGATCAGATCGGCGCTGCGGCCCGCCATCCCCGCCCAGCGGGCGCGGGCCACCTCGGGCGTGTGCGGTTTGCCTTGCAGCTGCCCGTCGACGAGCAGCATCGAATCGCAGCCGACGACGACACAGTCGGCGGCGAATTCGGGAATCGACGCGGCGACGTCGACGGCCTTGGCGCGAGCCAGGGCGATGACGACGTCGGGCGAGGAGGTATCAGAGGGTAGCGCGGCCGACACCGCGTCCTCGTCCACGCCGGAGACGCGCACGACGGGGTCGATACCCGCCGTGCGCAGGATCCCCAGACGGGCGGGAGACGCGGAGGCCAAGACCAGCCGGGTCACCCGGATCAGCGCAGGTGCGACAGCATCGGGTACGCGTACGGCGAGAACGGGGACGTACCCCGGTGCAGCAGCGTCGCTTTGCCCCAGTTGTCGGACGGACCGTTCGCGCCGCCGGCGGGGGCGCTCGCGGCCGCCGCGCTCAGCACGGCGACCAGGGCCGCGATATCCGCATCGGTCGGCGAGCCCTTGATGATGCGGAACATCGGCTCACCGAGGCTCTCCGCGGGCTCGTCGGCAACCGCGCTCACAGACAGTTCGACCTCGTCGACGAGTGGTTCGACGGCGAGCTCCAGCTCGGCGGCGGTCAGCACGTCTTCTTCTGCCACAGTTGTCACAGTGCCAGATCCTTCCTGCCTCGTCCGGGAGATCTCGCCCGGTGCGAAGCTTGGGTACTTCGATGTCTTACAGCGCGGTTGACGCGATCATTCCCGGTAGGGACGCGACGATCAATAGTTGCGTCATAGCAACCAGTGTGCGCGGCCTACCGGGGATATCGCTCGATCAGAGCGGAATGTTGCCGTGTTTCTTCGGCGGCAGGGTCACCATCTTGCGCTCGAGCAGTCGCAGCGCCGACACGATCTGGCCGCGCGTGTGCGACGGCGGGATGACCGCGTCGACGTAGCCGCGCTCGGCCGCCACGTACGGGTTCACGAGGGTGTCCTCGTACTCGTTCTGCAGCTCGAGGCGCAGAGCGTCCACATCGGCGCCGTTCTTGGCGGCCTCGGACAGCTGCTTGCGGTAGACGAATCCGACGGCGCCGGAAGCGCCCATGACGGCGATCTGGGCGGTCGGCCACGCCAGGTTCACATCGGCACCCATGTGCTTGGAACCCATGACGTCGTAGGCGCCGCCGTAGGCCTTGCGGGTGATGATCGTGATCTTGCCCACAGTGGCCTCACCGTAGGCGTAGAGCAGCTTCGCGCCGCGGCGGATGATGCCGTTGTACTCCTGGCCGGTGCCGGGGAGGAAGCCGGGCACGTCGACCAGGGTGATGATCGGGACGTTGAAGGCGTCGCAGGTGCGCACGAAGCGCGCGGCCTTCTCCGAGGCGTCGATGTCGAGGCAGCCGGCGAACTGGGTCGGCTGGTTGGCGACGATGCCGACGCTGCGGCCGTCGACGCGACCGAAACCGCAGATGATGTTCATCGCGCGCTCGGCCTGCACCTCGAGGAACTCGTCGTCGTCGAGCAGACGGCGGATGACCTCGTGCATGTCGTAGGGCTGGTTCGGCGAGTCCGGGATGATCGTGTCGAGCTCGATGTCCTCGTCGGTGAGGGAGTCCTCGATCGCGCCGTTGATCGGATCGGTCGGCGCGTGCCGCGGCGCCTCGGCGCGGTTGTTGCTCGGCAGATAACCCAGCAGGTCCTTGACGTAGTCGAGGGCGTCCTGCTCGCCGGAGGCCACGTAGTGGGCGACGCCGGACTTGGTCATGTGGGTGTGCGCGCCACCCAGGTCCTCCATGGTGACCTCTTCACCGGTGACGGTCTTGATCACGTCGGGGCCGGTGACGAACATCTGCGAGGTCTGGTCGACCATCACCACGAAGTCGGTGAGCGCGGGGGAGTACACGTGGCCACCGGCGGCGGGGCCCATGATCAGCGAGATCTGCGGGATCACGCCGGAGGCCTGCACGTTGCGGTGGAAGATCTCGCCGTAGAGACCGAGGGAGACGACGCCCTCCTGGATGCGCGCGCCTGCGCCCTCGTTGATACCGACCAGCGGACGGCCGGTCTTGAGTGCCAGGTCCATCACCTTGACGATCTTCTCGCCGTAGACCTCGCCGAGCGAGCCACCGAAGACGGTGACGTCCTGGGAGAAGATACAGACGTCGCGGCCGTCGATGGTGCCGTAGCCGGTGACGACGCCGTCGCCGAGCGGGCGGTTGTTCTCCAGGCCGAAGTTCACGCTGCGATGCTTGGCGAGGGCGTCGAGCTCGACGAAGGAGCCTTCGTCGAGCAGGGCGAGGATGCGCTCACGCGCAGTCATCTTGCCCTTGGCATGCACCTTGTCGACCGCGGCCTCACCCATCGGGTGTTGCGCTTCTTCCAGCCGATTCCGCAGGTCAGCCAGCTTCCCGGCGGTGGTGTGGATATCGGGGGCGCCCGCCGATTCCGATGCGGGCTGCTGCTGGACACTCGTCATGGGTTGCGAGTGTAACGAGTGACACCTCGTCGCACTACGGCAGTCTCGCCTACCGGCCAGTAGAGAAACCCCAGCTAGGTGCGTCCCACCAGGGCATCCGTCTCGCCGAGTAGCCTGCCGGGAATGAACAGGGCACCCATCGATGCGCAGCGTCTCGACAGCTCCTCGCCCGGCGGGCCGCTGTCGTTCTATGAGCGGATCGACGTCGTCGAGTCGACCGGATCGACCAATGCCGACCTCGTCGCCAGGGCCGCCGATTCGACCGCCGACCGCCAGGCGTTGCTCGCCGAGGAACAGGTCAGCGGTCGCGGCAGGCACGCCCGCACGTGGGTGAGCCCGCCGCGCGCGCAGATCTCGCTGTCGATCCTGGTGCGGCTGCCCGACATCGACCCGACCACGCTCGGCTGGCTGCCGTTGCTCACCGGTGTCGCGGTGGTCGACGCGCTGCGCCGCTCGACCGGCGCCGACGCGGAACTGAAGTGGCCCAACGACGTTCTGCTCGGCGGCCGCAAGCTCGCCGGCATCCTGGCCGAGGTCGCCGCGACCGGCGCCGCGCCCGCCGTGGTGGTCGGCATCGGCCTCAACGTCGATCTCGACGAGTCCGAACTGCCTGTCCCGCATGCGACTTCGCTGACGCTGGCCGGTATCGACACCGACCGCACCGGGCTGGTCGCCGCGATCCTGACCGAGTTCGCCGCCCGGTTCAGCGCCTGGCAGCGGGCGGGCTGGGCGACGACCGAGATCGCGGCCGCCTACCGCGAGCGCTGCGCGACGATCGGCGTCGAGGTGCGGGCCGAACTGCCCGGTGGCCAGGTGCTCACCGGTGCCGCGAGCGGCATCGACGACACCGGCAGGCTGCTCATCGGCGACCGCGCCGTCTCGGCGGGCGATGTGTCCCACCTGCGCGGACAGTATTGACGGCGGCTGGAGCCGCGGGCTCGCGGCCCACGGCGGCCCACCAGCTCAGACACAGCGCCTGACCGGCGGGCCGGGTCGCGAACCGCCCTCCCTGCGGGTCGGGGTTCAGCGGGCGGCAACCCCCGCGTTGCGCTCGGCGACCTCACGTTCGCGCGCCAGCAGCCGATCGCGCTGCTCCTCGAACTTGAGCACGTCCTTCTCCAGCTTGTCCAGGAACCGCGCGAGCTCGTCGCGTGCCACCTCGCCCGCCGGCCCGAAGTCGTTGCGGTCGAAGACGTTCCACTGCTTGAGCACCGGCAGCACCACCTCGTCGAGATGCTGGCGCAGGTCGTAGATGCCGTGCTTGGCCATCAGCACGCCGTTGCGCCGCCAGTTCGGCATGCCGGCGCCGGGCATCTGGAAGCTGGTGAGCACCTTGGTGATCGCGGGCATCGCCTGATCGGGGACCAGGTCAAGCGCCGCCGCGCACAGGTTGCGGTAGAAGATCATGTGCAGGTTCTCGTCGGTGGCGACGCGGGCAAGCATGCGGTCGGCGACCGGGTCGTCGCAGACGCGACCGGTGTTGCGGTGGCTGACCCGGGTGGCCAGCTCCTGAAACGTCACATACGCGACATTGACCAGGAATCCGCCCCAGTTCGCCGGCGCGTGCGCGCCCTGGGTCATGTGGATCATCCTGGCCTCTTCCAGGGCGACCGGGTCGACGCCGCGGGTGACCACCAGGTAGTCACGGATCACGATGCCGTGGCGGTTCTCCTCGGCGGTCCAGCGACCGACCCAGGTGCCCCAGGCGCCGTCCTGGGAGAAGTTCTCGGCGATCTCGCGGTGGTAGGAGGGCAGATTGTCCTCGGTGAGCAGATTGGTGATCATCGCCGCCTTGGCGACGTCGGTGAGCCTGGATTGTCCTGGTTCCCAATCGATTCCGCCCATCGCGGCGAAATTGCGGCCCTCGTCCCACGGGACGTAATCGTGCGGATTCCAGTCCTTGGCGATGGAAAGGTGCCGGTTGAGATTCTGTTCGGCCACCGGCTCGAGGGCGGTGAGGATTTCGAGCTGAGTCAGAGCTTTGGTCACGCGTGCCTCCACTGTCGGGTGTCGAGCAAGGGAGAATTGGGCAAAACCTGGCATCTAGCGTGGAATCCACAGTATCGCCTCGGCCGTGGCATCGGGAAATGCGGCCTCGCAACGGGGTATCGTTCGGCCATGGGGTACCCGGAGGACGTTCTCGCGCCCGACGAACAATTGATCCTGCATCGTCACCCACACTGGAAGATGCTGGTGTGGCCGGTCGTCACGCTGATCGGCGGCACCGCGATCGCCGGCTTCCTCGGCGGGCTCGCCTGGCGCAACACCGAGGGGTCGGTGCGCACGGTGCTGCTGCTGCTCATCGGGCTGATCTGGTTCGGGCTCATCCTGTGGCGCTGTGTCGGCAAGGTGATCAGCTGGAAGTCCACGCATTTCATCATCACCGACCGGCGCGTGCTGGTGCGCCAGGGCGTGATCACCCACACCGGCATCGACATCCCGCTCAGCCGCATTTCCAGCGTGCAGTTCGAACACGGTGTGTTCGACCGGGTGCTGGGGACCGGCACGCTGATCATCGGCTCGTCGTCGGAGGAACCGCTCGAATACGACGACATCCCGCAGGTGCAGCAGGTGCACGCGCTGCTCTACCACGAGGTCTTCGAGGCGGGCAGCAGCCGTCGTGACCAGTCGTGGGGCGGTTATCGGTGAGCTGTCGGCCCACCGCGACCGAGATCCGTAATCTGAGCACATGACCGCCGTACTGCTCGCCGAAGACGATGAGGCGATCGCCGCCCCGCTCTCGCGCGCCCTCGGCCGCGAGGGTTACACCGTCACCGTCGAGCGGTTCGGCCCCGCGGTGTTGCGCCGCGCCCTCGAGGGCAATCACGACCTGCTGATCCTCGATCTCGGCCTGCCCGGCATGGACGGGCTCGAGGTGTGCAGGCAGGTCAGGGCCAGCGGCGCCGATCTGGCGGTGCTGATGCTCACCGCGCGCACCGACGAGGTCGACTTCGTCGTCGGTCTCGACGCCGGCGCCGACGACTACGTCGGCAAGCCGTTCCGGCTGGCCGAGCTGCTGGCCCGGGTGCGAGCCCTGCTGCGGCGCAGCGGAATCGGTGACGACGCGGTGGAAGTCGGCGGGATCCGGCTAGAGCCCGCGGCCCGGCGCGTGCTGGTCAACGGGGCCGAGGTGAACCTGGCCAACAAGGAGTACGAGCTGCTCAAGGTGCTCATCGATCGGGCCGGTCAGGTGGTGGCGCGCGAGACCATCCTGCGTGAGGTGTGGGGCGACGCGGATCTGCGCGGCTCCAAGACCCTCGACATGCATATGTCCTGGTTGCGCCGCAAGATCGGCGACGAGGGGCCGATGGCGGAACGGCGCATCGTCACGGTGCGCGGGGTCGGGTTCCGGCTCAACACCGACGGCCCGTCGGTCAGAGGCTGACCGGGGCAGTGCGCCGCCGCATCCTGCGCTCGATCCTGACCGTGCTGACCATCACCACGGTGGTGCTCGGCGTGCCGCTGATCTACACCGCGTGGCTGTGGGTCGAGGACATCACCCGCAACGATCTGCAGAGCCGCCTGGAACGGGTCGCCGCCGAGGTGATCGCCCAGGAACGCGTCGACGGGACCGTGCCCGACGGCCTCGACGTGCGCGCCATGCGGGCCCTGGTGCCCGAGGGCGGCAAGCTGACGATCGTCTATCCGGCGCCGCACGACAATGCCGCGCGCACCGATATCGGCGTCGAGTACGTCGAGGACCCGCTGGTCGAATCGCTGTCGATGGGCACATCGGGTTCGCTGCGGCTCGAGGTGCCCGCCGGGCCGATGCACTCCCGGCAGGAACAGGCCGTTGCCGCGGTCGCGCTGGCCGTGCTCGCCTCGCTCGGCGCCGCGTTCTCGGTCGCGGTGGTGACCGCGCGCCGGGTCGCCGATCCGCTGCGTGACGTGGCCGCCCGCGCCGCCCGGCTGGCGATGGGCGACTTCCGGCCCGACCCGCGCAGGCACGGCATCGCCGAACTCGACCGCGTCTCCGATGTGCTCGACTCGGCGACGGTCGAGATCGCGGGCCGCCTGCAACGCGAGCACGCGCTGGTCGCCGACGTCTCACATCAGCTGCGCAGTCGCCTGACCGCGGTGCGCCTGCGCCTGGACGAGCTGTCCACGCACGCCGATCCCGAGGTCGTGCACGAGGCCGAGGAGGCCATGGCTCAGGTCGACCGGCTCACCGAGGCCATCGACGACCTGGTCCGC
Source organism: Nocardia sp. NPDC055029 (assembly GCF_053608525.1). Classification (NCBI taxonomy): domain Bacteria; kingdom Bacillati; phylum Actinomycetota; class Actinomycetes; order Mycobacteriales; family Nocardiaceae; genus Nocardia; species Nocardia sp. NPDC055029. The sequence goes on from NZ_JBSGVQ010000056.1 coordinate 11,969, forward strand.
GCCTCCCGCGACGAGGACGCCGCCGACCGCGATCCCGTTCCGGTGATGGCCGAACTGCGTGGCGTCATGGCCGAGTGGGCCCACCCCTTCACCGAGGAGGGCCGCGAACTGCGCCTGATCGGCGACGAGTCCCTGCGCGCCCCCATCACCGGGTCGCGGCTGCGCGAGGCCGTGACGGTGCTGGTCGACAATGCCCTGATGCACGGCGGCGGAACCTGCACGGTGTCGGTGCGCACGGTGCCGACGATGAGCTCACGCGATCCGCTGATCTGCGTGGAGGTGGCCGACGAGGGGGAGGGCATCCGCGACGAGCTCGCGCCGCACATCTTCGACCGTGGGTTCTCGGCGGGCGGGTCGACCGGTGTCGGCCTGGCCCTGGCTCGTGCCCTGGTGGAAGCCGACGGTGGCCGTCTGGAGCTCCAGCGTCGCAGGCCTGCCCTGTTCGCGGTGTTCCTCGGCTCGAAGGTCAACCGGCCGCCGAACGCGACGCTGACCGAGCCGCGCTGATACTTCAGCTTTGGCCGAGGTGTTCCTGTTCCTCTTCGATCAGGTCCTCGAGCTCGGCGACGATCTCGTTCATCTCGTCGGGGAACACCCAGCGGCGCATCGCCCAGAACCGGAACGCCATCTGCAGCAGGTTGCCGATGATGAACGCGCTGACGAAGTCGGCGACGTTCTCGGTCAGGAAGCTCACGTTCGGCTGCCGCAGATCGAACACGTAGCTCGAGATCCACAGCGGGATATTGCTCAGGATCACGCCGACGCCGCTGACCCCGAAGAACAGCAACGCCTCGTGATGCTTCTCTCGTCCGCCGCGATTCTTGAACGACCATTCGCGGTTGAGAATGTAGGAGGCGATCACCGCGACCACGCCGGAAATGATCTTGGCGGTGACCGGTTTCTCGGCCAGCACCGTCCATTTCAGGAGGTAGAACAGGCCGCTGTCGATCACGAACGTCGTTGCGCCGACGATGGCGAACTTGATCAGCTCCTTATGCCGGAACGCTAGCTCGCGCAGGCGCGGGGGAAGGACGCTGACCACGTCGTCGACGATTGACACGAGTTCCGAGTGTACCGGTCGCAAAGATTCGCTTTCGACATGACAACATTGCACGACGTGAGTGCACGTTCGTTCGATCCGTCTGCCATGCCCACCGTCACGATGGTCGGTGGTGGCCAGCTCGCGCGTATGACACACCAGGCCGCGGTCGCCCTCGGCCAGCGTCTGCGGGTGCTGGCCGAGCGTCCCGACGACCCCGCCGCGCAGGTCACCCCTGACGTGGTGCTGGGCAGCCACGACGACCTGTCCGCGCTGCGTCGCGCGGCGAACGGGTCGCACGCGCTGACCTTCGACCACGAGCACGTGCCGACGGCACACCTCGAGGTCCTGGTCGCCGAGGGCGTGAACGTGGCGCCGCCGCCGCAGGCGCTGATCTTCGCCCAGGACAAGCTCGCCATGCGCACCAAGCTGTCCGGGCTGGGGCTGCCGGTGCCCGCGTTCGTCGAGGTCACCGCGCCCGCCGACGCGATCGCCTTCGGTGACGAGCACGGCTGGCCGTTCGTCCTCAAGGCGGTCCGCGGCGGGTACGACGGCCGTGGCGTGTGGATGCCCGCCGACGCGGCCGAGGCCGAGCGGCTCGTCACCGACCAGCTCGCGCACGGTGTGCAGCTGCTCGCCGAGGCGAAGGTCGACCTGAAGCGCGAGCTGTCGGCGATGGTGGCGCGCTCGCCGTTCGGGCAGGCCGCGACCTGGCCGGTGGTGGAGACCGTGCAGCGCAACGGTCAGTGCGCGGTGGTCATCGCGCCCGCGCCCGACCTGTCCGAGGAGCTGGGCGCGCGCGCCGAGACGATGGCGCTGGAACTGGCCGCCGGGCTGGGCGTCGTCGGCGTGATGGCGGTCGAGCTGTTCGAGACCAACGACGGCGAGGTGCTGGTCAACGAGCTCGCCATGCGCCCGCACAACTCCGGTCACTGGGGCATGGACGGCGCCCGCACCGGTCAGTTCGAGCAGCACCTGCGTGCCGTCCTCGACTACCCGCTCGGCGACACCAGCCCGCTGGCGCCGGTGACGGTGATGGCCAACATCCTCGGCGCGGCCGAGGCGCCCGAGATGTCGATGGACGAGCGGCTGCACCACCTGTTCGCCCGCCTGCCGCAGGCGAAGGTCCACCTCTACGGCAAGGGCGAGCGGCCCGACCGCAAGATCGGGCACATCAACATCCTCGGCGACGATGTCACCGAGGTACGGGAGCAGGCCGAACGCGCGGCGCACTGGATGTCGCACGCCGTCTGGACCGACGGCTGGGATCCGCACAACGGAGCCTGAAGACCGACCACCTCATCGTGACCACCGCGTTTTCGGCCGCCTCGCATCCGAGGGGCGAGACGGAACGCCGAAGGCGCAGTATCGCCCCTCGGATGCGAGGTCACGAGGCCGAAAACCCGCGGCGCCAGCCGCCGACAACACAGGAGCGCATGTGACCACCACCGGACCCCAGGTCGGCCTGATCATGGGCAGCGATTCCGACTGGCCGACGATGGAGGCCGCCGCCGAGGCACTGGCCGAGTTCGGCATCCGCTTCGAGGTCGGCGTGGTTTCCGCGCATCGCACCCCGCAGCGCATGCTCGACTACGCCAAGGACGCCGCCGGCCGCGGCCTGCAGGTCATCATCGCCGGCGCGGGCGGCGCCGCCCACCTGCCCGGCATGGTCGCCTCGGCCACCCCGCTCCCGGTCATCGGCGTCCCCGTCCCCCTCAAGTACCTCGACGGCATGGACTCCCTGCTCTCGATCGTCCAGATGCCCGCGGGCGTCCCGGTAGCCACCGTCTCCATCGGCGGCGCCCGCAACGCGGGCCTGCTGGCCGTCCGCATCCTCGCCGCCCATGACCCGTCCCTGCGCACCCGCATGGAACAGTTCCAGGCGGGCCTCGAGCAGATGGTCCACGACAAGGACGCCGCCCTGCGCACCAAGCTGCTGGGCTAGAACCCGGTCGGGACCTGTCGTGGCCGGTGACTACGGTGGTCGGGTGGCACACGACGATGCGGCGCAGTTCCGGCTCACGGTGGTGGATCAGGCGTTGCGGTTGTTCGCCGAGCGGGGGTATGAGGCGACGACGGTGGACGAGATCGCGGTGGCGGCGGGGATCTCCCGGCGGACCTTCTTCCGGCAGTTCCGGTCCAAGGAGGACGTGATCTTCGCCGATCACGAATTCCAGCTCGCGCTGGCCGAGGACTCGCTGGCGCGGGCCGAGGGCGATCCGTGGGATGCGGTGTGCGAGGCCGTGATCGGGGTGTTCGAGCGGTTCACGCAGTGGCGTGACATCGCCGCGCGCCGGTATCAGGTGGTGCGGCGGGTTGCGGCGTTGCGGGAGCGCGAGATCGTGACGGTGTTCCGGTACGAGCGCCTGTTCACCGACTTCCTGCGCGAGCAGCTGCCCGACGTGCCGGATCTGGCGCGCGTGCAGTTCACCGCGGCGGTCACCGCGACCCACAACTATCTGCTGCGCCGGATGGTGCGCGGCGAGCCGGCGGCCGCCGTCACCGATCTGCGCACCGAACTGGCCATGATCCCGCGCGGCAGACAGGAGCCCGCGCCCCGCGAGGAGCTGGTTATCGCGGTCTTCCCGCGAGACATGCCGCCGCGCAAGGTGGCCGACCTGATCACCGCCCAGCTCGGTAACCTGTGAGCGCCGCTTCGGCGGCTGGAGTCGTGAGGTGACACTGAGTGCCACCGGTATATCCCCATGTAGCGCTAGAGTGCCGGGCGTATAATCAAGTCGGATTGGCACTCGGTGCCGATGCGAGACGCGCTGTTGACCGCAGCGATCACCACCACGACCAGGAGTGTGCCCGATGGCGGGAAACCCGGATTTCAACCTGTTCCAGCTCGAGGACTTCCACGATGAGCTCCGTGCGGCCATCCGCGGCCTCGCCGAAAAGGAAATCGCGCCCTACGCCAAGGACGTCGACGGCAACGCCCGCTTCCCCGAGGAGGCGCTGACCGCTCTCAACGCCGCGGGCTTCAACGCCGTGCACGTGCCCGAGGCCTACGGCGGCCAGGGCGCCGACTCGGTCGCCACCTGCATCGTGATCGAGGAAGTCGCGCGCGTCTGTGGTTCCTCCTCGCTGATCCCCGCCGTCAACAAGCTCGGCACCATGGGCCTGATCCTCAACGGCTCCGAAGAGCTGAAGCAGAAGGTCCTCGGCGACCTGGTGGACGGCAAGATGGCCTCCTACGCGCTGTCCGAGCGTGAGGCCGGTTCCGACGCCGCGTCCATGCGCACCCGCGCCAAGGCCGACGGCGACGACTGGATCCTCAACGGCTCCAAGTGCTGGATCACCAACGGCGGCCGCTCCGAGTGGTACACCGTGATGGCCGTGACCGACGCCGACAAGGGTGCCAACGGCATCTCCTCGTTCATGGTCAACAAGGACGACGAGGGCTTCGTCGTCGGCCCGCTCGAGCACAAGCTGGGCATCAAGGGTTCGCCCACCGCCGAGCTGTACTTCGAGAACTGCCGCATCCCGGGCGACCGCATCGTCGGCGAGCCCGGCACCGGCTTCAAGACCGCGCTGCAGACCCTCGACCACACCCGCCCGACCATCGGCGCGCAGGCCGTCGGCCTGGCCCAGGGTGCCCTCGACGCCGCGATCGCCTACACCAAGGACCGCAAGCAGTTCGGCAAGGCCATCGCCGACTTCCAGAACACCCAGTTCATGCTCGCCGACATGGCGATGAAGGTCGAGGCCGCCCGCCTCATGGTCTACACCTCCGCCGCTCGCGCCGAGCGCGGCGAGAAGAACCTCGGCTTCATCTCCGCCGCCGCCAAGTGCTTCGCCTCCGACGTCGCCATGGAGGTCACCACCAACGCCGTCCAGCTCTTCGGCGGCGCCGGTTACACCACCGACTTCCCGGTCGAGCGCATGATGCGCGACGCCAAGATCACCCAGATCTACGAGGGCACCAACCAGATCCAGCGTCTCGTGATGTCCCGCCAGATCCTGCGCTGATCTCCTCGATCTCAGCGCCTTCGCGGCCCCTCGATGACTCATCGAGGGGCCGTTTTCGTTGCTGGAGCTCGCCGCGGTGCGGGGTCGGCACCGCTCTTCGCCGGATAGCCGGTTTCGGACCGATTCCGTGGCGTTACCTCGATTGTGCCCGCTTACCGGGGGAATGACGTTCGAAATGTGTCCGTGAATTGGATGGACAAAATGCCAGGAAATTCAACCGATATCGGAGGGTTGCTTATTCGTAGCTCTGCGGCGATTCGTTTCGGCCTTTCGATGCCATATACCAAGACAGGTGGGATCAAACTGAGCCGTCGGGGTGAAGGTATGTGGCCGATGTCGATCCTCCTGACTAGATAAGGGCTGTGACCAGGCTCTTTAGGCGTCTATAGCAGGAGTCGACGACATGTTTCATAGTGCTGAAGCCTTGTGTGGGCGGGCCTGCCACTTCAATTCGAGTGGCCCAGTACTCGCGTGCTCGCTGCTGTCTCGGGGGAATGCTCTACCTCGCGATGTGGCGAGGTGAGTTATGACCGACGTAATTTCTGGAACCCGCTCAGGGATGAGCTGGCTCCCGCTGTCCAGCTCAGGGGAGGGTTCCCGGTTCACGCAGGAACTGCTCGACCGGGTCCGCACGTGGGCGCAGGGTTATCTCACCCAGCCGCTGGACGCGATCGGGCGTGAGGGCCCCGTCTGTCCGTATGTCGGCCCGTCGATGCGCCGTGACCTGATCTGGGTCGGCCGGGTCGCGGGCGCGCAACCGTGGCCCGCGTACGTGCGGCTGGTGCTCTCGGACGCGCTGGAGCTGTTCCCGAAGTTGCCGCCGGACAACGGCGGCTCCGCGGTGCTGCGCTGCCTGGTGACGGCCATGCCCGACCTGCACGACTACACGATCATCGACGACCTGCACGACGAGCTCAAGACGGAGTTCGTCGAGCGTGGACTGATGCTCGGGCAGTTCTATCCCGGCTGCACCCAGCCCGGACTCTGGAACAAGCAGTACCACCCGCTCGACGCGCCGATCCCGATGCTGGTGGTGCGCACGATGATGGCCACCGACTTCCCGTTCCTGCTGGAGCGGCCGGAGTGGATGTCGGCCTACGTCAAGAAGTTCGCACCCGGTCTGCCCGCGCATGTCCGCAGTGTGGTGGTGGGCAGGCTCATCGCCAGCGTGAACGCCGATGTGCCCGCATATCACCTCGAGGAGCAGGTACCGCAGAAGGTCAGCGCGGGGAGAAATCAGCGATGACTCGCGAATTGTCCACCGCGCCGGCGGCCGAGCCGGCCGCGGTCGAGGAGTTTCCGCTCTCACCGGCCCAGCTCGGCATGTGGTATGCCCAGCAACTCGATCCGGCGGTGCCGCTCTACGAGGCGCTGTACACCGACATGCGCGGTCCGCTCGACATCGACACCCTCATCGCGGTCTCCCAGCAGGTGAGTCGCGAGTTCGAGTCGGGCCAGCTGCGGCTGGTCGACACCGAGGACGGGCCGCACCAGGTCGTCGACCGGCGGATCGAGCTGGAAGTGTCCTATCTGGACTTCAGCGATGCCGCCGACCCCGAGTTCGAGGCGATCCGGTGGATGCGTGCCGATGTCGAGGCGCCGATCGATCTGCTCGGTGACTCTTTGGGAAAGTTCGCGCTGATCCGGATCGGACCGCAGCGGGTGCTCGGGTACTCCCGCGGCCATCACATCGCGATCGACGGCTTCGCCGCCGCGACCGAGATGTACCGGGCCGCCGAGCTCTACAACGCGGCGTTGTCCGGGCAGGATCCGCCGCCGTGCAAGGCCGCGAGCCTGCACACGGTGTACGACGCGGAGATGCGCTACCGCGGCAGCACGCGCTTCACCGCCGACGCCGACTACTGGTCGCAGCGGATCGCGGACATGCCGCGGCGGTGCAGTCTGGTCGACGCCGCCGCGCCCGCGCACGCGCTCGGCCGCGAGCACCGCGCCGAACTGTCGGCGGCGACGAAGGCGCGCCTCGACGCGGCCGCCGCGCGTTTCGATGTCGGGACGCCGGGGCTGGCGATGGCGGCGCTGGCGGTGTACTACGCGCAGGCGACCGGCACCGAAGATGTCGTGCTGAGCCTGCCGGTGTCCGGCCGCACCACGGCGGTGCTGCGCCGATCCGGCGGCATGCTGGCCAATGTGGTGCCGTTGCGGGTGCGGGTCCGGGCCGACAGCACCGTCGCCGACCTGGTCGACGCGATCCGGGTGGAAGTCTCGGGTGCGCTGCGGCATCAGCAGTTCCGGCACGAGGAGATCCGCCACGGCGAGACGAACGGCGACGCGACGGGCGGGCGCGGCCTCGTCGGTCCGGTGGTCAACATCATGCTGTTCCCCACCGACGTCGACTTCACCGATGTCGAGACGAGCCTGCACGTGCTGACCTCGGGGCCGATCGAGGACCTGTTCGTCAACTTCTATCAGCACGGCGCGAACAGCCCCATCCACGTCGACTTCACCGCCAACCCCGACCTCTACGACGCCCAGACCCTGGCCCGCCATCACCGCCGGTTCCTGGCACTGTTCGAGGCGATGATCGACGCCGCCCCGGACACCCCGGTGCGTTCGCTCGAATACTTCCTCCCCGATGAGCTGCCCCTGCGCGCGGGTCTGCGCGGTGCGCCCGCGCCGTCCCCGCGGTTGCTCGCCGATGTGCTCGACGCCGGACTCCTGACCGCTGGTCCCCTCGCGACGGCAGTGGTGTCCGGCAAGCGTGAGCTCACTTACGGTGCGCTGGACCAGGTTTCGGTCCGACTGGCCCGTCGGCTCAGCGCGGCGGGCGCCGGCCCGGAGTCCGCAGTGCTCGTGGCATTGCCGCGGTCGATGGAGTCGGTGGTCGCGTTCTGGGGCGTCGCCCGATCAGGCGCGGCGTACGTACCGGTCGGCGTGTCGAACCCGGCCGAGCGCTTGGCGACGATGGCAGCGGAATGCGGTGCGCGGCTTGGTATCACGACGTCGCGTCTGCGGGCTGACCTACCCGACACGGTCACTTGGATCGCGCTCGACGACGACGGGCTGGACGCCGACGCCGCCACGGCCACCGCCGAGTCCGCTACTGCCGACGCCGCGCCGCTGCCCCGCCCGCGGCTCGAGAATCCCGCCTACATCGTGTTCACGTCGGGCTCCACCGGCACGCCCAAAGGCGTGGTGGTGACCCACGCCGGCATCGCCACGCTGACCGCAGCGGTGCGCGACGCCTACCGGGCGGATCGGCAGTCGCGCGTATTGCACTGTCTCAACCCGAGTTTCGACGCGTCCCTGCTCGAGCTGCTGGTCGCCTTCACTGCGGGCGCGACGTTGGTGATCGCCGACGCCGACTCGGTGGCGGGCGCCGAACTCGCCGTGACTATCCGCGAGTCGTCGATCACCCACCTGTGCTCCACGCCCGCCGTGCTGACGACGCTGTCACCCGGTGCGCTCGACGGCGTGCGCGCGGTGTCCACCGGCGGTGAGGCCTGCTCGCCGGAAGTGGTGGCCCGCTTCGGACCTGGCCGCGCCCTGGTGAATTCGTACGGTCCATCGGAAACCACTGTGGCAGCGACGTTCACGGCGCCCCTCACCCCGAACATCGAGGTGGGAATCGGCTTCCCGGTACCAGGCGTCACCCTGCACGTCCTCGATCACCGCCTGCGGCCGGTACCCGCCGGTACCCCAGGCGAGCTGTACATCTCCGGCCCCGGCCTGGCTCGCGGCTACGCCGGACGCCCTGGCGCGACAGCGCAGCGCATGATCGCCGACCCCTTCGGCGCGCCCGGCAGCCGCCTCTACCGCACAGGCGACCTGGTCCGCTGGCGTGCGGTAGAGGCGACCGAGGCAATCGAAACCGAGGACGCCCCAGTCCCATCCGCCGAACCCGGGGGCCGACTGGATCGCACCGCTGACCCGGTCAGCGGGGACACTGTCAAAGCGACGGAACCGCGCGGCACCGCTGGGTCGTTCGTCCTGGAATTCGTGGGCCGCAGCGACTTCCAGGTCAAACTGCGCGGCATGCGCGTGGAGCCCGGCGAAGTCGATGCCGTGCTGACCACCTGTCCCGGTGTCGAATTCGCGGTGACCGTGGTGCGCGAGGGCGCGTCGGGCCGGGCCATGCTCGCCTCGTACGTGGTGCCGACGCACGCGGCGGCCGAGCTCGACGCCGTGGCGCTGCGGCAGTTCTGCCTGCATCGATTGCCCGCGCACCTGGTGCCGGGCACGATCACGATGCTGGACGCGCTGCCGCTGACCGGCAACGGCAAGGTCGACCGGCAAGCACTGCCCGAGCCGGACACCACGCCCACGACACCCCGGGCGGGAGCATCCGCGGTCGAGCGGGCGCTGAGCGAACTGTTCGCCGAGGTGCTCGGTGTGCCGGAGGTCGGCGCCGAGTCGTCGTTCTTCGCGCTCGGCGGCGACTCGATCCTGTCGATCCAGCTGGTGGCGCGCGGACGGTCCGCCGACCTGGTCTTCTCGGCGCGTGACGTATTCGAGCATCCCACCCCGGCCGGACTGGCCGAGGTCGTCGGCGCGCCGGGGGAGCGGACCGTGCTGGATGAAATGCCCGGCGGCGGTGTGGGTCCGGTGCCGCGGACCCCGATCGTGGACTGGCTCCTGACCCAGCCCGGCTGGCAGCGGTTCGCGCAGACGATGGTGCTGGCGCTGCCGGATGACGTCGACCGCGCCCGCCTGACGCGCACGCTGCAAGCGATCATCGACCACCACGACATGCTCCGCGTGCGGGTCGTCGACGGTGATCAGCTCGAGGTCACCTCGCCCTCGACGATCGACGCGGCCGGGATCGTCGACCACGTCGTTTGCGCCACAGCCGAGGCGATCGACCCCGCCGCCATCGCAAGGGCGACAGCGGCGACGGTCGACCGGCTCGACCCCGGCGCCGGGATCGCGCTCGCCGCCACCTGGCTCGACCCCGGCGGTCGTCCTGGCGGTCGCCTCGTGCTCGCCGCGCATCACCTCGCCGTCGACGCCGTGTCCTGGCGCATCCTGATCGCCGACCTGATGGCAGCCTGGGCCGCGGTGTCCGAGGGCGCGGCCCCGCAGCTGCCGCCGGTCGGCACCTCCCTCCGCACCTGGGCACACGCGCTCCACACCGCCGCGAGCGCCACGGAATGGACCGACGAGCTCGACTACTGGCGCGGAGTGCTCGACACCGCACAGCCGCTCCTCGGCGCTCGCCCGCTCGATCCGGCCCGCGACGTCGGATCAGCCGTCGACCGCATCGAGATCCGGATTCCCGCGCAGACCAGCGCTCCGCTGTTCAGGCACCTGCCGACGGCGCTGCGCTGCGGCATCGAGGAGGCGCTGCTCGCCGCCCTGATCGCGGCGCTGACCGAGCACCGCGGCGCGCCGGGAGCCACGCCGCTCATGCTGGAGCGGCACGGCCGCGACGAGACCGTCGTCCCCGGCGCCGACCTGTCGCGCACTGTCGGCTGGTTCACCAGTCAGTTCCCGATCGCACTCGACCTCGGCGCCGACCCCGAGCCGCTGTCCGCGGTCGCCGCGGTGAAGGAGCAGCTGCGCGCGGTGCCGCACGGCGGCTTCGGCTTCGGCCTGCTGCGCCACCTCGGCTCCGACGACCGGCTGCGGTCCGCGGACGCCCCGCAGGTCGGGTTCAACTACCTGGGCCAGATCGCGGGCACCGACGCGGGCGTCCCGTGGGTACCGGTCGACGTGACGCACCAGCTCGGCGGTGCGGTCGATGCCGAGCTGCCCGCGTCGGCGGTCATCGCCGTCGACGCGATGACCATCGACGAGCCCGATGGGCCCGTGGTGCACGCGGTGTGGCGGTTCCCGTCCGAGGTCATCACCCGCGACGAGGTGGAACATCTCGCACGGCAGTGGGTCTCGGCCCTGGAGACGATCGCACACGCCGTCGCCGAGCCGGGCGCCGGCGGACTGACGCCGTCGGATATCGCACTGGTGCCGGTCACCGCGACGCAGCTCACCGAGTGGCGGCGCCGCTACCACGCCATCGAGGACGTCTGGCCGCTCGCGCCGCTACAGCAGGGCCTGCTCTTCCACACCCGGCTCGCCGCCGGGCACGCCGACAAATACGCCGTGCAAGCCGTCTTCGAACTCGACGGCGAGGTAGATCTCGCTCGCCTCGAATCCGCCGCGACGACGCTCGCGCGCAGGCACCCCGCGTTACGCACCGCCTTCGTGACGACCGCGGACACGGCGGCACAGCTCGTGCTGGACGAGGTCACCGTGCCGTGGCAGGTGATCGAGGCCGACCCGGCCGACTGCGCCGCGATCGCCGCGCGCGAGCTGGCCCGCCCGTTCGACCCCGAACAGCCGCCGCTGCTGCGCTTCCTGTGCGTGCGCTGCGGCCCGCGCGACGTCCGCCTGATCATCACCAACCATCATCTGGTGCTCGACGGCTGGTCGATGCCGGTGCTGCTGGGTGAACTGCTCGCGCTGTACGACGCCGAGGACGTCGACCTCGGCGAACCGGTGTCGTACCTGCGGTATCTGGAGTGGCTGGGCCGCCAGGACGCGGCAGGCGCACGCGCGGCCTGGTCGGCGGCGCTGGCCGGGCTGACCGGTCCCACGCTGATCACGGCGGTCCGCGCCCCACTCGACCGCGATGGTGAACCCGGCGAGCTGCGCAGGGAGGTGCCGCTGGCGCAGGACATCGCCGCCGCGCTCACCCGGCACCGCACCGAACTCGGCGTCACCATGAACACGGTCGTGCAGACCGCGTGGGCGCTGCTGCTGGCCGAACTGACCGGGCACACCGACGTGGTCTTCGGCGCCACCGTGTCCGGTCGTCCGCCGGACCTGCCCGGAGCGGAACGGATCGTCGGCATGCTGGTCAACACCGTTCCGGTGCGGATCGCCCTTGTCCCGGACGAGCCCGTCGGGGAACTGCTGGCCCGCGTCCAGCGCGAGCAGGGTGTTCTCGTGGACCGGAACATCTTGGGACTCAACGAGATCCAGGCGCTCGCCGGGGTCGGTCCGCTGTTCGACACCAGCATGGTCTTCGAGTCGTATCCGATGGACGTCGAGGCACTGCGGTCGGCCTCCGAGCACGCGCGCCTGCGGATCCGCGACTTCCACGGCCGCGACGGCACGCACTATCCGCTGTGCCTGTCCGCGGAGGCACGCGAGGGACTGCGGCTCCACCTCACCTGCTCGGACAGGTATTTCGACGACGCCGAGGCCACCGTGCTGGCGAATCGGCTGGCCCGCATCGTCGCCCGGCTCGCGGATCCGGCACTGCCGGTAGCCGCGGTGCGTGGCGTCGACGGGGCCGAGGTCGTCCGGACCGCGCCGCCGTCGGTGCGGCTGCTGCCCGAGCTGCTCACCGCGGGGGTGCGCACCGGCGCGATCGCCGTCGTCGGGGACGGCGCGGAGCTCGGATACACCGAGCTCGACGAGCGGTCGAATCGACTGGCGCACACCCTGATCGCCGCGGGCGCGGGCCCCGACGGCGCCGTGCTGATCGCCGCGCCACGCTCACCGGAATGGCTGCTCGCCGCGTGGGCGATCGCCAAGTCCGGTGCGGCGTTCGTCCCGATCGACATCGACCATCCGGCCGAGCGCGTCGCCACCGTCGCGCACGACTGCCGTGCCCGCCTCGGCATTACGATCGCCGCGCACCGGAAGACGTTGCCCGACACCGTGTCCTGGCTGGTCATCGATGACGAGCCCGCGGCGGACAGAGTGGCGGCCCGCTCCGCGGGACCGGTGACCGACGCCGAACGGGTCCGTCCACTGCACCCGGGGCATCCCGCCTACCTGATCTACACCTCCGGCTCGACCGGTGCCCCCAAGGGCGTGATGGTGACCCACGCCGGTCTCAGCGGACTGGTCGACGGCGTCTCCGAACGCCTGCGCCCCGCTCCCGGCGACCGCCTCCTGCTGTGCATGAACCCGGCCTTCGACGCCTCGATCCTGGTGTGGCTGACCGGCTTCCACGCCGGTGCCACGCTGGTGGTAGCGCCGCCGCGGGCCACGGCGGGCGAACCGCTCGCCGAGGTCGTCGCCACCAACGCGGTCACCCACCTGATCGCGCCGCCCGCGGTCCTCACCACCTTGCCCACCGCCGCCGTCGCCGGGGTGCGCACGATCGTGACCGGCGGCGAAGCCTGCCCGCCCGAGCTGGTCGCGCGACTGAGCGACGGACGGACGATGCTCAACTCCTACGGTCCGGCCGAGTCGACCGTGGCGGTGACAGTGAGCGCCCCGCTGGTCAAGGACGACGCGGACGAGCTCGGTGCGCCGCTGCCGGGGTGCGGCCTCGCGGTCCTGGACCGGTGGCTGCGGCCCGTGCCGCCCGGCGCGGTCGGCGAGCTGTATCTGATGGGCCCCGGCCTGGCTCGCGGATACGCGGGCGCGGTCGCGCGCACCGCGGAACGCTTCGTGCCCAACCCGTTCGGCGCTCCCGGCGAGCGCATGTACCGCACCGGCGACCTGGTGCGCCGGACATCGACGACCCGCCTGAGTTACATCGGGCGCAACGACTCGCAGACCAAGCTGCACGGAATCCGGGTGGAGCCGGGTGAAGTCGACGCGGCGCTGCTCGCGGCTCCCGGTGTCGCGCTGGCCGTGACCGTGCCGCGGCGCGGTCCGAAGGGCGAGCAGACCCTGGCGTCGTACGCCGCCCCCGTCGACGGTGTCGAGCTGACCCCGACCGCGCTGCGCGAGTTCCTGGTGCGGCGGCTGCCCCGGCACCTGGTGCCCGCGACGGTCACGGTGCTGGCCGCGCTGCCGGTCACCGGCAACGGCAAGGTCGATGTGCGCGCCCTGCCCGAACCGCACCACACGGTGGCGCCCTACGTCGCGCCGGTCGGTACGGAACGGCTGGTGGCGCGGGCCTACGCGGCGGTGCTCGAGCACCCCGAGGTCGGCGCGGACGACGACTTCTTCGCCCTCGGCGGCGACTCGCTGTCGGCGACGCGGGTAGCCGCCCGGCTCGGCGCCGAACTCGGCGTCGAGGTGCCGGTGCGGCTGCTGTTCGAAGCGCCGACCGTGCACGGCCTGGCCGCCCGGCTCGACAGCGACACCATGCTCCCCGCAGCGCTCGGCGGCCCGAGCGCCGGTCCGCGCCCCGAACGGATTCCGCTCGCGCCCGCGCAGCGGCGCATGTGGTTCGTCAACCAGTACGACCCGTCCTCGGGCGCCTACAACGTCCCCGCCGTCCTACGGCTGACGGGCCGGCTCGACCTCGCCGCGCTGCGGGCGGCGCTGACCGATGTGGTGAGCCGCCACGAGGCGCTGCGCACCATGTACCCCGATCACGACGGCATCGGCTACCAGGTCGTCGTCGCACCGGCGGAACTCGGCGGCCACCTCGAGGCGATCGATAGCACCGCCGCCGACCTACCCGCCGCGGTTCTCGCCTGCGTCACCGAGGGTTTCGACGTCGCCGCCGCGGTCCCGCTGCGGGTGCGGCTGTTCCAGCTCGGCCCCGAGGAACACGTGCTGGCCGTGGTGGTCCATCACATCAGTGCCGACGGCTACTCGATGGGCACGCTGGCACGCGATGTGATGTCCGCCTACACCGCCCGCGTGGCAGGCACCGCACCCCGATGGCCGGAGCACGCGGTGCAGTTCGCGGATTACACGCTCTGGCAACGAGATCGGCTCGGCAATGCCGACGAACCGGATTCGCTTGCCGCCCGGCAGCTGGCGTACTGGACCGAAACCCTGGCCGGTTTGCCGGACCGGCTCGAGCTGCCCGCCGACCGGCCGAGGCCCGCCGTCGCGTCGCTGCGCGCGGGCACCGTCGCGCGCACACTGGAACCGGACCTGCGTACCGGGCTGGAACACCTTGCCGCACAGCGGCACTGCTCGCTGTTCATGGTGTTGCACAGCGCACTCGCCGTGCTGTTCGCCCGGCTCGGCGGCACCCCCGACGTCGCCGTCGGCACCCCGGTCGCCGGCCGCGGTGTCGCCGAACTCGACGACGTGGTCGGCATGTTCGTCAACACCGTCGTGCTGCGCACCGAGGTGCCCGCCGCGCTGCCGTTCACCGACCTGCTCGACCGCGTGCGCCGCACCGACCTCGACGCCTTCGCCCACGTCGAGGTCCCCTTCGAACAACTCGTCGACCTGCTCGAACCCACTCGCTCGGCGGCCCGGCACCCGCTGATCCAGGCCATGCTGGTCTTCCAGAATCTCGGCCACACCGAGATCGCCCTGCCCGGCCTCCACGTCGAGGCGGTGGACCTCGACCAGCAGAGCCTGCGATTCGACCTGAGTGTCACGGTAGGCGACGACGCCGCGGACGGGCTGTCGGTCCGCTTCGGCTACGCCACCGACCTTTTCGACGCGGACACCGCGGCGGGGTTCGCCGACCGCTGGCTCTCCCTGTTGCGCGCGGTGGTGGCGAATCCCGATGTGCCGGTGGGCGATATCGATCTGCTCGCCCCACCCGAGCACGCGGCACTGCCCGGCACGGCACTACCCGCCGTCACCGCACCCGCCGTCCTCCCCGACCTGCTGGCCACCGCCGTCACCACGAACCCGAACGGCATCGCGATCATCGACGGGTCGACCAGGCTCACCTACCGCGAACTCGACGAACGCTCGAACCGCCTGGCCCGCACGCTGATCCAAGCCGGAGCAGGCCCGGAGAACCTGATCGTCATCGCCATCCGCCGCAGCGCCGAACAGATCCTCGCGGTCTGGGCCGTAGGCAAAACCGGCGCCGCGTTCGTCCCGGTCGACCCCGCCTACCCCGCCGAACGCATCGCCCAAATCCTGACCGACTCCGGTGCATCCCTCGGCATCACCACCACCGAGGCCGAATCGATCCGCCCGTGGACCGACGCCGAGCGTCCCGATGCCACACCTGCGGGTGCCGGGCAGGCGGATGGTGGGCTGGCGGACACCGCGTTTGGCGATGCCGCAGCGGTCGGTGCGGTGCAGGCCGACACCGTGCCCTCGGCCGCCAGGCGCGTGCGCTGGTTGGTGCTGAACGACCCAGCCTTCGCGCAGCAGCATGCCACCACGTCGAACGCGCCGATCGATCCCGGCGAACGCCACGCGACACCGCAACCCGCGCACCCGGCGTACGTCATCTTCACCTCCGGGTCCACCGGCCGCCCCAAGGGCGTGGTGGTCACGCACGTGGGTCTGGCGAATCTGGTTGCCGCGCAACGGGAACGGCTGGGCACCACGAGCGAATCGCGGGTGCTGCACGTCGCCTCGCCCAGCTTCGACGCCGCGGTGCTGGAACTGCTGATGGCCGCGGGTGCAGGCGCGACGCTGGTGGTCGCCGGACCGACCGCGTTCGGTGGCGCCGAACTGGGTGACCTGCTCGCCCGCGAACGGGTCACCCACATCGCGCTCACCCCGTCGGCACTCGCTTCGGTGGACACCGTGGCACACGAGGACCTGCGGGCGATCATCACCGGCGGCGAACCGTGCCCGCCGGAACTGGTGCAGCGGTGGGCCGCGCCGGGCCGCGTGCACTTCAACGACTACGGCCCCACCGAGGCCACCATCTGGGCCACCGGGGCGGGCCCGCTCGTTCCCGGTGCCGAGATCACCATCGGCACAGCGGTTCCCGGCCTGGCCGCGCTCGTGCTCGACGAGCGACTTCACCCCGTACCCGACGGCGTCGCGGGCGAACTGTATCTGGCCGGACCCGCACTCGCCCGCGGCTACCACGGTCGCCCCGACCTCACCACCGCGCGTTTCGTCGCCGACCCGTTCGGCGTCCCGGGCGAGCGGATGTATCGCACCGGTGATCTCGTGCGCAGGCGCGCGCCGGGCCTCGAGTACCTTGGCCGCTCCGATCTTCAGGTGAAGCTGCGTGGTCTGCGCATCGAACCGGGCGAGATCGAAGCGGCGTTCACCGCCGACCCCGCGGTGCACCAGGCCGTGGTCACCGTCCACACCGATGCCGCGCTCGGCGAACTGCTCGTCGCCTACCTGGTGCCGGAGCGAACGGCCGAGTTCGACCTCGATTCCGTGAAAGAGGCACTGGTGCAGCGACTTCCGTCCTATATGGTGCCCACCGCGATCGTCGTCCTCGACGCCCTGCCGCGCACCGACAACGGCAAACTCGACCGCCGCGCGCTGCCCGCCCCCGACATCAGGTCCGGCCGGTTCCGCGCCCCCGTCACCCCGACCGAACGGACGGTGGCCGACACCTTCGCCGAGCTGCTCGGCGTCCCGAAAGTCGGCCTGGACGACAACTTCTTCGCCCTCGGCGGCAACTCCCTGACCGCGACCAGGATCGCGGCACGCCTCGGCGCCGCCCTCGACGCCCGCATCCCGGTCCGCGTGGTCTTCGACTCGCCGACTGTGGCTGAACTGGCCGCCGCCGTACGCACCGCGGCCACCCCACCCGGCCCCCGACCCGGCCCCCGCCGACGCCCCGAAAGGATCCCGCTCTCGGCAGCGCAGCGGCGCATGTGGTTCCTCAACCGGTACGACCCCGCCTCGCCCGCCCACAATGTGCCGATCGCACTGGCGGTCGAGGGCGAGCTCGACGTGACGGCGCTGCAAGCCGCGGTGATGGATGTGGTGGCCCGCCACGAATCCCTGCGCACCGTGTACCCGGTCGACGCCGACGGTGAGCCGTACCAGGACGTCCGTGCCGTCGCCGAGGCCGCTGTGCCGATCCGGGTGACTCCCATCGAGCCGGAACAGGTCAGGGACCGGGTCGCCACCGAGATCGGCCAGGGATTCGACCTCACCACCGAACTACCCTTGCGCGCCCAGCTGTTCCGGATCGATCACGACCGCTGGGTGCTGGTGGCGACCCTGCATCACATCGCCTCCGACGGCTGGTCGGTGGCGCCACTGTCCCGCGACGTGCTGGTGGCCTACGCGGCCCGCCGGTCGGGCGCGGCGCCCACCTGGACGCCACTGCCGTTGCAATACCCCGACTACGCGCTGTGGCAGCACGAACTACTCGGCGACGAGGACGATCCCGGCAGCGTCTCGCACCGGCAACTGGATTACTGGCGCACCACGCTAGCCGGACTGCCCGAGGTCTCGATGCTGCCCAGCGACCACCCGCGTCCCGCGGTGCTCACCCACCGTGCGGGACTGACGGAATTCGACATCGACCCCACGATCCAAGTGCGGCTGCGCGAACTGGCCCGGTGGCATGGTGTGAGCGTGTTCATGGTGGCTCACGCCGTGCTGGCGGTGCTGCTGGCCCGGCTGTCGGACACCACCGACGTGGCCATCGGCTCGGTCATCGCGGGCCGCGGCGACGGCGATCTCGACGACCTCGTCGGCATGTTCGTCAACACGCTCGTGCTGCGCAGCCACGTCCACCCCGAGGCCACCTTCGACACCCTGCTCGCCGCGACCAAGGACGGCGACCTGGACGCGTTCGGCAACGCCGACATCCCCTTCGAACGGCTGGTCGAGGTGATGGCACCCACCCGATCCACCTCCTACCACCCGCTGTTCCAGGTGCTGCTCGTCTTCCAGAACTTCGATCGCGAGGCGGTGGCACTACCAGGCCTGCGGGTCGACCCGCTCGACATGCCGCCGGTCGGCGCGAAATTCGACCTCGAGTGGATGCTGGCCGAGAACTTCGGCCCCGACGGCACGCCTGCCGGTATGTCCGGGACGCTCACCTTCTCCCGCGACCTGTTCGAGGAGACCACCGCGCGGACACTGGCGCACCGGTTCGTCGACCTGCTCGACGCGCTCACCGCCGACCCGGGCCGCGTCCTCGGCGAACTCGACGTCACCGCGCCGCCGGGAACCATCGTGCATCCCGTCGTACGCGCGCCGGAACACCGCGCCGACCTGCCCTATCGGCCGCCGGTCACCCCCGTCGAGGAGGCCGTCGTCGCCGCGTTCGAGTCCGTCCTCGGCGTCGAGCGGATCGGCTTGGACGACAACTTCTTCGAACTCGGCGGCACCTCCATGATCGCGGTCCGGCTGGTCGCCCAGATCCGTGACCGGCTCGATGTCGCGATGCCGGTGCAGTGGATGTTCGGCGACCCGACGCCCGGCGCGCTCGCCCAGCGCATCACCACCGGGGACGCGGTCGACCCGGCCCTGCGGACCCTGGTGCCGCTGCGCGCGGGCGGCACCGGTCCCGCGCTGTTCTGCGTGCACCCCGCGATCGGCGTGGCCTGGTGCTACGCGGGCCTGCCCGGCCACCTCGATCCCGGTTTCCCGGTCTACGGCCTGCAATCGCCCGGTATCGCGACCGAGCAACCCGATCGGCCGCTGCGGGACCGGGTCGCCCGCTACGCCGACGAGATCCAGGCGATCCAGCCCGCCGGACCGTACCGGCTGCTCGGCTACTCCGCGGGCGGGCCGATCGCGCACGCCATCGCGGTCGAACTCCAGCACCGCGGCGCCGAGGTCGACGCGCTGACCATCCTCGACGGCCGCGCCGATGTCGACCCGGCCGGTGCCGCCGAACTGCCGTCGCCGGAGGTGCTGCTCGCCGAGTTCGGCGGCATCGACCCGGCGCTGCTCGACGGCGACCGGTCGGCCGAACACGCCGCCGAACTCTTGCGCGCCGGGGCCGCCGGCGCTGCTCCCGATCGAATCGCGCCGCCAGCGTTGTCGGCCGATTCCGCGGCGGATCGGTACACCGCCGCACCGCTGCCCGGCGTCGACAATGACGTCGACGCCGGCACCGGTAACCCGATGCCGGGTCTGCTCGGCGCGCTCACCGCGGCGGATCTACAGCGGCTCTACGCCGACTACCAGCAGATCGTGCGCGAGGCGGCCGAGTACGAACCCGGGATCTTCGACGGTGATCTGCTGTTCTTCAGCAGCACCACCGCCCGCCCCGGCTACCAAGCCAACGCCGACACCTGGCGCCCCTACGTCAGCGGCGAGATCATCGACAACCGGACCGGCCACGAACACAACCGGCTCACCGGCCCGGACGCGTTCGCCGTGATCGGCCCGATCCTGGCCCGCTATCTGCGCGGTTAAGCCACCAGGTCGGCGTATTCGCGGTGCTCGGCGACGTACTTCTCGACGTACCAGCAGGTCGGGACGATGTGGTAGCCGTTGGCGCGGGAATCACGCAGGGCGTACTCGACGACCTCGGCCGCGACCCCACGGCCACGGAATTCGGGGAAGGTCATGGTGTGGTGGAAGTCGCGGACCTTCGGATCCTCGCGTTCGGCGTAGTCGGCGTAGCCGGCGAGGACGCCGTCGAGGTAGATCTCGAAACGAGTGTCGGCGACGTTGTGCTCGAGCCTGGTGGTCATACCGGATGCTAACCCGGCGGCCAGGCCCGATGTTCCACTAGATGACCGCGCCGGGATTGAGGATGCCCTCCGGGTCGAGAGCGTCCTTGATGCGGCGGGTCAGCGCCATGACCTCGGGGCCGACCTGGTCGGGCAGCCACGCCTTCTTCAAACGCCCGACGCCGTGCTCGCCGGTGATCGTGCCGCCGAGCGCGATGGCCAGGTCCATGATCTCGCCGAACGCGCGGTGCGCGCGGGCGGTGTTGTCGGGGTCGGTGGGGTCGTGCACGATCAGCGGGTGGGTGTTGCCGTCGCCCGCGTGCGCGATCAGCGACACCAGCACGTCGTTGCGTTCCCCGATGGCGGTGATGCCGGTGATCAGGTCACCGAGCCGGGGCAGCGGCACGCCGACGTCCTCGAGCAGCAGCGGCCCGATCCGTTCCACCGCGGGAATCGCGAATCGCCGTGCGGCGGTGAAGGCTTCGCCCTCGGCGGGATCCTCGGTATCGAAAACCTCGGTCGCCCCGGCCTTCTCGCACAGCGACACCATCAGCTTCGCCTCGTGCGCGGCGAACTCGCCCGGCGCGTCCGAACGGGCGACCAGCAGCGCGGCGGCGGTGCGGTCAAGCCCCATCCGCATCTCGTCCTCGACGGCGTTGATCGCCACCGTGTCCATGAATTCGAGCATGGCGGGACGCAAGGTCGAGGTGATGGCCAGGATGGCGTCGGTGGCCGCGGTGAGCGAGCCGAAACTCGCGACGACGGTCGCCTGCGGCGGCTGCGCGGGCAGCAGCCGCAGGGTGAGCTCGGTGATCACCCCGAGCGTGCCCTCGCTGCCGACGAACAGCTTGGTCAGCGACAGCCCGGCCGAGTCCTTCAACCGCGGCCCGCCGAGGCGCACCACGGTCCCGTCGGCGAGCACGACCTCCATGCCGAGCACGTAGTCGGTGGTGACGCCGTATTTCACACAGCACAGCCCGCCCGCGTTGGTCGCCGCGTTGCCGCCGATCGAGCACATCTCGAACGAGGACGGATCGGGCGGATACCACAGCCCTTCCGCCGCGACGGCCCGCTTGACCTCGGCGTTGAGCAGCCCCGGCTGCACCACGGCCGTCCGGGTGACCGCGTCGACGCGGATCTCCCGCATCAACTCGGTGCTCAGCACGATCCCGCCGTCCACCGCGGTCGCCCCGCCGGACAACCCCGACCCGGCCCCGCGCGGCACGACGGGCACCCGCCGGTCGTGCGCCCACCGGAGGGTGGCGACCACATCCGCGGTACCGCGCGCCCGCACCACCGCGAGCGGCGTCCCCGCGTCGGGATCACGCGCCCAATCCTGCCGGTACCCCGCCAGCAGATCGGGATCGATGACCACCGCCCCCTCGGACACCGCGGAAATCAACGCATCGAGGTCAACCCTGCTCTCGTCCACACGTCAACGCTAACCCGCGCCACCCGCCTCGCGCGGGCACTCGCGAAGGTCGATTGATCAGCGCTCTGGTGCGGGTACCGGCCGGGAAGCGACCGCCACCCGAGCGTGGTGATCATCTGACCAGTTTCGTGCCGGTGCGATGTGTTGCCGACCAAGTGAATTTCCGCATGACTGTGATCCCGCGCGTTCGGTTGGTGTATACGGCGTCCAACCCGTCACAATGGCCCATAACGGGTGTGATCGACAGCGATTCGCCCGGCGCGTTTCGAATTCCGCTCTACGGTGCGCCCGCTCGCGCATCGCATCAACCGACGCACCGCGTCGCACCGTATTTCGCCGGGAGGGCCGGAAGATGAAGGAACCGCAGGACCGCAGCGCATTGGTCGGAGCCCTGCTGGCCGCCGAGTACGCCGACGCGGGGATCGACCCCGACGCGATGGATCGTGTCCACGCGGGCGTGCACGAGGAATGGCTGTCGGCGCTGGAGGCGACCGGGATGTTCGGTATCCGCGCGCTGGCCGAGATCGCCGCCGAGTGGGCCGCCGATCCGCGCCAGCTGCGCGACGCTCTCCTGTCCGAGGCGGACGAGTTCACCCGCCGACGCTGCCTGGCCACGTGGACCACGCTCGACCGCGGTCCGGCCGAGCCCGCCGCCGCGCAGGCACAGGCTGTTGCCCTGCCGCACTGAGCACCGACTCACCCGTTTGCCGTCCGCTCACCTCGGCGTCATCTCACGCTGGCAGGCTGGCCCCGTGGAGCAGCGCGAGTGTGTCACCGACTCGATGGCCGACCGGTTCACCCGCTGGTGCGAGGCCGTCGTGGCCCGGCTGCCGTTCGGGCTGAACCGGTACGTGCCCGCGACCCTTCTCGGCTTCGCGCTGATCAACAGCTTCACCTTCGGCGTCGACCTGCTGCTGCTGACGCTGCTGCACGAGGCACTCGACCTGCCCGTCTGGCTGTCGATCAGCCTGGCCTACATCGTCGCGTTCGGCCTCGCCTTCCTGCTCAACCGCACCTTCAACTTCCACTCGCACGCCCCGATGGGCAAGCAGGCCGCGGTCTACGCGGTCGTGGTGGGAGTCAACTACCTGGCGTTCATCCTCGGCGTCGGCTCCGGGTTGAGCGCGCTCGGCGTGGAATACCACGTGGCGCGGCTGCTGGCGGGCGCCTGCGAAGCGGTGTACATGTACTGCGCGATGCGCTGGATCGTATTCCGGCGCAAGCGATCAGCGGATCCGGTCGACGCCGGTCGATGACCGGCCGCGCAGCACCTCGGTCCGATCGCCGTCCACCAGGACGACATCGTCGTCGGTGAGCGCCCAGTGCGCGACGCCCTCGGTTCGGCAGCGCGCCAGCATCTTCGCCGCCTCGCCGTCCGGATCGGTGGGCGAGTCGAGATGGACGACCAGCCGCCGATCCACCAATCCCAGTCCGTCCCATCGCGGTTCGACACCGGTGGCGGGCAGCACCTCGGCGGGATCGTCCATCGTCTCCAGCCCGTGCAGATCGGGCCCGAGCAGACAGGCGCCCGCGCTGTAGCCCGCGTAGACCAGTGCGTCCTCGCGCAGCAGCTCGGGCAGCACGGAATCGGCTCCGCTGCGGGCGAATTGGGCCCGCAGCACGAAGGTGTTCCCGCCGCGCACCCACACCATGGCGAACTCGCGCAACCGCCGCTCGAGCTGACCCGGCTGCCCGGCATAGTCGCGCAGGTCGACCACCTCGGGCGAATAGCCGTGCTGCCGTAGCGGGTTCACATCACTGGTGACCGCCGACGACCAGGCGTCGGGCCACGCGTCGAAGGCATTCGGGATCACCGCCACCCGGCCGGGTGTGCCGACGAGCCCGGCGAGCCGGTCGGCGAAGGCGCCGAACCGGTAGGACGCCAGGAACAGCCGCATCAGATGGTGAAGGCCAGGTTCTGCACCAGTCGCTCACCGAGGGCCGTGTCACCCGAGACGGTGACCGCGTCCCGGTGCGCGGCAGCGGTGGTCCGCCCGCCACGCAACCGCGCGAACAACCCGGAGTCCATGCTGATCACGGCGGTCGGTTCGCCCTCGGGCGCGTCGAGCACCGCGCCGCGCCCGTCGACCACCGCGAGGTGGATCTGCCGGGTGACGGGTCCGCTGAGGTCGATGGTGATCCGCGAACCGTCCGGCGCCTTCGCGCCCTTCACCACGGCCCGGCCAAGGCCGAGGGTGAGCTCGGTGAACGCGGTCTCCGCGCGCCCGCCGCCCTCGGGCACCGTGCGGCCGATCCCGTCGGCCAGGTCGAGTTCGTGCATCCAGCAGTCGAACAGCCGCACCCGCATGAACCGCCCGTAGGGAACCTGCCCGACCGGCGACACCGTCGGCGTCTGCCAGGCCTGCTCGTCCATCGCGGCCAGCGCCGCGCGCCTGCGGTCGGTCACCTCGTCGAACAGGGCGAGCAGGCGCTTGCCGGAGAGCGGGCGCAACCGGTCGACCCAGATCTCGTTGAGCACGGCGACCTCGTTGCGCACGTGCGGCAGCGTCCGCACGTCGGTCTTGGGGCGCAACGGGTCATGCGGCGGCGGGGTATCGCCGAGCAGCCACGACTCGGTGCCGATCACGTGGGCGACCACGTCGAACAGTGTCCAGCCGGGTAGTGGGGACGGCTTGCGCCACGACTTCTCGTCGAGGTCGGCGACCAGGATCCCGATGGCCTCCCACTGCTGGGAGAGCAGGTCGGTGAGCTGCTCGCGATCGGGCGTGCGGTCGGTCATCCCTGTGCTCCTTCTGCTTCGCTCTGGTCGAGCGCGGTGATGCCGGCACGGATCGCCGCTGCGGTCGCATTCGGTTCGTGCGGCCTGCGCAGCAGAAAGCCCTTGGCGAAACTGAGTTTGTCACCGTGCTTGCGCGGCACCACGTGCAGGTGGACGTGGCCGACGGTCTGGAAGGCCGCTGTGCCGTCGTTGAGAACGAGATTGGCGCCGTCGCTGGCCAGGCCGCTGCGGCGCAGGGCGCGCGCGAGCCGGTGACCGGTGCGGAAGATCGTCGCACCGAGTTCGGGATCGAGATCGTCGAGTTCGGTGGCGTGCTGTTTGGGAACGACCAGCGTGTGCCCGCGGGTGATCGGCCGGATGTCGAGGAACGCGCACACCGCGTCGTCCTCGTAGACCTTGGTCGCCGGTGCGGCACCGGCCACGATCCGGCAGAAGACGCAGTCGTTCACAGCTCCGACCCTACGGTGTGGCCCAGGTCGCGCAACAGTCCGAACCATGCACCGGCATGACACGCGTCACGTTCGCCCGCCGAACAGGTCATTCGACCAGGATTCGGACGTCCAGGTAAGTACCCCACTCGCACGTGCGGTCTTGTCCGGCCCTACCTGCGGCGACGAATCTGATCGACGACGCGAGCTCGCGTCCGCCGGGCGGAAAGGTCGTCAACTTGGCGAAACGGGTCGGCTCTGTCCGATTTCCCAGTGGGCGGTCCAGCTCTCCGATGTGACGGGCATCTCCGCTAGGCTCACCGCGAGCCGAGTACAGTTGCGAGGATTTAAGCCGATATTACTCGTAGGTAACTTCGGCTGACCCCGTTGTTCCCAGGCTCGAAGCCAGCACGAAAAGGAAGTCTGACTAGTGGAGACAACGCACAACGTTGGCGAGGGTTCGCCGCGCGGCGCGCGTGTCGGAGTCGTTCGCGAGTCCGGCGCGGGTGAGCGGCGGGTCGCCTTGGTGCCCAAGATCATCCCCGCCCTGTCCAAGCAGGGTGTCGAGGTGGTCGTGGAAGCCGGTGCCGGCCTCGGTGCCCTCATCCCCGACGCGGCC
>NZ_JBSGVQ010000057.1:0-37063 GCF_053608525.1 Nocardia sp. NPDC055029
CGGAAGCTAAGGCCACCTGCGCCGATGGTACTGCACTCGACAGGGTGTGGGAGAGTAGGACACCGCCGGAACATCATTGCGAAAGGCCCTCCAACATTGTTGGAGGGCCTTTTTGCGTTCCCGGACAAGATCTCTCGCGTAGCAGGCTGGTCGGCGACGTGCCCCTAGAATCGGGGGATTGCGGTCCGAACCATCAATATTTCAGAAAACCTCCGTACGGCGCGCCATGGTCAGCGACCATGGTTCGACGTTGGTTCGGGAGGTCACCATGGATTGGTTGTTCACTCACAAGTGTCTGCGGCGTGGCGCGGCCGCTCTCGTGCTGCCCGCCGCCCTGATCGGCGCGATAGCCACCGCGGCGCCCGCACTGGCCGCACCCTCACCCGACCCGCTCGCCGGCATCGCCGAGGGCATCGCGGGTGCGGCCGATTCCGTTGGGGGCCTTGCCGGTATCGAGCTGCCCGACACCTACGGCCCCGAGACCGCGATCGTGGTGCTCGGCTACGGGCTGCTGCCGGACGGCACCATGCGCGCCGAGCTGAGCAACCGGCTGCACGCCGCGTTGGTCCAGGCGTTCATGTCACCCGCCTCCCCGGTGATCGTCACCGGCGGTAACCCGCGCAACGGTGTCACCGAGGCGCACGTGATGGCGGACTGGCTCACTATCCGCGGGGTGGCCAAGCATCGGATCTACGCCGAGACCCAGGCCGGTTCGACCGTGCAGAACGCGGAGTTCTCCGCGAAGTTGATGGAGGCGCTGGGCGTGCACAAGGCCGTGCTCATCACCTCCGCCGATCACATGCGCCGGGCGCTGGACAACTTCCTGGCCGCGGGCATCCCGGTGGTCGCGACGATGACGCCCGATGTGGCGCCGCTGTGGGCGCAGCCGTTCGGCGCGGGAAGTTAGCGCTCGGGTGCGCCGAAGTCGGTGTCGCGCACTACGATGCGTCTGGCGTCGTCGCGGGGTGCGGTGGTGCCGCGACTGGACAGGGGTATGCGATGGACAGGCCTGCGTGGGCACCAGAGGGCGTCGATATGCAGCATCCGAGCCCGGCTCGGATGTATGACGCCTTGCTCGGCGGCTCGCACAATTTCGCCGTCGACCGGATGGCGGCGGAGATGGGGACCAAGCTCGTCCCCGATCTGCCGCGTCTGGCACTGAGCAACCGTGCCTTTCTCCGCCGGGCGGTGCGCTTCATGCTCGACGCCGGGATCCGGCAGTTCCTCGACATCGGTTCCGGCATCCCCACCGCGGGCAATGTGCACGAGATCGTGCACGAGATCGATCCCGAGGCGCGGGTGCTCTATGTCGACATCGACCCGGTCGCGGTCGCCCACTCCCGGACCATCCTGCGGGGCAGGGAGCGCGCGGGCGCGATCGAGGCCGATCTGCGCAAGTCCGACGAGCTGATCGCCGCGGTGCGCGAGACCGGTCTCATCGACTTCGACGAGCCGGTCGGGCTGCTGCTGATCGCGGTGCTGCACCTGGTGCAGGACGAAGACGATCCGGCGGGCAAGGTCGCCGCGCTGCGCGAGGTGGTCGCGCCGGGCAGTTTCATAGCCATTTCACATCTCACCTCCGCGATGCGGCCGGAGGATGCCGGTAAGCTGGGTGAGCACTCCGCCAACGAGACCAAGGTCGGCATCCGATTCCGGTCCGAGGACGCGATCGTGTCGATGTTTCAGGGTTGGGGCATGGTGTCGCCCGGAGTTGTCGCGCTGCCGGCGTGGCGGCCGGAATCGGAGCGGGACCAGCACGAGAAGCCGGGCCGATCGCTCGGCCTCGGCGGGGTTGCGCGCAAAGAGTGAGCCGCCGGTTCGGTGGTGCTATGAGATGACAGGGTGGACGAGTAGTGGGGTCGTGGGAGCTGGCGCAGCGGTGGGCCGATGCCCTCGACGGCGTCGTCGCTCCCACGCTCAACCGCTCCCAGATCGAGGAGATGCTCGCCGCCCTGTGCACCGGTCTGATCGACGCGGCGCGCGGTGGCGAGGATTCCGATGTCGCCCGTCGTGCCGCCAGGATGCTGGTCGCGGCCAACTATCGTGATCCGGCGGCGGTGAGCCGATCGGTGCGGGTGATCTGCGAGGACCTGGTCACCATCGCCGCCGACGGGCCAGACGATCCGATGCTGCCCGATGTCATGGACCGCGTGATCGGCCTGGCCGCCGACTTTTCCGCCGGTTTCACCGGGGCACTGCGGTCGGCGGCCTTGGCCGAGCAGGAGGCGACCTTGGCCGCGGTGCTCGCGGCCGCACAGGAAGCCGAGAGCCGTCGGGCGCTGTCGGAAGCCCGCTTCGAGGCGGTGTTCGACGGCGCCCTGGTCGGCATCGGCACCGTCGATATGTCCGGCCGGGTGGTGAACTGCAATGCCACGATGGCCGAGATGCTCGGGCACACCCCGGAGACGATGCCGGGCCGCACCGTCGCCGACATCCTCGGCCCGCAGAATCTCAACCACGCGTTCGGCGAACTGCAGCGTATGGTCACCGGCGAATCGGAGAGCTTTCGCACCGAGACCGAGCATCTGCACGACGACGGCGAGGTCACCGTCATCGACCTGTCGATGTCGGCGGTGCGCGACGCCGACGGCAATATCCAATTCCTCATCGGCGTCGCGGTCGACGTCACCGAACGCAAACAGCTCGCCGACCGGCTGTGGCACGACGCGAACCATGACGCGCTCACCGGCCTGCCCAACCGGCCGCACCTGTTCAGCAGGCTTGCCGACGCCGAACCACCGATCGGGGTCTGCTACCTGGATCTGGACGGCTTCAAGGAGATCAACGACCTGTGGGGGCACACGGTCGGTGACCGGGTGCTGCGGGTCATCGCCGATCGGATGCGTGACGGTGTCCGCCCGCTGGACGCGATGGCCGCCAGGATCGGCGGTGACGAGTTCCTGGTGCTGGTGGAGGACTGCTCGGGGGAAGCGCAACTGGCGGATCTGGCCGACGATCTGGTCTCGGCGCTGACCGCACCGCTCGAGGTGGACGGGCACATGCTCGCGGTGGGTGTGAGCATCGGCGCCGCCTACTTCGACGAACTACCCGGCACGGTAGACGAATTGGTGCACGAGGCCGATTCGGCGATGTACCGCAACAAGCACGACACGCGCCGCTATCCGGCCCGGTAGCGGCCGGGCCGGATCGGTGCCGCCGCGCTAGACGAGCTGGCGGCCGCGGTTCGCCGCGCGCGCGAGCGAGCGGTCGCGCTGCTCCTCGAAGCGCGCCACGTCGACGCGGAGCCGGTCGAGGAAGGCCGCGAGGTCCTCGCGTGCCCGCTCGCCCCGTGCGCCGAAGTCGGTGCGCTCGAAGATGTTCCATTTGCGCAGCACCGGCAGCAGGACCTCGTCCAGGTGCTGGCGCAGGTCGTAGATGCCGTGCTTGGCCATCAGCACGCCGTTGCGCCGCCAGCCCGGCATGCCCGCTCCGGGCATCTGGAAGCCCTGCACGATCGTGTTGATCGCCTCCATGGCCTGGTCGGGCGCCAGATCCAGCGCGGCGGTGCAGAGGTTGCGATAGAAGATCATGTGCAGGTTCTCGTCGGCGGCGATGCGGGCGAGCATGCGATCGGCGATCGGGTCGTCGCAGACGCGACCGGTATTGCGGTGGCTGACCCGGGTGGCCAGTTCCTGGAAGGTCACGTAGGCGACGGAGTACAGCATGCCTGCCACGGCATTGGCCCTGATGTCGACGCCGCCCGCCTTTTCGTCGACGACGGCCATCACCGAATAGCCGTTCGTCATGTGGATCATCCGGGCCTGCTCGAGTGCCACCGGGTCGACGCCGCGAGTGACAACGAGGTAGTCACGCATCACGATGCCGTGGCGGTTCTCCTCGGCGGTCCAGCGACCGACCCAGGTGCCCCACGCGCCGTCCTTGGAGAAGTTCTCGGCGAGCTCCCGGTGGTAGGACGGCAGATTGTCCTCGGTGAGCAGATTGGTGATCATCGCCGCCTTGGCGAGATCGCTGAGCGTGGATTGCTCTGGGTCCCAATCGATTCCGCCCATCGCGGCGAAGTTGCGGCCCTGGTCCCACGGCACGTAGTCGTGCGGATGCCAGTCTTTGGCCATCGACAGATGGCGGTCGACATTGCTCGCGGCGACCGGTTCGAGTTCGATGAGCAGTTCCAATTGGGTGAGGTTCCTGGCCAAGCTCGTGCCCTTTCCGTGAAGTGAAAAGCAAGAGTTGCGCTGGTCCGGTATTGTTGCCCGTCGTCGCCGAGGATAGACCCGGCGCAACGCGCCTCCGAACGACACGGTGCGGAGGGCACTGTTTCTGAATTTGGGCGCGTCGCGCCGACTGCATATACGCTCCACCAGTTCAGCTCCATCAGCGGTTCCCGATCCAGTCGTGGCATAGCTAGAGAGAGTGAGCGAAAATATGACGGACATCGTGGTCACGAGCCTGGCGGCGACCACCTCGATCGCCGGCGACGTCGACTCGACCTGGAAGGGTCTGCTCAACGGCGAAAGCGGCATCGACGTCCTGGAGGACTCCTTCATCGACGACTTCGACCTGCCGGTGCGGATCGGCGGTCACCTGAAGATCGCCCCCGCCGCCTCGCTGACCCGCGAGGAGGCGCGCAGGCTGTCCTATGTCGAGCAGATGGCCGTGGTCCTCGGTCGCGAAGTGTGGCGCAACGCGGGCAATCCCGAGGTGGACCGCGACCGGCTCGGTGTCTCGATCGGCACCGGACTCGGCGGCGCGGAATCCCTGATCTACGCGCGCGACAGGCTCGGCAACGGCGGATACCGCAAGGTCTCGCCGCTGACCGTGCAGACGATCATGCCCAACGGTCCCGCCGCCTGCGTCGGCCTCGAATTGGGTGCGCGCGCCGGTGTTTCCACACCGGTCTCGGCCTGCTCGTCGGGGTCGGAGGCGATCGCCAACGCCTGGCGGATGATCATGATGGGCGATGCCGACATGGTGGTGACCGGCGGTGTCGAGGGGTCTATCCAGGCGGTGCCGATCGCGGCGTTCACCCAGATGCGCGCCATGAGCACCCGCAACGATGACCCCAAGGCGGCCTCGCGTCCGTTCGACGCCGATCGCGACGGCTTCGTCTTCGGCGAGGCGGGCGCGATGATGGTGATCGAGACCGAGGAGCACGCCAAGGCCCGCGGCGCGACGATCCACGCGCGGCTGCTCGGGGCGGGCGTCACCTCCGACGGATTCCACCTCGTGGCACCGGATCCCGAGGGCACCGGCGCGGCGCGGGCGATGACACGGGCGATGCAGACCGGCGGGATCAGCCGCACCGATGTCACCCACATCAACGCCCACGCGACCGCGACGCCCATCGGTGACACCGCCGAGGCCAACGCGATCGGCAAGGCGATCGGCTCGCACGCGTCGGTGTACGCGCCCAAGTCGGCGCTCGGGCATTCGATCGGCGCGGTCGGCGCGCTCGAGGCGGTGCTGACCGTACTGAGCGTGCGCGACAGCATCATTCCGCCCACCCTCAACCTGGACAACCAGGACCCCGAGATCGATCTGGACGTGGTCTGCGGTGAGGCTCGGCGCGGGCCGATCGACTACGCGGTGAACAACTCCTTCGGATTCGGCGGGCACAACGTCGCCGTCGCCTTCGGGCGGTATTGACTCTTCGCCACGGCGGCGCCTCCTACAGATGCATTGTGCGTTGAAAAGGATAGGGAATGATCGGCGAGACTTTCGACGACTATGTGGACGAACTGGGCAATATCCGGATTCCGGGTAACCAGACCTTGATCGACTTCGTCGACAAACACAGCGAGGCCAACGGGGACGATCTGGCCTATCGCTTCATCGACTATTCACGGGAACGTGAGGGCGAATACCAGGAGCTGACCTGGCGCGAATTCGGGGTCAGGCTGCGCGCGGTGGCCGCGCGGCTGCAACAGGTGACCTCGCCCGGCGACCGGGTCGCGGTGCTCGCACCGCAGGGCCTGGACTACGTCGTCGCGCTGTTCGCGGCGGTGTACGCGGGGAATGTGGCCGTGCCGCTGTTCGACCCGGAGGAGCAGGGCCACAGCGACCGGCTGCACGCCGTACTCGGCGACTGCGAGCCGGTCGCTGTGCTCACCGTCGGCACCGCGGCGGCGGGGGTGCGGAAGTTCTTCCGGGAGCAGCCCGCCGCGCAACGGCCGAGGATCATCGCGGTCGAGGCGATCCCGGACACCGTCGGGGCGACCTGGCGCAGGCCCGAGATCGATATCGACAGCGTCGCCTACCTGCAGTACACCTCGGGGTCCACCCGGGTGCCCGCCGGCGTCGAGATCACCCATCGCTCGGTCGGCACCAATCTGCTGCAGATGATCGACGCGATCGGCATCACCGAGAACGCGCGCGGGGTCACCTGGCTGCCGCTGTTCCACGACATGGGGCTGCTGTCGGTGATCCTGCCGACCATCGGCGGCAAGTTCATCACCATCATGTCGCCGAGCGCGTTCGTGCGCAGGCCGTCGCGCTGGATCAAGGAACTGGCGGCCCAGGCCGACGGTGCCGAGATCTATTCGGCGGCACCGAATTTCGCCTTCGAGCACGCGGCGGTGCGCGGACTGCCCAAGGGTGGCGAATCGCTGGATCTGTCGAACGTGATCGGCCTGATCAACGGCAGCGAGCCGGTGTCGGTGGCCTCCATGCGCAAGTTCAACGAGGCCTTCGCGCCGTACGGGTTGTCCAAGAACGCGATCAAGCCCTGCTACGGGATGGCCGAGGCGACGCTGTTCGTCTCGGCGACCAGACGCGACGACGAGGCCAGGGTGGTCTACGTCGATCGCGGGCAGCTGAACGAGGGCCGGATGGTGGCGGTCGACGAGCACTCCGCGGACGCGGTCGCGCAGGTGTCGTGCGGGTACGTCGCGCGCTCGCAGTGGGCGGTGATCGTCGACCCGGCGACCGGGATCGAGCGCAGGGAGGGCGAGGTCGGCGAGATCTGGCTGCACGGCGACAACATGGGTATCGGGTACTGGGGCAGGCAGGGGGAGACCGCGGAGACCTTCCACAACCGGGTGACCCGCAATCCCGCGGGCAGCAGGGCCGAGGGCGCACCGGACGACGCGCGGTGGATGCGCACCGGCGACTTCGGCGCCTACCACGACGGCGAGCTGTTCATCACCGGCCGGGTGAAGGACCTGGTGATCGTCGACGGCCGCAACCACTACCCGCAGGACCTCGAGTACTCCGCCCAGGAGGCGAGCACGGCGCTGCGGCCCGGGTTCGTCGCGGCCTTCTCGGTACCGGCCGGGCAGCTGCCCGCGCCGGTGCTGGAGGCGGGCAGCCCGACCGACGAGGCGGCCGAGCAGCTGGTGGTCGTCGCCGAACGCGGTACGGGCGCGGCGAAACTCGACCCGGGGCCGATCGTGGACACGGTGCGCGCGGCGATCGCGCGCAGGCATGGTGTCACCGTGCGTGACCTGCTGCTGGTGCCCGCGGGGTCGATCCCGCGTACATCGAGCGGCAAGATCGCCCGGCGGGCCTGCAAGGCGGCGTATCTGGACGGCACGCTGCGCGGCGGGCATCGGCAGGACGCCTATCCGGACGCGCCCGAGGAGTGAGAGACAGTTCGGCCACCGGGTCTCGGTGGCCGAACTGCGTTGTGGCCGTGATCAGTTGACGCAGGGAATGGTGCCGCCGATGGTCGTGGTCACCGCTTTTCCGGTGTCGGGCAGCGGCGGGGCCGAGGTCGTCGGCGGGCCGAGCGCGGCGGGTACATCGACGACACCGGTCGGCATCGGCGCCGTGGTGGTGATCGGCGCTTCCAGCCCGAACGCCGCCCGCACCTCCCGTTTGATCGCGCCCGCGTCGACGATATTGACGTCCTGGCCGTCGATCACGTCGTAGCGCACCACCGGCAGCGTGTGGAACTCCACCGGCAGCGTGCCCGCCGCGCCGAGCTCGCGGGCGAAGTCGAACAGATTCCAGCCGTCGGAGAGCACGATGTCCTTGTGCGCCACGTCCATCAGCGCCGAGAGCCTGCTCAGATTGGTGAGCGTGCCGGAATCCCTGAGCGACTTGGCCACCGAGGTGAGGAACGCCTGCTGGCGGTGCGTGCGATCGAGGTCGCCGTTGTGCAGGCCGTGGCGTTGCCGCACGAAGGCCAGGGCTTCGGAACCGTCGAGGTGCTGGCGGCCCGCAGGGAACACCGCACCGGAGAACTCGCTGTCGTCGACCGCGTTGTTCAGGCAGACATCGACGCCGCCGATCGCGGTCGCCAGGTCGTAGAACCCGGCCAGCGAGATCTCGGCGAACCGGTCGATCGGTACCCCGACCAGAGTGCGCACGGTGGACACGATCGACGCGCGGCCCGCCTCGCGGCCACGGCGCTCCAGCACCACCGGGTCCGTTTCGCCCTGCTCGATCAGCTTCGCCTGCACCGCGGCCTTCTTCAGGCCGTACGCCTCCTTGATCTTGATCTGCCGATAACCGGGGATGCCCGTCACCGGCACGTAGTTGTCGCGTGGGATGGAGAACGCGACGATCTTGCTCAGGTCGGCCGGGATGTGCAGCAGGATCAGCGAATTCGCGTTGTAGCCGCCCTCGGTGCCGTCGCCGGCGTGCAGCTGGTCCAGGATCTGTTTCGGCAGGTCGTTGCCGTTGAGGTCCTTGCGGGTGTCCAGGCCGATCAGCAGGATGTTGACGGCGCCGCCGCGCGAGCGAGGGGCGTCGGTGCCGAGCGCGGTGGAATGGGTGAAACCGGAATCGAAGTCGTTCTTCGCCGACCAGGACAGGCCGGTGCCGGTGAAGACGGCCAGTGCGATCGTCGCGCCGATCATCCTGGCCAGGATCAGGCCGACGCGGCGCACGCGTCCGCGCCGGGGCGTGCGGCTGGTGGCGGGGACCTGGTTGCCGACGCGCCGCGGACCGGGCCTCGGCGTTTCCAGGCGTGGTAAGGGCGCCGTGTCGTCGTCTCTGTTCACCGCAGTGCGCTACCTGCCTGCCACTGTTCCCACGGCACGCTCCAATCTCCGTTCTGCCACACCTCGAGCGGTGCGCCGCCGGTGTTGCGGATCTCCACCACGTCGCCGGGCTGGGAGAAGTCGTAGAACCATCGGGCGTTCTCGCCGCTGAGGTTGAGGCAGCCGTGCGAGACGTTGGTGTTGCCCTGCGCCCAGCTGGTGTCGTCGAGTTGGTGCAGATAGATGCCGTCGGTGCTGATCCTGGTCGCCCAGCCGATGGTCTCCTTGTAGCCGAGCCGGGAATTCACCGGCAGACCGTAGGTGGAGGAATCCATGATCACCGGGTTGGCCTTGTCCATGACGGTGTAGACGCCCGGTTGGGTCCAGAAGGTGATCGTCTTGCCCGCGACGACTTCGCTGCCGCCCCTGCCCATCGAGGTGGGCATGGTGCGGATCAGGGTGCCGTTCTCGAACACCTGGACCTGCTTGTCGTTGTCGTCGACGATCGAGATGTGTGCCGGGCCGATCGTGAAGCTGGTCCCGGTGTCCTCCTGGCCGTACAAGCCGCCGCCCAGGTCCTTGCCGTAGATGTCGGCGGCGAGGGTGACCGAGGTGCCGGGCGGGTAATAGTTCTGCGGCCGCCAGTGGGCGTTGCGGTTGTCGAGCCAGTACCAGGAGCCGGTCGCCGGCGGGTCGGTGGTGACGCTGAGGTGCCGTTCGGCCGTCGCACGGTCGGGAACGTCCTCGTCGAAATGCGCGACGACGACGGTGCCGACGCCGTAGCTGTCCGACGGGGACAGCGCCTCGCCACCGGTGGTGCGGAAGTACACCTTCGTCTGATTGTTGGGCGCGAGTGTGGAGAACGAGGAGGTGATCGGTCCGATCGGGCCGGTGACGGTGAGGGCTTCGGCGACGACGGTGTAGGTGCGGCCGTAACCGAGCGGTTCGGCGGGCTTCCACGCCGTCTGGTCGGGGGTGAAGACGCCCTCGATCGTGCGGCCCTGCTCGTTGGTCATGGTGACCGAGGTGAGTTCGCCGTCGCTGGTGGTGACCCGGACCGGGCTGAGCGGGTCGACCTCGGTCGTGCCCGCCGCCGGCTCGACCGAGATGACGGCGGCGGGCGGGTCGGCGGAGTCGGATCCAGGCTCGCGCGAACCGCCACAGGCCGCGACGATCAGCGCGAGGCCGGCTGCGAACCCGGCCAGGAAACGACGTCCTGCCATACGCCCTCCTGTACTCGGTGCCGGTCAGTCCTGTAGGCCGACCTCGATGTCGAGCGAGAGGGCGATCTTGTCGCCGACCACGACGCCGCCGTTGGCCATCGGCATCTCGGTGGTGATCCCGAAATCACGGCGGTTGATGGTCGCGGTGGCGGTGAAGCCCGCGACCGGCGCGTCGCCCATGCCGGGGCCCGCGCCAAGGAATTCCACGTGCAGGGTGACCGGGTGGGTGGTACCGCGGATGGTGAAGTCACCGGTGACCGAGAACTCGTCGCCGAGGGGACGGAAGTCGGCGGCCTTGAAAGTGGCGACGGGATGGTTGGCCACGTCGAAGAAGTCGGCGGTGGCCAGGTGCTCGTCGCGCTGCGGATTGTCGGTGGTGACCGAATCGACCCGCATCTCGACCACGGCGTCGGCGGTGCCGTCGGGATGGACGGCCAGCGCGCCGGAGAAATTCGTGAAGCGTCCGCGCACCTTGCTCACCATCAGATGGCGCACGGAGAACTGCAGAGCCGAATGGCTACGGTCGATGACCCACGTTCCCGCGGACAGGCCTTGGGTAGGTGCCGACATGATCTCTCCTCACCGAGCGAACCGGCCGCGGTGGCCGACGTGATGTGAAGCGATGACGGCAACCAGCCTAACCCGGTATCCGCCCGGCGGTCAGTCCTCGCTGCTGGTGCGTTCGCCGAGGAATCGCAGCAGTGCCGGATCGGCGGAGGTGAACCGGTCGACCTCCTGACCGCCGGTGCATTCGAACAGGCCGACGGTCACCGAGTCGGCGCGGCGGGCGAGCACCCGCCAGATCGCGCCGGAATCCTGCCAGCGGCGCAAGGTCTCGACCGGGTTCGCGGTCATGCTCGCACCTCGCCGTCGCTGGGCTCCGGCCGGACAACCGAGGCGGCGACCGGCTCGCGATAATTCGCGGCGACCAACGCGAGGCAGGCCGCGGCGATCAGCGCGACGACCAGATACATGGCGGGATAGCCGAAGCCGAAGCTGCCGTGCAGGGCGGACAGCACGGCGGGCACACCGAAGCCGAGGTAGCTCACCGAGTAGAAGACGGCGTTGAGCCCGGCCAGATCACCGGGGCCCGCGATCCGCTCGATCTGCTGCAACCCCGCGACCAGGCCGATGCCGTATCCGCTGCCGAGCACGACGGCGGTCAGCAGGGTCACCCAGATGCTCAGGGTGGCCGCCGTCCACGACGCCAGCACCATGCCCGCGGTGAGCAGCACCAGGGCCAGGACCGCGGCGCGGGCGGTGCCGGGCCGGTCGATCCGCCGGGCCACCGATTGGATGGTGAAACCGCAGCCGAGCGTCACCATGGTGACCAGCGCGGAGAAGGCGATCGGGGCGCCTTGCACGCGCGGCAGCATCAGCGTCGGCAGCACGGCGTAGGCGGTCGCGTTGGCGGTGAACAGCCACAGCGCGATCGGCACCGCGACCCGCAGGAAGCGGCGGTGCCCGGCGGCCGGGATCTTCAGATCGTCGCGTAGCCTGCCCGGATTCGGCTGTCGCGTCACCGTTTCCGGCGACTTGGCCAGCCAGACCGCGGTGGCGACGCACAGCGCCGCGTTGACGAGATAGGCGGTGGAATCGGGCAGCGGCCCCCACTGCGCCAGCACACCGGCCACGCCGGCGCCGAGCGCGAACCCGGCGGTCAGGCTCATGGCCGAGCGGCGGGCACCGACACCGGCGGCGGCCGCGGCGTAGGGCGGCTGGGAGAGCTCCTTGAGCCAGCTGCCGCCGACCGCCATCGCCAGTCCGAGCGCGACGCCGCACAGCATCCGCCCGGCCGCCAGCATCGGGACCGAGGCCGCGCCCGCCGCGAGCAGCAGCGAACCGGCCGCCGCGATCAGCGGGGCGGGCAGCATCAGCGTGCGGCGGCCGAACCGGTCCGAGAGCGGGCCGCCGATGAGCAGCGCGGGCACGATGCCGAGGACGTAGTAGAACAGCAGCAGGTCGACCGCCGTCAGCGGCAGGCCGTGGCTCTTGTACATCACCAGCAGCGGGGTGAACTCGTTGCCGCCCCACGCGATCGCGACCATCGCCGCGGAAACACCGAGCCAGGCGCGGGTCCGCGTGCTGGAGACAGCACGGGGCCGTTCACTGGTGAGAATCGCCATCACAGGCCCTTTCCGTCGTGCGCGCACCGGGGCACGCTCACGGGGCGAGTGGTGGCAACCGGTCTCATTTTAGGCGCGGCCGATCGCTGTACTACCGTCGGCCTGTGCGTGAGCTGCGGGTCGGGTGTGCGATGTGGACGCACCCGCAGTGGCAGCAGCGGTTGCCCGCACCGGGGGAGCGGCTGCGCGCCTACGCCGGGCACTGCGGCGCTGTCGAGGGCAACACCACCTTCTACGCGACGCCGTCGGCCTCCACCGTCGAGTCGTGGGCCCGGCAGACCGCGCCGGATTTCCGGTTCGTGCTCAAGCCGCCGCGCGCCGTCACCCACGAGCGCAGGCTCGTCGACGCGCAGGCCGAGCTGTCGGCCTTTCTCGATGTGATGGCGCCGCTCGGGTCGCGGGTGCATGCCCTGTGGATTCAGTTGCCCGCCTCGTTCGGGCCCACCGATCTGGGTGCGCTGGCGCGGTTCCAGCGTGACCTGCCCGCCGGGCTGCGATGTGCGGTCGAGGTACGTCATCCGGCCTTCTTCACCGACGAGCGCGCCGCGGTGCAGCTGGAACGGGTGCTCGGCCGGATCGGCGCCGAATGGGTGCCCTTCGACACGACCGTGCTGTTCGGCGGACCGCCCGGCGACCCGTCGGAGTACGAGGCGCGGGCGAAGAAGCCACGGGTGCCGCGGCGGATGCGGGCGCTGACCGAATACCCGATCGTGCGCTACCACGGTCGCGCCGACGAGGACCGCACCGTCGCCGGCTGGCAGCCGTGGGTCGAGACCGTCGCGCAGTGGCTGCGCGAGGGCCGCTCCCCGACGGTGTTCGTGCACACCCCCGACAACGCCGCCGCCCGCGGGCTGGCCCGCCGGTTCCACGACGCGGTCGGCGCCGTCGTCCCCGAGCTCCCGCCGCAGCCGACTCCCGAACCCGACGAACCGATGACCCTGTTCTGAATTCCCCGGACGCCTGTCGGACCCCCGTGGCATGCTGTGCGCCAGCACTGGGGAGTGGGTGGGCGGACTCGAAGGGGACGAGTGATGTCTACGGAGCGAATGTCGTTGGCGCGTGCGCCGCATTGCGAGCCCGGCCTCGAAACAGCAGCGACTCCGTCGCGGGCTGCGGTGGATATCGCTGTGCCGCAGCGATATCCGGGATCGACGCGTTCTCGGGCCGGCGGTGCGCCGTTCGGTGTGCGCCGGGTGGTCAGCGCGGCGTGCGCACGGGGCAGGCGCGGCGAGGCCGAATCCGTCGCCGAGGCACAGCGATTCGCCGAGCAGTCGGTGCGGTTGGTGCTCGAGGTCGTCGACCGGCGCAGAAAGCCCGACCAGTTGCGCGCGGTCACCGACCCGCGGGTCCTGGCATCGGTGCGCACCATGCTCACCCAGGACCTGGCTCCCGGCCGCAGCCTCGGCGCCGCCACGGTCAAACACGTGCGGGTGACCGCCACCGAGCCGGGCGGCGCCGAGATCTTCGCCTCCTATCAGCGCGGCCCGCGAACCCTCGCGTTCGCGGGCCGCATCGAATTCACCAAGGACCGTTGGCGTTTGGTAGCCCTACGACTGTTCTGACACGCGTCAGCGCCGGGCGGTGACCCCGGAGAAATCGTGCGAGACCTGGTGATTGCGATCGACGAAGGTGCCGAACGCGTGGTCGGGATGCAGACCGAAGTACTGCCCGCGGGTCCGGTCGGTCCAGGCCAGCGCCGCCGCGGCCGCGATGCGGTGGAAGTGCACGGTGTATCCACGCTCGTAGATCCGCAGCAGCGCATAGCCGCCCGGATACTCCTTGACCGCGGCGACCTCGAGGAACTCGACGCGCCCGGAATCGGGGCGGCTCATCCGGTTTCGATGGGTGTGCCCGCTGTGATGCAGGAACACGCCGGGGCTGGTCCGGTAGCTCGCCTGCAGCGCGTGCGCGCTCGCCCGGTCGAGGACGAATCCGGGGCCGCCCGGATTGCTCAGTGCCGCATAGCGGGTCACCGGATGGTGGCCGAAGATCAGCGTCGGCTGGTCGGGGGCGGCGGCGAGTACCTCGCGCAGGTGGGTGAGCTGGGCGGCCGAGATCGTGCCGCCCGCGCCCCGATGGCGTGTGGTGTCGAGGCCGATCAGCCGCAGGCCGCCGAACTCGTGGCAGGTGAGCCGCTGGCGGGCATGGAAAGCCCAGCCCCAGTGGTCCTCCCGCCCGCGCGCGACGTCGTGGTTGCCGCGGCAGGCGAGATAGTCGCGGCCGCGCGTGCCCCAGTCGTCGAGGCGCGCGCGGATGCCGGCGACCTGGTCGGCCGTGCCGCTGTCGGTGAGATCACCGGCGACGACGAGATGGTCGACCGCGCGTTCGGGCCTGCGGATGTCGTGCAGCAGTGCGTCGGTCATCACCTGCGGGTAGTGGCCGTCGTCGTGGCGCAGGCCGGGCGGCAACCCGGCGACGATCAGGCCGCTGCGGTCCTCACCCCAGTGCAGGTCGTTGGTGAGGGCGATGGTCCGCAGCAGGCGGCCCGGTGGCGGTGGTGCGGTGCGAAGGACGCCGGTCGCCTCCGGTGCGCCGGGACGGCGCGTCACCCAGGTGCGGCCCGCGACCGCGCGGACACCCTCGGAGCAGGCGGTGAAGCGGTAGCTGCGGCCGGGTTCGAGACCGCGGATCTCGGCGTAGTGATGGGCGGTGCGGCGCGGATCGTAGAACCGGGTCACCGGCGCTGCCAGGCCGTCGGCGAGGGCGAGCCGGACCTCGGTGTCGGAGGCGGCGGGGCGCAGGGTGCCGGACCGGTCGCGGCGCCGGGTGGCCCAGGTGAGGATCGCGGTGTCGTGGGTGACCGTCACGACCTCGAGATCGGTGACGACCAGCTGGCCGCGCGCGCTCGCGGAGCTGCGCGGCCGCGCCATCGGCGCGCGGACGGTGGCCGCCGCGGCGCCGGAGGCAGCGTTGACCAGCCATGCGGTGTGCAGTCGAGGATCGAGCATGCCGGGCTCCGTTCGCCGTCTACCGGGGACGGTACGGGTGCCGGTTGAACGTGTGTGGACGGCGATGTGGCCGTCAGCTGCCGTGGTCGTGGCGAGGGTGGGAGGAACGGGCCCCGCCGCCCGAGGAGCGGGGTCCGTGTGCCGCGCCGACCTGGGGGGAGGGTGGGTTGAGACCCTGGCGCGGCCGTGGTGCTGTGGTGCGCCGGTTCCGTGGCCGGTTTTCGGGCAGCGCACCACCTGCTATTCGGTGCGTGGGCGGTTCCGGCTTGGTTGTGCGCCACCGCTTTCCGGCGCGTCGCCCTCGGGCCCGTCGGGTAGCCTGCGCGCGCCGCTGGCCACCTCGACGACGAGATCGTCGTAGCCGCACCCCAGTTCGTGCAGACGCAGTTGCGCGGCGCGGAGTTCGGATTCGGCGCCGCAGGCCAGTGCGCGGTAGGTGAGGGCGGCGAAATGGGCCATGCGGTCGACGACGGCGCCGATGCTCTCGGTGTGCATCGGCGCCGTCGTCGCGGGCCGGGGGGAACGGATGACCACCCAGCGGTCGATCTCGCAGACCAGACGTGCCCGCTCCCAATCGATCTCGCTCGTATCGCCGGGAACGAGCTGTTCGCGACGTTCGTGCAGGGCGGCCAGTTCGTGCGCGGCCCGCAGGACGGGATCGCCGTCGCCGGCGAAACCGCAGACCGCCTGCATCATCTGTGCACGGTCCGGCAGTACCGGTTCCTGTCCGGGTTCACCCGATGAACCGCCGTCCGCGTCCACTGTGCCGCACCGTCCTCGTCGTCCCGTATGTACCGCTTCCGAAGGACATTCGTCTCGGCCGGAGTTCCGGATAGGTCACGAAATAGCACCTCAACAGCGAAAACCGGCCGCGAACAGCTGTTCGCGGCCGGTCGAGATCACCTGTGCGCAGAAGTATTACAGGCTGCGGGCGATGATCTCCTTCATGATCTCGTTGGTGCCCGCGTAGATCAGCTGGACGCGGTTGTCGACCCACATGCGCGCGATCGGGTACTCGTTCATGTAGCCGTAGCCGCCGAACAGCTGCAGGCAGGTGTCGGCGATCTGCATCGCCTTGTCGGTGGTCCACCACTTCGCCATGGCGACGGTCGGGATGTCGAGCTCGCCACGGAGGTGCTTCTCGATGCAGTCGTCGATGAACACGCGCGCGATGCGCGCTTCGGTGGCGACCTCGGCCAGCTTGAACTTGGTGTTCTGGAAA
Organism: Nocardia sp. NPDC055029; assembly: GCF_053608525.1. Lineage (NCBI taxonomy): Bacteria > Bacillati > Actinomycetota > Actinomycetes > Mycobacteriales > Nocardiaceae > Nocardia > Nocardia sp. NPDC055029. The sequence goes on from NZ_JBSGVQ010000057.1 coordinate 16,402, forward strand.
CCGAACACAGGGCGGCCGAACGCCTCGCGCTCCTTGGTGTAGCGCAGGGTGTGATCGAGGGCGACCTCCATGCCCGCGACCGCGCCGTGCGCGACGATCAGGCGCTCCTGCGGCAGCTGCTGCATCAGCTGGATGAAGCCCTGGCCCTCCTTGGCACCGAGCAGGTTGGTCACCGGGACGCGCACGTCCTCGAAGAACAGCTCGGAGGTGTCCTGGCCCTTCTGGCCGATCTTGTCGAGCACGCGGCCGCGACGGAAACCCTCGCGGTCGGCCTCGACCAGCACCAGCGAGACGCCGGCGGCGCCCTGGGTGGGGTCGGTCTTGGCGACCAGGATGATCAGGTCGGCCTGGGCGCCGTTGGTGATGAAGGTCTTGGAGCCGTTGATGACGTACTCGTCACCGTCGCGGATCGCCTTGGCCTTGACGGCCTGCAGGTCCGAGCCGGTGCCTGGCTCGGTCATCGCGATGGCGCCGACGACATCGCCGCTGGCCATCTTGGGCAGCCACTGCTGCTTCTGCTCCTCGGTGCCGTAGGCGAGCAGGTAGTGCGCCACGATGCCGTTGTGCAGGCTGACGCCCCACGAGGTGTCGACGACGCGGGCCTGCTCCTCCATGAGCACGGCCTCGTGGGCGAAGGTGCCGCCACCGCCGCCGTACTCCTCCGGGATCGACAGACACAGCAGGCCCACTTCACCGGCCTTGTTCCACAGGTCGCGGTCCACGTGGTGCTGCTCGCGGTACTTGTCGATGTTCGGCGCGAGTTCCTTGGCCAGGAAGGCGCGGGCGAGGTCGCGCAGGGCGTCCAGGTCCTCGTTCATCCAGCTGGACCGGTTGGCGGCCATCGAGTCTCCTTACGGCTCGGCACAGCACTGGTCCAGAGGTGACCAGTGGTTACAGATACAGTGTGGACCACTATTGGCGAGGTGGCAATAGTGGGTTCCGGAGCCTCCGGGCGGGGCCTCGGACCGGGTTCCGGCGGTCGCGGCCACGGGTCTTGACGGGGGCGCGAAGTTGGTGTCCGATTCGTGTTGTCCGCGAACGTCGTTCGACAACGCTTGGGCACCGATGGTGCTAAAACCTTGGCTCGGAAGGCGGTCTGGGATTATCTTTCGGAGTTGGACTACCGGCCGGTATCGCCTGCGCGTGTCGCTCGCGGCGCGCCGAGAACGGGGAGCCGTGTCGGAGCATCGGTTTCGCACGGGCGGGTGTATGGACTATTAATGGCGTGTGCCGTTCACACGTGTGGTCACCCGTCTGCCTTCGCGATGCCGGGGCGGTGGTCGAGCATGACCGTCGATTCTCCCATCGAAGACGACGTCAGCCTGCTCGCCCAGCGGGTCGAACGGGCGCGTGGGCGCCTCGCCTACCAATTCGACCCCGCCCTGACCGACGCGCTGTCGGAAGACGAGCTGCGCGCGGAGCGGGAACTCGCCGAACGCATCCGTGAACAGGATCGCGAACAGCGCTGGAAGCACACCCAGGCGATGGCACAGGCCTCCGACCGGGCCAGGAGCACCACCGAAGCAATCGAGAAGGCCGACATGCGAGATCTGCTGCTCGCCAGAAAGGCGATGGCGTCCCAGCGCCGCGAATCGAGCCCGCACGCGAAGCTGGCTTCGCTGTACCGGCACCGGTCGTGGTCACTCAAGGCCCTGGCGGGTGTCGTCGGCGCGGGCATGCTGTGGTCCGCGGTGAACGTGCAGCAGAACATCGCGCCCGGCGGTCCGAGTGACCCGCTGTTCTGGTTCAGCTACCTGCTCGAGGCGATGATCAGCGTCTGTCTGATCATCATCATGGTCGGCACGAACAAGGTCGCCGAGTGGGGCGTCATCGACAACCGGCGTCAGGTCGCGATGGCCGAGATCGCCCTGCTCGGGCTCACCGTCACCCTCAACACCTATCCCTACCTGCGCGACGGCCGCTGGTACGACGCCGCAGTGCACGCGGTCGCCCCCGTGATGATCGGTGTCGCGCTGCTCATCCACGACGCCGCCAGCGCCCGCTACGGGCTCGCCATCACTCGCGCGACCAGTCAGGTCAGGGACCTGCCCGACCCGGCCGAGAACCTGCTCGGCCGCGGGGCCACCGAGGGTGTCCGCCTGACCTACCAGCCGCCGATGACGGGTCAGGCCCGCGCCGAGGCGTTCGCCGCCGATCAGGCCGCCGTCACCGCGCCGGTCAGCCGGGAACCCGCGTGGACGCCCACCGAGACGATCGGCAACGGCAAGCCCACCGAGAAGCGCAAGCGCTTCGGCATCGGCAAGCCGTCGTCGGCGGAGAAGGCCTCGGCCAAGAAGGCCGCGCCGCAGCCGCCCGTCGCGCCCGAGCCCGCCCCCGAGGCCGTCAAGTCCGAGCCGACGACGAAGTCCACCGACTCGGTTCCCGCGGCGCGCAAGAGCACGATCTCCGATATCGAGGCCCGCGTCGAGAAGGCCTTCGCCGAGGCCAATTTCGGCTACGAGGCGATCGAACCGGTCAACGTGTACGACACCGGGCAGTTCCGTATCGCCGAGAGCCTGGAGCAGGAGCTCAATGCCATGCGGGAGGCCCGTCGTCAGGCCCGCAAGGAGCGCGCGGGGTCCTGACCTCGGTGCGCTGCCGGTGTCATGGCGGCAGCGCACAGCCGTCGACCAGGCGTAGCCCGGAGGGTCAGCCGAACAGGCCGCCGCCGTGGCCTGCCTGCTGGCCGCCGCCGGTGCCGCCGATGAGGCCGCCCGGGGGCAGCTCGGAGGGCTGCACGATGACGAAGCCGCGGCCGGCGAACGACAGCGTGCTCGCCTCGCCGGTGCTGCGGCCCATCAGCCTGCCGAGGCCGAAGGAGTCGTTGCGCTTGATGCCGGTCTGCAGGCTCGACGACCAGGCGACGGCGGCGTTCGGGTCGGCGAAGGTGGCCTGGTCGACGGTGAGCACCACCGGGGAGCCGTGGGTGGTGATGGCGATACGGCCGCGGCCGGTGAACACGCAGTTGAACAGGCCTGCGTTGGAGGCGTAGCCCGCGGCGCCCTGCACGCGGCCGATGTCGTAGCGCAGGGTGGAGTCGAACGCGAGGACGTTGGCGCCGTTGATGGTGAGGCCGTCGGTGCCGTCGAGGTCGATGATGTGCACGTCGGCGGCGCTGTTGGCCAGGAACAGGTCGCCGCGGCCGGTCACCTTCATCAGCGGCACGCCCTCGCCGGTGAGGTGCTGGCGGATCGCCCGGCCGATACCGCCGGAGCCGAGGGCCTGGAACTGCAGGTCACCCTGGTAGGCCACCATCGAGCCTGCCCGGGCCATCACCTCACCGTTGAGGCCCACCTTGACCATCTTGCCGCCCTGTTTCTGGATACCGAGGCCGGTGACCTCGGCGTGCGAGGGATCGAACAGGTCGCTGTGCACGGGCTGGGCTCCTTGGGATGCGTACGAAGGGTAGGGCTGCTGAGCGGGTCCACCGGGCTGCTGTCCGTAGCCGGGCTGACCCGTCGGCGGCGGGAAGGCAGGGGCGCCTGCGGGCGGGTAGGGGTGAGCCGCCGGCTGCCCCGGCGGTGGGGCGAATTGGCCGGGCTGACCGGCGGGCATGGTCGGGTGGCCCCCACCCTGCGCCGGGTATCCGGCCGCGGGAGCGGAGACCGGCGGGTACACGGCCGTCGGCGCGGCACCGCTCTGCGCGGCGGGCGTTTCGGGTTCGTCCTCGAGGTTCACGCCGTAGGCCGACGCGATGCCCGCCAGCCCGTCGTCGTAACCCTGACCGATCGCCCGCACCTTCCACGCGCCGTTGCGGCGGTAGATCTCCACGCACACCACACCGCTCTCGGTGGTGAGCCCCGGGATCTGGAAAGTCAGTGCGGTGGGACCGGATCCGATGGTGGCGGTGAGCTGGCCGACCGAGGCGAAGGTGGCGGGGCCGCGTCCGTCGAGGCTGGCGGTGACGACGACCTTGTCCACGTCGGCGGGTAGCGCCGAGGTCCGCACTTCGACCACGTCCGGGCCGCCATTGCCATGGCGGTACACCACACCGGGGCCGGTCGGCTGGTTGAAGAACACGAAGTCGTTGTCGGAGCGCACTACTCCGGCGGTGTTCAGCAAGAGCGCCGAGACATCGACCGACGCCGAACTCGCCACGGTGACGGTCAACGGATCGCCGGGTGCGGGCCGGTTCTCACCCGGAGCCAGCGCGTTCACGACACCACATCCGAAGAGTGGGTGGTTTGTCCGATTCGCAGTCGTTCCACGGCCTCGATAGTGCCGTGTGTGCCGCCGCGGCGCCAGCTTCCCCCGTCAGCGCGCCGGTTTCCGGTCCACGGGATTCCAGGTGCACGGCCGTCCCTACCCGTGCGCGACCGGGCTGCCGGATTCGGCGGACGCGCGCTCGATCAGCACGAACGGGATGGTCACCAGCGCCGAGACCGCGCCGATCCACGGCACCGCGGTGATCGGTGCACCGGCGTTCAGCACGACTCCGGCGACGACGGGAACGAGACCGATGCCCAGCTGGAACGCCGACACCGTGGTCGCGCCCGCCAGCGTCGGCGCGCCGGCCGCGAGGGTGAACACGCGACCGTAGATCGCGGGGTTGAGCACGAATCCGGCGATACCGAGCAGCAAGACCAGGGCGACGACGGCCACCGCGTGTCCGGCGAACACCGCGATCAGTACCGAACACAGGGCGATCCCCGCGGAGCCCGCGACCAATGCCAGGTAGGGCCGCCGGTCGGAGATCCGGCCACCGATCGCCAAGCCGAGGTACGCGCCGACACCGAACAGCACCAGGATCGGGGCCAGCCAGACGTCGGGAATCCCGGTGACGGAGGTCAGCAGTTCGGCGAGATAGTTGAACGTGATCATGTAGGCCGCCGTACTGAGCAGCGTGGCGGCGAGGACGAGCCACAGCCGCGGCTGCCGCAACGCGGCGAACTCACGATCGAGACGGGGCTCCTCGCCCGCCGTGGTCGCGGGCATCATCACCGCTACCGCGGCCGCGGCCAGGACGGTGAGAACGACCACCAGCCAGAAGCCGCCCTCCCACCCGGTGCGGTAACCGATGAATGTTCCGGCGGGTCCGCCGAGAATCATCGCCAAGCTGAGGCCGCTGATCACCACGCCCGACGCGCGGGCCGCACGATCGCCGGGCACCAGGCCGACAGCCGTCACCGCCGCGACCGCGAAGAACCCCGCGTAGGCCAGGCCCGCCACGAAGCGGGTGACCAGAAGCGCGCCGTAACTGCCGATGATCAGGCCGACCGCGATGGACGCGGCGAAGACCAACTGGGTCACCACCAGCGCGGTCCGCCGCGGCCAATGCAGGCTGACCACCGCGAACGGCGGCCCGCCGAGGACGACGCCGATCGCGAACGCGGTGATCAGCCCACCGACAGTGGCCAGGCTGACCTCGATATCGGTGGCGACCGCGGGCAGCACCCCGGCGAGGAGGAACTCCGCGCTCCCCATGGCGAACAAGCTGAAGGCCAGCAGGTATACCCCGGCAGGGAGGAAGCGTTCCCGGCTGCGCGGCGGCGATGTCGATGGTGAACTCATAACTCGCAGCGTGCTTTTCGCGGCGCGGAACGGCAACGAATCGTTGCCGGAACTGGAACGCTCACGTTGACTGGACCGGTGCCGAACCATCCCGCCATCGACGCGACCCTCGGTCAGGTCGGCGTCCGCATCCGGCGACTCCGGGTAAGCAAGGACCTCTCGCTCGCGGACCTGAGCCGGCTCACCGACATCTCCAAGAGCACCCTGTCCCGGCTCGAATCCGGCCAGCGCAAGCCGAGTCTGGAGTTGCTGCTGCCGATCGCGGCCGCCCTGGCGGTGCCGATCGACGAGATCGTGGCCGCGCCCCGCATCCTCGACCCGCGGCTGCCACAGAAACCGCGGCACACCGGCGGCCGGGTCATCGTGCCGTTGTCGAAGACGCAGGGCGAGCCGAAGGCCTACAAGTTGATCATCCCCGAGATCGAGTCCGAGCCGTTCCCGCGCACCCACGCCGGCTACGAATGGCTCTACGTGCTCAGCGGGCGACTGCGTCTTGTCCTCGGTGACTACGACGTCGTTCTCGGGCCGGGCGAGGTCGCCGAGTTCGACACCTTGCACCCGCACTGGTTCGGGTCCACCGGTCGCGGCAGTGTCGAAGTGCTCAGTCTCTTCGGTGGGCAGGGCGAGCGAATCCACATCAAGGCCAGGTCAGCGCGGGCCCGGCCGGATGGACTCTAAGGGTTTCTCGAGGAAACCTCGCAGGGCCGCACAGGGCCGTCGGATCGCATTACGCTGCGGATATGAGCACTCCCGTCCATGGATTCGCCGACGACGCACTCGGCATGCTGGACGCCGTCGGCGTCGCCGCGGCGCTGCGCGCGGGGGAGGTGAGCCGGGCCGAGGTGCTCGCGGCCGCTGTCGCGCGGACCCGCCGGGTCGACCCGAGCCTGGACGCGGTGCAGCTGAGCTGCTTCGAGCGGGCCTCGGCGACGCCGGAGACGGCGGGCGTGTTCTCCGGTGTGCCCGCGTTCGTCAAGGACAACACCGATATCGCCGGGCTGCCCAGCTGCCACGGTTCGGCGGCATTCACGCCGCGGCCCGCCACCGCGACCGGCGGTCCCGGCGCGCAGTTCCTGCATTCGGGCGTTGTCGTGATCGGCAAGTCGACGTTGCCGGAGTTCGGGCTCACCGCCAGCACCGAGTTCACCGATCGCGCGCCGACCCGCAATCCGTGGAATCCCGAGTATTCGGCGGGTGCGTCCTCGGGTGGCTCGGCGGCGCTGGTCGCGGCCGGGGTGGTGCCGATCGCGCACGCCAACGACGGCGGCGGCTCGATCCGGATTCCGGCAGCGGCCAACGGCCTGGTCGGGTTGAAGCCGACCCGCAACCGGCTGCTCGACCAGCCCGGCGCCCGTCAGCTGCCGGTGCACCTGGTCACCGAGGGCGTGCTGACCCGGTCGGTGCGCGATACCGCGCACTACCTGGCCGCCGTCGAGCAGTTCGGCGCGAATCCGAAGCTGGCGCCGATCGGCCTGGTCGAAGGGCCGAGCGCGCGGCGGTTACGGATCGGGCTGATCACCGAGGATGTCCTCAGCCGCCCGGTGCACCCCGACAACGCGGCCGTGCTGGCCTCGGCCGCAACGATTCTCGCGGGCCTCGGTCATGAGGTCGTCGAGATGCGTCTTGACGTGGACCCGCGGTTCATCGAGGACTTCAAGCGGTACTGGGCGGTGATGGCCGCGGCGATGACGCTGTCGTTCCGGCTGGGCCATCGCGACCATTTCGACCCGAGCAAGCTCGACCCGTTCACCAAGGGCCTGATCGGGCTGGCCGCGCGCAATCCGCTCGCCGCGGCCGCGTCCGCGTGGCGGTTGCGGTCGGGAACGGCCACCTATGACAAGCATTTCGCCGAGGTCGACGTGCTGCTCACCCCGGTGCTCTCGCATCCGGCGCCGCGGATCGGCGAGTTGGCGCCGGGCCAGCCGTTCGACGCGTTGTTCGCGAAACTGGTCGACTACGTGGGTTTCACGCCGCTCAACAATGTGGGCGGCGGACCGGCGGTGTCGCTGCCACACGGTCTGCTGCCGCATGGCCTGCCCGGCTCGATCCAGCTCGCCGGGCGCCGCGGTGACGAACGGACCCTGCTCGACCTGGCCTACCAGCTGGAAGCGTCGAGCCCTTTCCCGCGCATCGTCGACCGCACGGCCGCCGAGGGCGCGGCCTGATCAGCCCTGGCGCACCGCGACATTGATCGGGCGCAGCCTGCCAGGGCTGGCGGTGCCCGCCTCGAATGCCCAATGCTCGCCGTGCCAGTCGGGGAAGTCGGTGTGCCAGCGGCCGACCAGGCGCGGGTCCTCCAGCGAGGCGATGACACCGGCCGAACCGGTGTACTGCAGACGCTCGTACTTGTGCCGGGTGACGGTGTCGACCGTGGCGAGCGTGGCGAGAGAAGACATGGCGATCCTCCGGGATCGAGAAAACGGTGGCTGACGTGACGAGGCGCTCCCGGGCCGATGGCCCGGATGCCGCGGTGGCGCGTCACCGCTCGAAGCCGAGTATGCCGCGCGCAGCGACACTACGCGCACTCTTTTGAAAATCCTGTTCTTCGAATTAACGGATACTCGTCATCGGACGGTAAAGATCACCAGGACGGACGCACCCGGCCCGGCGTGACGACCCGGGCGATGGCATTTCGGACCTGGTTGAACGTCGCGGCACCGAGCGCGTCGGTCCAGCGTGCGGCGAATTCGGCGGCCGCGGCATCGGCGGCTCTGGTGCAGGCCCAGCCGCGTTCGGTGAGGGTGATCAGCCGGGCGCGCGCGTCGCGCGGATGCGGATTGCGCTCGGCGTAGCCCTTGGTGACCAGCTCGTCGACCAGTTGACTGGCCGCCTGCTTGGTGACGCCGAGATGCTCGGCGATCTCGCCGACAGTCGCGCCGTCGGGGGCCATCCGGACGAAGGCGAAGCCGTGGGCCGGGCGTATATCGGTGAAGCCCGCCGCGGCCACCCCGTGGTTGATCGCCTGGCTCACCTCGGCGGCCGCTGCCAGCAGCAACAGGGGTAGATCGCCTGCGGGCGGGGGGTTCTCGGGCACGGCAGCCATTCTGGCACTTGACATAGTGGTCAAGCTACTTGACTATATGGACAAGCAAATTGACTTTCTGTAGGAGGCGCACATGCCGGTCATCCACTCCGGAGACGCTCAGGTCCACGAGATCCACAACGCCAGGTTCACCTCGCTCATCCGCCCCGGCACCGGCAGCGCCGAACTCTGCGTCTGGCAGACCGAGGTCGCGCCCGATTCGGTGGGCGTGCCGCATCGAATCCTGGGGGAGGAGGCCTTCGTCCTGCTCTCGGGCGAGGTGACGATGACGATCGACGGCGAGTCGGCGCCGATGAAACCGGGTGACGCGGCCGTCGCGCCTGCCGGTTCGACGATCGCGCTCGCCAATGCGACCGCGGCGCCCGCGGTGCTGCTCGTCACGGTCCGGGTCGGCTTCTCCGCCGAACTGCCTGACGGCTCCACCTTCGTTCCGCCCTGGGCATCCTGAACCGTCACCGCGTCTGTTCCTATCGGTGAACTTGAAAGTTCGGTCGCCCTAACAATATAATTCTGGAATGAAGGTTGGGTTTCACCGGTCGCCCGGAACGTCGCGGCGGGTTGTCGCGGCGTGTGTTCTGAGTGCCATGGCGTTCGCGCTCACCGCCTGCGGTGGTGTCGCGGCCGAGGACGACGGGAAGAAGGTCGTGCTCACCACCTTCACCGTGCTCGCCGATATGGCGCGCAATGTCGCGGGGGAGCATCTGCGGGTCGAGTCGATCACCAAGGTCGGCGCCGAGATCCACGGCTACGAGCCGACGCCCGGCGATATCAAGAAGGCGGCCAAGGCCGATCTGATCCTGGACAACGGGCTCAACCTGGAAGCCTGGTTCGCTCAGTTCGTCGCCGATCTCGACGTGCCGCACGCGGTGGTCAGCGAGGGCGTCACCCCGATGGACATCGGTGAGGACGCCTACCGGGGCAAGCCCAATCCGCATGCCTGGATGTCGCCGGTGAACGCGCAGATCTATGTCGACAACATGGTCCGCGCGTTCACCGACCTCGATCCCGAGCACGCCGAGGCCTACCGCGCCAACGGCGACGCCTACAAGACCCAGCTCGGCGCCGTCCGTGACGACCTGGTCGCCGCGGTGAACACCCTGCCCGCCGATCAGCGGGCACTGGTGACCTGTGAGGGCGCGTTCTCCTACCTCGCCCGCGACACCGGCCTCACCGAGAAGTACATCTGGCCGGTCAACGCCGAACAGCAGGCGACCCCGCAGCAGATCGGCTCGGCGATCGACTTCGTGCGCCAGCGCGGGGTGCCCGCGGTGTTCTGCGAGTCGACCGTTTCCGACGCGCCGATGCAGCGCGTGGTCGAAGCCACCGGCTCACGCTACGGCGGCACCCTCTACGTCGACTCGCTCTCGGAGGCCGACGGCCCGGTGCCGACCTATCTGCAGCTGATCCGCCATGATGCCAACATCATCGCCACCGCCCTCGCCGGAGCCCCGAGATGACCACCGCGCCCGTCGTCGAGATCCAAGACGTCACAGTCCATTACGGTGACGTCCTCGCGCTCGACAATGTCGAACTGACCCTGAAGTCCGGCCGGGTCTGCGGCCTGATCGGGATGAACGGCTCGGGCAAGTCGACGCTGTTCAAGACCGTCATGGGCCTGGTCACCCCCGGCCGCGGCCGGGTGCTCATCAACGGCAGTCCGCCCGCCGCGGCGCGCAAGGCGGGCAGCCTCGGCTACGTGCCGCAATCGGAGGACGTGGACTGGAGCTTCCCGCTGTCGGTGCGCGATGTCGTGATGACGGGCCGCTACGGGAAGATGGGTTTCACCCGGCGGGCGGGCAAGGCCGATCGCGCCGCCGTCGCCGACGCGCTGGCCCGCGTCGATCTCACCGACCTCGCCGATCGCCAGATCGGCCAGCTCTCGGGCGGCCAGAAGAAGCGGACCTTCGTCGCGCGCGGCATCGCCCAGGAGGCGACGATCCTGCTGCTCGACGAGCCGTTCGCCGGCGTCGACAAGCGGTCGGAGGCGACCATCACCGCGCTGCTGCGCGAACTGGCCGCCGACGGCGCGACCATCCTGGTCTCCACCCACGATCTGCACGCGCTTCCGCAACTGGCCGACGAGGCGGTGCTGCTGAACCGCCGGGTGCTCGAGCATGGCGACCCGGATGTGGTGTTGCGGCCGGAGAACCTGGCCAAGGCCTTCGGGCTCGATGTGGACGAGTGAGGAAATACCGATGAGCCTCGAAGAATTCTTCCTCGACCCGCTGCGCTACGAGTTCATGGTGCGCGCGCTCGCGACGACCGTCACCGCGGCGGTGGTGTGCGCGGTGCTGTCGTGCTGGCTGGTGCTGATCGGCTGGTCACTGATGGGCGACGCGGTCTCGCACGCGGTGCTGCCCGGTGTGGTGCTGGCCTACATCGTCGGCTGGCCGTTCGCGGTCGGCGCGGTGATCTTCGGTTTCCTCGCGGTCGCGCTGATCGGTGTCGTCCGCGACACCAGCCGGGTGAAGGAGGACGCCGCCATCGGCATCGTCTTCACGACCCTGTTCGCGTTCGGCCTGGTCCTGGTGTCGGTGACACCGAGCCAAACCGACCTCAACCACATCGTGTTCGGCAATCTGCTCGGCGTGAGCCAGGGCGAGATGGTCCAGATCATGATCCTGGCCGCGATCGTGCTGACCGCGCTGGTGCTCAAGCGCCGCGACTTCACTCTCTACGCCTTCGACGCCACCCACGCGCACGCCATCGGCCTGAATCCGCGGATCCTCGGCACGGCGCTGCTCGGTTTGCTCGCCCTCACCTCGGTGGTGGCGTTGCAGGCCGTCGGCGTGGTGCTGGTCGTCGCCATGCTGATCATCCCGGGCGCGACGGCCTATCTGCTCACCGATCGCTTCAGCCGCATGCTCCTCATCGCGCCGACGGTGTCGGTGGTGTGCGCGGTGACCGGTCTCTACGTCAGCTACCACCTCGACACCGCCGCGGGCGGCATGGTGGTGGTGACCCAGGGCATCGCGTTCACGCTGGTCTACCTGTTCGCGCCCCGGCACGGCATCATCGGCCGCCGGGTGAGCGCCGCGCGTGCGAGGGCGAGCTCGAAGGTCGCCGTCTCGAGCTGAATTCGGCGAATCCGCCGCGGCGCGGTGATCCGCGACGCACGATGTGACCTAGAACGTGTTTCACCTCGCGCGGGAAAGGTCGTCGCTCGATGTTCGGTCTCGGGGTACTCGATACCGCCGCACTGTCGCTGGATTCGCCCGATGGGCGGCCACGGGAAGTGCGGCGGGCACAGCAGCTGGCGGTGTGGCAGGCCATCTACGGCACCGGTGTCGCGGTCGCGATGATTCCGGCGGCGGCGCTGCTGCCGTCGGACTCGGTGCTGCTGCGGTACGTGGGGTCGGCCTACGTCACCGCGGCGGCAGCGCTGCTGCTCGCGCTGTGCACCCTCGCGTTCACCGTGCGCTCCCGCTACGCGCATGCCCTCGGCTGGTACGCGGCAGCGCTGGTGGTCCTGGTCGGGGTGTTCGGCGTGCTCACCCTGCCCGCGGTCGTGGTGTCGGTGGCGGTGATCGTGCTGCTCGACCGCCCGGCGTCCAAGGCCTGGTTCGAGGTCGAGGAGACTCCCGAACCGCTCGCGTTCCGCGACCACGTCACGCGGATCCCGGCGTTGCTCCGTCCCCTCGCCGGTCCGGTCGGCGCGGGCTGGAAGGCCCTGCTGGCGCAGCGATAGGCCGACGGCCTGGCCCGGATTCGTGTCGGGGCGGGCTGGCAGGATGTGCGTCATGAAGGTCACTGGGGAGGACGTCCGCGCGTTTGTCCTGTCGCTACCGGAGACGGTGGAGCAATTCGCCTGGGGCATGCCGATTTTCAAGGTCGCGGGCAAGCTGTTCCTGACCCTGCCCGAGGAAGAGACCTCGATGGCGGTGCGCTGCCCGATCATCGACCGCGACGAGCTGGTGGTCGCCGAGCCGGACAAGTTCTGGATCGCCGCGCACGAGGCGGGTAATCCGTGGGTCCGGGTCCGGCTCGCCGCCCTCGACGATCGCGCGGAACTGGAGGCGATCGTCACCGATTCCTGGCGGCTGGCCGCGCCAAGGGCCCTGCTCGAGGACGCCGACCAGTAGCGCGCGGGGTCAGGCGACCGGCGTGATGGTGGCCTCGATGAAGTGGATGGCGTCGTCGGGGATGACGAAGGTCTCGACGATCTCGACGGTGGTCAGGCGCACGCCCGCGATGCCGGTGTCGAGCAGGTAGCGGGTGGTCACGGTGTCACCGGATTCGGACATGGTGAGGGCGCGGACGCCCTGGATCACCCGGTACTGCGGCCCGTTCTCCAGATCCGAGGTCAGCTGCGGACCGGAGTAGCCGGTCTGGAATCCGACTTCGATCCTGGTGGCATCGGGGGTGAAGGGCACCGCGCTCGCGTCGTGGGAGACCAGGGCGTCGATGTAGGCGCGGGCGATGGCCTCGCGCGGGGTGTCGGCCGGATTCGGTTCTGCCACAGCGGTTGCCGTGCCGAGTGCGACGAACGCCGCCGCGAGGGCTGAAACATGAGTGATTCGCATGCAGAGATGCTGGCGGTCGCGACCGGTCGGCGCAACCGGTGCGGCCAGGGGCGCGTTGGCGCGCGGCGGTAGGCTCGGAGCTCCTATGGCACTCAGCGCAACTCTGCATCATTTCGCCGTCCAGCTCGCCGACGTCGACCGCGGCGTCTACGAGGACCTCGAGCTGCGGGTCGCCCGCCACCCCTCCGAAACCCCCGAATACATGCTGACCCGCATCCTCGCGTACTGCCTGCAGTACGAGGAGGGCATCGTCTTCAGCGAGGGCGGCATCTCGGCTACCGACGAACCCGCCGTGCAGGTCCGCGATCTCACCGGCCGGGTCACCGCCTGGATCGAGGTCGGCGCCCCCGACGCCGAGCGGGTGCACCGGGGCAGCAAGCTCGCGGGCCGCGCCGCGATCTACACCCACCGCGACCCGGCGAAGGTGCTGGCGCAGTACGCGGGCAAGAAGATCCACCGGGCCGAGGACATCCCGCTCTACAGCGTCGACCGTGCCTTCATCGACGCGGCCGTCGCGCTGATCGACCGCCGCAATACCGCGACCCTCTCGGTCACCGAGGGTGTGCTCTACCTGGACCTGAACGGAACGAGCCTGCGCGGGGAGATCACCGAGCATCGGCTCGGGCAGGCCTGAGATCGATCCGGCCCGCGCGCAGGCCGGGTGCCGTACCGTCGGGTCGAGTCGTCGATCAGGAGGATGCCGTGCCGAGCGTGATGAGCCGGATCGTCGTACCCGCCTACCTGCGGATCACCAGGGCGAACCGGAACTACGTCAGCGCCGAGGCCGCGCGCGAACACGTGCGGCGGCTCGGTGCGGCGCCCCTGCCCTACGCGCCGCCGAAGCGGCTGCGCGGGGTCGTGGTGTCGAAGAGCGAGGACGGCGGCTGGCCGGTCTACACCCTCACCCCGGCGTCGGGGCCGTCGCGCGGCGGGCTCGTGTACGCGCACGGCGGCGGCTGGGTCGGCGAAATCGCCCCGCAGCATTGGCATCTCGCGGCCCGGCTGGCCGCCCAGTTGCGGCTCACCGTGACGGTGCCGATCTATCCGCTGATCCCGTTCGGCACTGCGGCACAGGTGATTCCGCGTTTCGCCGAGATCGTCACCGATAGTCACGCGCGGTACGGCCCGACCTTCCTCGCCGGTGATTCGGCGGGCGGCCAGATCGCGCTGTCGACCGCGCTGCATCTGCGCGACACCGCGGGCACGACAGTGCCACGGACAGTGCTGATCTCGCCCGCACTAGATCTCACCCTGGAGAATCCGCTGATCACGGACCTACTGCCGCGCGACCCGTGGCTGGGTCGCGAGGGCGGACTCGTCTTCGGCGAGATGTGGAGCGGCGACCTGCCGATGAAGGACCCGATCGTGAGCCCGCTGTTCGGCGACTTCACCGGGCTCGGCCCGCTCACCGTCTTCACCGGCACCGAGGACATCCTCAACCCCGACGCCCACCTCCTGCTCGGCAAGGCGCGGGCCGCGGGCGTCGACATCGACTTCCACGAGGGACAGGGTCTGGTTCACGTCTATCCGCTCACCCCGAGCCGCGAAGGCCAGCAGGCCCGGCGCCACATCGTCGAGGCACTGCGGGCCGACCTGAGCCGGGCGGGCGGCTAGCGCTGGGACAGGTGGTGGTTGAGCAGGATGGTCAGCTGGGTGACCGCCTGGTCGAACGGGTGGGGTGACTTGAGGGCGCGGCTGTGGACGATGGTGCCCTCGATGGTGGTGAGCAGGAAGCCGGCGAGGGAGACGGCGGCGGAGCGTTCGATGCCGGTGGCGACGATGCCGTCGGCGAGGCGGGCGGTCCATTCGGCGAAGGCCTGGCCCGCGATCGACTGGACGGCCGGGTCGAGCTCGTCGAGGGCGGCGGCCATCATGAACGAGCCCGCGCTGTAGTCGGTCTGTTCGAGCGGGGTGCGCCAGAAGGCGAGCAGATCGGTGAGCCACTGCTGCACCGACGGCGCGGTCGGCAAGGCGTCGGCCATCGCGCTCACATGCGAGTACACCAGGCGGGACACGATCCGGGCCGCCGTCTGCACCAATTCGCCCTTGCCCGAAGGGAAGTGCTGATACAGCGAGTTGCGTGAGGTGTTGCTGCGCTTGAGCAGTTCACTCAGCGCGGCCGCGTGGACGCCGTGCTGCTGGACGGTGCTGATGGTGTGCTCGATCAGTCGGGTGCGCGGTCCGGCTGCCATCCGATCTCCTCCAAACCCTTGATTGAACCGATCGGTCCATGTTAGACCTATTCCAGCGTGAACCGATCGGTTCATATGGAGAGGATGCCATGCCCACCCCCATCGCCACCGCAGTTCCGGTCACCCATACGGGAATCCTCGGCCTCGGCGTCTATCGCCCGCGCCGGGTCGTCCCCAATGCCGAGATCGTCGAGGCCATCGACTCCTCCGACGAGTGGATCAAGACCCGCTCCGGGATCGCCGCCCGGCACTGGGCCGAGCCCGACGAGACCATCGTCGGGATGAGCGTCGCGGCCGCGCGTGACGCGCTGACCGCGGCCGGAGTGGCGGCCGAGCAGGTGGATGTGGTCGTCCTCGCGACGTCGTCGCAGATGGTCCTCGGCCCGTCGGCAGGCGCGGTCGTCGCCACCGAACTCGGCATGGACGACACCGCCGCCTACGACATCTCCGCCGGATGCGCCGGCTTCTGCTACGCGCTGGCGGACGCGGCGAACCTGGTGCGCTCCGGCCAGGCGCGCAACGTGCTGGTGATCGGCGTGGAGCGGCTCTCCGACCTGCTCGACACCACCGACCGCAGCTGCGCGTTCATCTTCGCCGACGGCGCGGGCGCGGTGGTCGTCGGCGCGGCGGAGCAGGAGGGGATCGGCCCGGTCGCCTGGGGTTCGGACGGCAGCCGCACCTCGGCGATCAAGCAGGACAAGGACTTTCTCGAATACTTCGCCGAGGTCGCCGCCGCCGAGGCGAGCGGTGGCACGTCGGTGCGGCCCTACATCCGGATGAACGGGACCGAGGTGTTCCGCTGGGCCGTCACCTTCCTGGAGAAGGCCTGCCGCAACGCGCTGGACCGCGCGGGCATCGCCGCACAGGATCTCGACGCCTTCGTCCCCCATCAGGCCAATATCCGCATCACCGACGCCCTGGTGCGCACCCTCGGCCTGCCCGACACCGTCGCCGTGGCCCGCGACATCATCGAAACCGGCAACACCAGCGCCGCCTCCATCCCGATGGCCATGGAGCAACTCCTGCGCTCCGGCGCGGCGAGCCCGGGCGACACCGCCCTGCTCCTCGGCTTCGGCGCTGGCCTGGCCTACGCGGGCCAGGTGGTCCATCTGCCGCCGATCGCCTGAGTCAGCTCCGCAGGGCGCGCAGGTAGCGGCGGCGGTAGAACCGCTGGGCGACAAGCAGTATCGGGAAGACCGCACGCCAGAGTCCGGCCGGTGCGGGTTTCGTGAGTGACCGCAGGGTGAGTTCGACGGTGCCGTCCGCGCGCCGGTGCACGACGAACGCCTCCTCGCCGGACACAGGGTGCCCGGTCAGGGTGCCGTAGGCGAAGCCGCACCGGTCGGCGGTGTCGACCACCGTCACCACGCGCACGGGCTCGCGCACCGAGACGGGTCCCCATCCGGCGGTGACCCGGTAGTCGGCATCGGTCGTCACGGGTGCGTCAGGGGCGACGCGAAAGCCACTGCGGCGCTTGATGCCCCAGCGCAATACCGCCTCCCTGGCGGCTGCCCAGTCCTGCTCGCCGTGGCCGATCACCACCGACGTCTCGAACCGCCGGAATCCGGACGGCCGCGCGGTCCAGATCTTGTCGGCGGGACTGGTCGCGCCCGCGGGCGCGTAGGTCAAGGCCTGCATGCCGACGACGATAGGGCGTCGGCGTCCTATCCGCCGGTGACGTGGGCCTGGCCCGCGCGCAGGAGTTCCAGCGCGCAGCCCACCGATTGGTCGAGGACCGCTGCCGGGTCGCCGTCGAAGTGGTGGTGGATGGCCCAGGCAGTGTCGCGGGTGGCGGTGGCGCACCAGACCGATCCGGCCGGTTCGCCGTCTTGGGAGCCGGGGCCCCCGACGCCGGTCGTCGCGACGGCGACGTCGGCATCGGTCAGCGCCCGCACGCCCTGCGCCATCGCGATCGCGGCGGTCTCCGACACCACGGGGACGTCGGGGACGCCGAGGACCGTCTGTTTGACCAGGACGGAGTAGGCGACGACTCCGCCGCGGAACCATTGCGCGGAGTCCGGTGCGGCGGACAGGGCCGCGGCCAGGTTGCCGCCGGTCAGTGATTCGGCGACGGCGACGGTGAGTCCGTGCCTGGTAGCGAACTCTGCGACGTCGGACGCGGTGGCCATGCGGTCTCCCTCTGGTCGTCCGGCGGCGCCGCCTGCCGGAGATTCACGCAGCGGGTTGCCCGGCTGCCACCCTGGTGTGCAGCGACCGGTGGTTGCTGACCGGCACGGCATACGCGGCGCCGTCGCGGATACCGAATTCGAACCGGCAGGGAAACAGTGAGGGTAGCCCTGTCGCTCGCAGATCGTAGTTCGCGGCGAGGGTCTGCATCGCCCAGCCCTGCAGGGAATCCGGTAGTCGCAGGGTGGTGCCGTCCACGCAGGACACGTAGGCCTGCGTCCGCTCACCGTTCACCGGGAGGGGGTTGCGCAGACCGACCGCGCCGATTTCCAGAATCCGGCCGGCGGTGTGGGAAGAAGCGACGCTGGGCAAATCCAACTCGATGTCGTCCATGCGGGAAACGCTAGCGTGGCAACCATCCAGGGAACACGGAAATCGCATCGACTCGACGCACTTGGAAACCCTCGTTGACACGGTCTTTCGGAAGAATGATCTTCCATCATGAGTCTGCGAACCGTTCTCGACACCAGGGCGCTCAATCGCGCCACTCTCGCCCGGCAATTCCTCCTCGACCGCGCCGACATTCCCGTGCTCGATGCCGTCGCGCACCTGTGCGGAGTGCAGGCGCAGGAACCGCAGGAGCCGTTCCTCGGGCTCTGGTCGCGGGTCGCCGGGTTCGACCCGGCCGACCTCGACGACCTGTTGACCGGGCGTCAGGTGGTCCGCGCCCATCTCATGCGCCGGACCGTGCACTTGGTCACCGCCGCCGACGCGCTGGCTTGGCGGGGCAGACACGACGCGATGCTGCGGCAGCGGGTGCTCACCACTTACAAGCACGAGCTCGCCGGTGTCGACCTCGACGAGCTCGCCGCAGCCGCGCGCGCCGTGCTGGCCGACGGCGAACCACGCTCGATGGGGGAGATCGCGCGGGCACTCGCCGACCGCTGGCCCGCGCCGGGAACACGGGCGCTGGGGGAGTTGGTGATCGCCGCGCTCGTGCCGACGGTGCAGTTGCCGCCGCGCGGACTGTGGAAGGTGAAAGCCGGTGTGCGCAATGCCCCGGTCAGCCAGTGGCTCGGCCGTGAGGTCGACCCGCTCGCCCCGGCGGGCACCGATCCCGTCGGCGCTGACCTGGTCCGGCGCTATCTGGCCGCGTTCGGTCCCGCCGCCTCGGCCGATCTGCGCGCGTGGTGCGGCCTGACCGGTCTGCCCGCCGCGGTGGCCGCGGTCCGCGACGAACTGATCACCTTCCGCGACGAACGCGGCAGGGAACTGCTCGACCTGCCCGACGCCCCGCGCCCCGACCCGGAAACCCCTGCGCCGCCGCGATTCCTGCCCGCCTTCGACAACGCGATCCTCGGCTATCACGACCGCGGCCGGATCATCGACGACGCCGACCGCGGCCTGTCCGTCGCGGGCGCCCGGGTGGTCCTGGTGGACGGCCGGGTCGCCGCGAGCTGGACCGTCGAGGACGACATCGTCACCGTCGCGCCGCTGCGCGAGCTCACCGGCACCGAACGCCGCGCTGTCACCGACGAGGGTCACCGCATGGCGATGTTCTTGTCCGGCAACGACACTGATCGCGTCCGGATTCGGTGATCGGCGCCGCGGCGAAATATTGCGACCGTGTTGCGATCGTCGTCATATCACTGCAAAGAGCCGGAAAGGTTCCCGTTTCGGGACTTTCATCGGCGGGCCGTGGCGCGGTTCTGATCGCGCCATAGACAACCGCGATGCTCGGCTGAGCCTTCGACGCGCCCCCGCACAGGTGTCCTGCGCCGAGGAGGTGTGACCGCTCGAACCTGATGAGGGGAAGTATGAGAATCAACCGTATTCGCGGTACCCGTGGCCTGCGCGCCGCCGGCACCGGTGTGGCCGTGCTCGCGCTGGGCGCTCTGGTGGCCGGTACCGCGAGCGCCGACGCGTTCGTTCCGCTGCCCGACGGCGAGCGTGCCGGGCCGGGTGTCACGGTGAAGCGGACCGGCGAGCGCGCCCTGGTCTCCCCGTCGCTGGCCGCCAACGGCGCTGGCCGCGTCGCCTGGGTCTCCGGCACCGTGACCGCCGATGTCACCGCCACCCCGGAGGGTGAGGTCGGCCCCAACAACGGCCCCGCGAACAAGCCCGGCTCGAACAACTCCTCCACGCACGGCGCCTCGCAGCTCAACACCGGCTACATCATCGGCTGCCAGGTGGCGATCGGCGACGACGCCATCTCGGCGGGCCTGTCCGGTGGCATCGACCTGTCCGGCGGCAGCATCGGCGGCTCGGTCGGCCTCGAGCTCGGCCCCGGCGAGGTGAAGTTCGTCCAGATCCAGGCGAAGGACATCCTGGAGGCCGGTACCTACTCGGTCGAGTACCAGGACGTCGAGATCGAGGTCCAGGGCTGCGGCGGCTACGCGCAGGCCCGCTCCTACAGCGTCGTGGAGATCATCGGCGACCACTACTCCAAGACCACGCTCTACGGTGCCCCGTTCAGCATCGGCTGAGCGCACCGTCGAGACCGCCATCGATCCGAGGAATGACAGACATGATCGACCGTAAGAATTCTGCCCGCCTCGCCGGTCTGGCCGGTGCGGCCGCCGTGACCCTTGGCCTGCTGTCCACCGGTGCGGCCAACGCCGACACCTTCGTGCCGCTGCCCGGCGGCCAGATCGTCAAGACACTGTCCGACGGCACCACCGTCACCGTGCGGCTGGTCGGCGAGTCGGCCAACATCAACCCGTCGATGGGTTCGACGCCGGTGCACCGCAACGCCTGGGTCTCCGGTAGCGCGCAGGTCGAGGTGGCCGGTGAGAACGCCAAGGGCGGCAAGATCTACCCGGGCTACGTCGTCGGCTGCCAGGTGAACATCGACGGCGGCGGCGTCGAAGGCGGCGTCGAGGGCGAGAGCAGCTGGGACGGCGAGGATGTCAGCGTCGGCGCCAGCAGCGGCGCCGAGCTGAGCCTCGGCCCCGGCCAGGCCAAGTCGTTCTACGTTCTCGACATCGAGAAGGCCGACGACTTCGGCAACGAGGACCACAGCACCAACAACAAGTTCAAGGGCAAGAGCGGCTCGGTGACCTGGGCCGACACCACCATCGGCCTCAGCGGCTGCGCGGGCTACGCCCAGGCGCGCGCCTTCGTGAAGGTGAACGTGGAGACCGCGAACGTGAACTCGGTCGTCACCCTGTGGGGCCAGCCCTTCAGCATCGGCTGATCTCGGCAACCCGGCAGCGGGGCCCCGCCCGACCCCGCGCCCGGCCCCCCGGGTTTTAGTGGTCACCCGG
>NZ_JBSGVQ010000058.1:0-36972 GCF_053608525.1 Nocardia sp. NPDC055029
GTGGCGACGCGTCGTCCGCGTCGCCACCACGGGTTCAACCACCTTGGGGTGGGAAACGCACCCCCCGGGGGGTTACCCCCCAACGCTGGGGTCGCTGTCGGAGTCCCCGCCCGGCGACGACAGTAGAGGCATACGAAAAGCACCTCCTACCAGCGCCAAGGGGACACCACGATGAGCACGATGACCACCGCGATCGCCGACAACGTCATCCAGCTGCCCCGTCGGCAGTCCACCCCGATCGCCACCGATGGCCACCTCGCCGATGCCGATCTGGATCGCTGGGCCAACCGGCTGGCGCGACTGCTGCTGAGCCGCGGCGCCACCGCGGGCGCCCGGATCGCGCTGGCGGTCGGCGCCGCGACCGAGGCGATCGTCGCCGAGGCGGCGGTGCGCAAGATCGGTGCCGTGCCCGTCTCCGTCGCCGACGACGAGTTCGTCTTCGGCGCCTACCTCGGCATCACCACCCGGGCCGACCGGCCCGAACAGACCGACGTCGTCGACTGGCTGGTCCTCGACGATCGCTCGACACTCCAGCGTTATCTGGTCAGCTCGGACGCGCCGCTGTCCACCAGGGATCTGGCCGCGGTCTCGTAGAACCCATTCCGGTCCGGTCCGCACAGGTTCAGAATGGACCTAGATCGCGGAACGCAGCGGGTCGCCGGACCCATGGTGAATACCGAGCTCGAGACATGAGAACGCAGGTCTGCTCATGACCCAGTCTTCCCTGCAGGGACCGGGCACCGCCGCACGCGACGGCGCCTTCCCCTTGTCCGCCGCCCAGCGTGGGATCTGGTTCGCCCAGCACATCGCGGGTGACACCCCCATCTCCATCGCCCAGTACGTCGAACTGTCCGGCCCGATCGACCTCGAGCTGCTGACCGAGGCCGTCCGGCGCACCGGCCGCGAGTTCGGCACCGGCTACCTGCGGCTGATCGACATCGACGGTCAGCCGCATCAGCTCGTCGACCTGAGCCTCGACGCCGACATCCTCGAGCTCGATTTCCGGTCCGAGCCCGACCCGGAGCCTGCCGCGCACGCCTGGATGCGCGCCGAGTACACCGCACCGCTGGATGTGATGCGTGACCGGCTCATCCGCCTGGCGATGCTGCGGGTCGGCGAGGATCGCTGGTTCTGGTACGTGCGGATGCATCACATCGTGCTGGACGGCATGGGCGCGCTGGCCCTGGTCCAGCGGGCGGGCGAGCTCTACAACGCCGCCTTCGACGGCAGGGAGCCGCCGCCGGGCAAGGCCGAACCGCTGCAGAAGATCGTGGAGGCCGATCTGGCCTACCGGACCTCGGCCCGTTTCGACGCCGATCGCCAGTACTGGCGCGAGCACCTGGCCGGAATGGCCGACCCGGTGAATCTCGCCGGCCGCGACGCCGAGGTCGACGCCCACCCCAACCGCGTCGCGGGCGCACTGCCCGCGGAGACGACCGCGCTGCTCGATTCCGTCGCCGCGGCGGTGAACTCCGGTGCCGCGCCGACGGTGGTCGCCGCGTTCGGCGCCTATCTCGCCGCGATGACCGGCGCCTCGGAGGTCGTGCTGAGCCTGCCGGTGTCGGCGCGGACCTCCGCGACGCTGCGCCGTTCGGGCGGCATGCTCGCCAATGTCGTCCCGTTGCGCGTCACCCTGACACCCCAGACCACGGTGGGCGCCGCGATCCTCGCCGTGCAGGGTGAGCTGACCGGCGCGCTGCGCCGCCAGCGCTACCGGCAGGAGGACATCGTCCGCGATCTCGGCTGGGCGATGGACGAGGCGGCGTCGTTCGGTCCCGCCGTGAATCTGATGATGGTGGACACCAGGATCGCGCTCGGCCCGGTCGTCGGGCGGCTGCACGTGCTCACCTCCGGCCTGATCGACGACCTGTTCGTCAATGTGTATCCCGGGGTGGGCGGTGAGAGCACCCACATCGACCTCCAGGGCAACGGAAACCTCTACAGCGAAGCCGATCTGACGGCGCACCACGAGCGGTTCCTGCTGTTCCTGCACCGGTTCCTCCTCGCGGGTCCAGATGCGCCGCTGTCGACGGTGCCTGTCCTTTCCGCCGCCGAGCAGGCCGTGTCGGTGCCGGCACGTGGACCGGCGAGTGTCGGATCCCGCACGCTGCCAGAGATTCTCGCCGCGGGCGCCGCCATCGACCGGAATGCGGTGGCTCTGTGCTGGGGCACGGGCGAGACACTCACCTATCGCGAGGTAGACGAGTACTCGAACCGCCTCGCCCGCGTGCTGATCGCAGCCGGCGCAGGCCCTGAACACGGTGTCGCGCTGTCGATTCCGCGATCGGCCGAATCGTTGCTCGCGACCATCGCGGTGGCCAAGACCGGCGCGCCGTTCGTGCCGATCGATCCGACCTATCCCGCCGACCGGATCGAGCACATGGTGGGCGACAGCGGCGTGGTCACCGGCCTGACCGTCACCGAGGCACGAAAGTCACTGCCGGACAGTGTCGATTGGCGCTCGATCGACGACGAGGCGACCGCCCTGCTCATCGCCGCCCAGGACGCCGGTCCGATCACCGACGCCGAACGGCGGGCCCCGATCCATCCGGATCAGGTCGCCTACGTCATCTATACCTCCGGGTCGACCGGCCTGCCCAAGGGCGTGCTCGTGTCGCACCGCGGTCTGGCGAATCTCGTCGCCAGCTCAGGGGCAGGATTCGGGGTCGATGCGGAATCGGTGGTCGCCCATGCGGTGTCACCGAGTTTCGACATCTCCGTCGAGGAGATCCTGGTGACGCTGGCGACGGGCGCCACCCTCGCGGTGGTGCCGCCTGCGGCATACGCGGGCGAGGAGATGGCGCAGGTGCTGCGCGCGCATCGCGTCACCCATCTCAATGTCACGCCCGCGGTTGTCGGCTCGCTCGATCCGGAAACGCTCCCCGACCTGCGCACCATTGTCGTCGGCGGGGACGCGTGCCCGCCGGAGCTGGTGTCGAAGTGGTCCGGCCGGGCACTGATCAACGGCTACGGTCCCACCGAGACCACCATCACGACGACACTGACAAAGCCGCTGATCCCGGGCGCACCGGTGACGATCGGCAGCCTGGTCCGCGGTGTCACCGGCCTGGTGCTCGACCCCTGGTTGCGTCCCGTCCCCGCGGGCACCGTGGGTGAGCTGTACCTCGCGGGCCCCGGCGTGGCGCGGGGCTATCACCGGCGCAGCGGACTGACCGCGAGCCGATTCGTCGCCGATCCCCACGCGCCCGGTCAGCGGATGTATCGCACCGGCGATCTGGTGCGGTGGACCGACGACGACGGCCGGTTCACGCTGGCCTACCAGGGCCGCAGCGACTTCCAGGTGAAGGTACGCGGCTACCGGATCGAACTCGGCGAGATCGACGCCGCCCTGGAACGCCTGCCCGCCATCGATTTCGCGCTCACCCTCGGTGTCGACACCGCCTCGGGCGCGACCGCGCTTGTCTCCTATGTGACGACGGAACCCGGCGTCGATGTGCATCCCGAAGCGGTGAAAGCCGCTGTCGGCGAACAGCTCCCGGCCTACATGGTGCCGTCGGTCGTCATGGTGCTCGACCGTGTCCCGCTCACGCCGCTGGGCAAGGTCGACCGCAAGGCACTGCCCGCACCGGACTTCGGCGCCCGCACGGTCACCAGCCGGGCACCGTCCACGCCGCGCGAGGAAGCACTCGCCGCACTGTTCGCCGAGGTCCTCGGACTCGACACGGTCGGGGTCGACGACAGCTTCTTCGCGCTCGGCGGCGACAGCATCGTCTCCATTCAGCTGGTCTCCCGCGCGAAAGCCGCCGGGATCGCGTTCAGCGCCAGGGATGTCTTCGAGCGCAAGACGGTCGCGGCCTTGGCGGCCGTGGCGGGCGAGACCGAGGTCCACGTGGTGCACGAGCTGCCCGGTGGCGGTATCGGCCCCGTAGCACTCACCCCGATTGTGCGCGCCATGCTCGAACACGGTGACACGTGGGGCCGGTACAGCCAGGCGGTCTTGATCGGCCTGCCCGCGGGCACCACGCGAGCATCGCTGGCCGCCGCACTCCAGGTACTGATCGACCACCACGATCTCCTGCGCTCTACCCTGCGCGCCGGCGAGGACGGCTGGGAATGGATTGTCGCCGAACCTGATTCGGTCGACGCCGATGCCCTGATCGAGGTGGTGCAGGCAGGTTCCGATCTCGACGACACGATCGACAGCGCCGTGCAGCACGCCGCCGATCTGCTCGATCCAGGCGCCGGTGTCGTCGCCCGCTTCGTGCTGATCGACCGCGCGGACGCCCAGCCGCTGTGCTGGCTGGTCCTGCACCACCTGGTCACCGATGGTGTCTCCTGGCGAATCCTGCTGCCGGACTTGGCGACCGCGGCCTTCGGCGGCACCCTCGAGCCGGTCGGCACCTCGTTCCGGCGCTGGGCGCACGGCCAGCTGGAGCAGGCTGCCGCACGGATCGACGAATTACCGGTGTGGCAGCGCATTCTGGCGACACCCGACCCGGCACTCGGCACCGGCACCTTCGATCCGGCTCTCGATGTCGTCGACACGATGGCGCAGTGGCAGTCGACGGTCCCGTCGGATGTCGCCCACACCATCCTCACCACCCTGCCCGAGCACTTCCACTGTGGCGCGGACGATGTCCTGCTCGCCGCGCTGACGATGGCGGTCTGCCGGTGGCGTGACCGCACCGGCGCGCTGATGCTTCTGGAAGGCCATGGACGCAGCGAGTCCCTGCTGCCCGGCGCCGATGTCGCGCGCACGGTCGGCTGGTTCACCAGCGTGTATCCGGTGGCCGTCGACCTGGCCGGACTCGACCTCGACGACGCGTTCGGCGGTGGCCGCGCGGCGGGATCGGCGATCAAGGCGACCAAGGAGCAGCTGCGCGCGCTGCCCGATCGCGGTGTCGGCTTCGGCCTGCTGCGCTACCTGAACAGCGAGACGGCCGCGACGCTGGCCGACGCACCGACTCCCCAGCTGAGCTTCAACTATCTGGGCAGGGCGGTGACCGGCGGCCACGACGCCTGGGTACCGCAACGCTTCGCGGCGACCGACGACGACCGCGCACCGCTGGCCGCCGTCGTCGACATCAATGCCGTCCTCACCGACGCCGGCCTGGACGTCACCTGGGCGTACGCGGGCAGACTGCTCGACGAGACCGCCGTGCGCGAGCTGGCCGACCTGTGGTCGGCGGCGCTGGACGCCCTCGCCGCCCATGCGCGCAGCGGCGTCTCGGGCGGCCGGACCCCCTCGGACTTCGCACTCGTCACGGTCGACCAGCCGCAGATCGAGACCTGGGAACGGACCTACCCGAACCTCGCCGACGTGTGGCCGCTGTCGCCGTTGCAGTACGGCCTGCTCTTCCACGCGCTCTACGACTCCGACACCGCCGACGGCTACACGGTCCAATCGCTGCTCACCCTGGCGGGAACCGTCGACGCCGCCCGCCTGCGCGGCGCCGCGCAGGCACTGATCGATCGGCACGAGAATCTGCGGGTCGCCTTCGTGGAGACCGACGACGGCCCGCGTCAACTGGTGCTCACTGATGCCGAAATCCACTGGGAAGACGTCGATCTCACCGGAATCGCCGACGTCGAGGAGCGGGCGCGCGAACTCGACCGGATCATCGCCCTCGACGCGCTGACCCGCTTCGCGCTCACCCGGCCCCCGTTGGTCCGCTTCACCCTGATCCGCACGGCACCAGGGGAATTCCGGCTCATCATGACCAATCACCATCTGGTGCTGGATGGTTGGTCGACACCGCTGCTGGTCCGGGAACTGCTCACGCTGTATGTCACCTCGGGTGACCCGTCGGTCCTGCCGCCCGCCCGCTCGTACCGGGAGTTCCTGTCCTGGCTGGGTGAACAGGACGCCGAGGCTTCGATCGCCGCCTGGAAGCAGGCGCTGGCCGGTATCGACACCCCGACCCGCGCCGTCCCCACCCTGGCCGGGATCGAGTCGACCGAGACCGCGATGATCTCGCACGACCTGTCCGCCGAGACCGTCGCCGTGCTCGAAGCCGCGGCGCGCGAGGCGGGCGCGACCGTGAACACCCTGGTCCAGGCGGCGTGGTCGATGCTGCTCGCCATGCTGACCGGCCGCACCGATGTGGTGTTCGGCAGCACGGTCTCCGGCAGGCCGCCGGAGCTGCCCGGCGTCGAGGACATGGTCGGGCTGTTCATCAACACCGTCCCGGTGCGGGTGACACTGGACCCCGCGGAGAAGGTCAGCGACCTGCTGGCCCGCGTGCAGGCCGAGCAGGCGCGGCTGATGGACCACCAGCACGTCGGCCTTGCCGCGATCCACCGCGCCGTCGGCCTCGCCGAACTGTTCGACACTTTGACCGTCTTCGAGTCCTATCCCATCGACCGTGAAGCGCT
This sequence comes from Nocardia sp. NPDC055029, assembly GCF_053608525.1. Lineage (NCBI taxonomy): Bacteria > Bacillati > Actinomycetota > Actinomycetes > Mycobacteriales > Nocardiaceae > Nocardia > Nocardia sp. NPDC055029. Next base: position 6,337 of record NZ_JBSGVQ010000058.1, read on the forward strand.
GTCGCAGGCCTTGGACATCGCGGGCATGCGCGTGCTCGACGTGGAAGGCACCGACGCGACGCCGTATCCGCTCAATCTCATGGTGATTCCGCTGCGCGGCACCGCCGGAGCGGGCGACTCCCTGCGGATCACCGTGAAATTCATGGCCGATCAGCTCGAACACGCTGCCGCGCAGTCATTCCTGGATCGGTTCGCCCGGCTGCTCGGACAGCTCGCCGAGAATCCGCACGTCCTCGTCTCGCAGCTCCAGTACTGCGACGATACCGAATTGGGGACGCTGGCGCCGGTGCGCGGCCCGCGGTCGCTGCCGATGCGGACGCTGCCGGAGATCCTGGCGGCGGGCGCGCGCATCGATCCCGACGCGATCGCGGTCACCGCGGGCGAGCTGTCGATGAGCTACGGCGAACTCGATGCCTGGTCGAACCGGTTCGCCCGGGTCCTGCTGACTCGCGGCGTCGGGCCCGAGGTTTTCGTCGTTCTCGCGCTGACCCGGTCGCTGGAGTCGGTGGTCGCGGTGTGGGCGCTGGTCAAGTCGGGTGCGGCTTTCGTGCCGCTGGATCCGAGCTATCCGGTGGAGCGGATCGAGCACATGCTCACCGATTCCAAGGCGCCGATCGGCGTCACCGTGACGGCGACCGGTGAGACACTGCCCGGCACCATCGACTGGCTGCTCCTCGACGACCTGAACACCATGCGCCGCGCCATGCTGGTCTCCGACGCGCCGATCACCGACGACGAACGCGGCGGCCCCATCGACCTCGACCACACCGCCTACCTCATCTACACCTCCGGTTCCACCGGCAAACCGAAGGCCGTGCTGCTGAGCCATCGCGGAGTAGCCAATCTCACTGCCGCCCAACGGGAAACCCTCGCGCTGGATCCGTCCGCGAGCGCATTGCAGGTCGCCTCCCCCAGTTTCGACGCCTCGGTCTTCGAGATGCTCACCGCGCACGCGGCGGGCGGACGGCTGGTCGTGTCACCACCGGAGGTCTACGGCGGCAGCGAGCTCGAAACGCTGCTGCGTACCGAGCGGGTCACCCACGCCGTGATCACCCCGTCGGCGCTGGCGACGATGGAACCCACCGAGCTGACCGCGCTGCGGGTGCTCTCGGTCGCCGGCGAGGCGGCCACCCCGGAGCTCATCGAGAAGTGGGCGGCGGGCAGACGGATGGTGAACCTGTACGGCCCCACCGAGTTCAGCATCTGGGCCACCGGACCCGCCGAACTCGTCGCGGGCGAGCCGATCACCATCGGCGGGCCGATTCGCGGCGCGGAGGTGGTGGTGCTGGACGGCTGGTTGCGGCCGGTTCCGGTCGGCATGCAGGGCGAGCTGTATCTGGCCGGTCCCGCCCTGGCGCGCGGCTATTTCAATCGGTTCGAGATGACCGCGAGCCGGTTCGTCGCCAACCCGTACGGCGCCGCCGGTGAACGCATGTACCGGACCGGCGACATGGTGCGCTGGGTCGAGCACGACGACGAGCTCGCACTGGAATACCTGGGCCGCAGCGACTTCCAGGTCAAGATCCGCGGCCTGCGGATCGAGCTCGGCGAGATCGACGCGGTGCTCTCCCGCGACGACGAGGTCGACTACGCGGTCACCATCGGACGCGCGGGCCCGGCGGGCGCGACCGTCCTGGTGTCCTACGTCCTGCCCGTACCGGGCGTCGACCTCGACACCGAGCGGCTGCGGGCCTGGGTGGCCTCGGAACTGCCCGGCTATATGGTGCCCGCCTATGTCGTCGTGCTGGACGACATCCCTCTCACCCCGGTCGGCAAACTGGACCGCAAAGCCCTTCCGGTGCCGGACTTCTCGGCCGCGCAACGGCCGTACCTCGCGCCGCGCACACCGACCGAGCAGGCCGTCGCCGAGGTGTTCGCCGAGGTGCTCGGCACCGACCGGGTGAGCGTCGACCAGTCCTTCTTCGAACTCGGCGGCAACTCGCTGAGCGCGACCAAGGTTGTCGCCCGGGTCAATTCGGCGCTCGGCGCCACCATCGCGCTGCGCGACCTGTTCGACGCGCCGACCGCCGCCCAGCTGTCGTCCCGGGTCGTCCCCGCGGGCGACGGCGGCCCCGGCCGCCCGGCCCTCGCTGCGCGCCTGCGCCCCGACCGCATCCCCCTGTCCCCCGCGCAGCAGCGCATGTGGGTGCTCAACCAGCTGGATCCGGGTTCGGCCGCCTACAACATCGCCATCGCACTGCGCCTCACCGGCGACCTGGACGTGGCGGCCATGCGCGGCGCGCTCGCCGATGTGGTGCGACGCCAGGAGAGCCTGCGCACCCGATACCCCGCCGATGCCGAAGGACCACGTCAGGTGGTTGTCGGCATGGACACGGCTACACCCGCCCTGCCCGTGATCGACACCGAAGACGGTGCGCCGCTGCGCGATCGGATCAACGAGCTGGCTGGCACCGGATTCGATCTCGCCAAACAAGCCCCACTGCGCGTCGGGTTGTTCCGGCTCACCGCCCCGGCGGCCGGTTCCCAGAACGGCGTCCCCGTCCACGTCATCGTTCTCGTGGTGCACCACATCAGCGCCGACGGCGCCTCGATGGCGCCCCTGGCCGCCGATCTGGTGACCGCCTATTCCGCGCGCGCGGCGGGCGACGCACCTGCCTGGCCGCCACTCGCCGTGCAGTACGCCGACTTCGCCCTGTGGCACCGCGAGCTGCTCGGCAGCCCGTCGGACGCGGAATCCGTAGCAGCACAGCAGATCCGGTACTGGAGCGAGACCCTCGCCGACACACCCGACGCACTGGAACTGCCGACCGATCGCCCCCGGCCCGCGGTGCAGTCCCTGCGCAGCGACGATGTCGACTTCACCATCGACGACCAGATGCACCGCGCCCTCGTCGATTTCGCCGCCGCCAACAATGTCAGCGTCTTCATGGTGGTGCACGCCGCGCTCGCGGTCCTGCTCGCCCGGCTGGGCGGCACCGACGACCTCGTCATCGGCACCCCGGTCGCCGGCCGCGGTGAAGCGGCGCTCGACGACCTCGTCGGCATGTTCGTCAACACCCTGGCCCTGCGCACACCCGTCGACCCCGGCACCGGATTCCGCCAGTTGCTCGCCGCGGTCCGCACCGCCGACCTCGACGCGTTCGCCCATGCCGACGTGCCCTTCGAGCAACTGGTGCAGGTGCTCGACCCCACCCGCTCGACCGCGCACCACCCGCTCTTCCAGGTCTCGCTGTCGCTGCAGAACTATGTCGAACCGGTGCTCGAACTGCCCGGACTGCGTTTCGAGGTCGAGGATTTCGACCGCAGGTCCTCGGCGTTCGATCTCACCCTCGACCTGCGCGAGCAGTTCTCCGAGTCCGGCCCCGCGGGCTTCGACGGCGTCCTGACCTACGCGACCGACCTCTTCGACGCCGCGACGGTCCGCGCGTTCGCGACACGGTGGCGGCGGGTCCTCGCGGCCGTGCTCGCCGATATCGACGTCCGCCTCGCCGACATCGACCTGCTCGACGAATCCGAACGCGCGGAACTGATCCCGGTCCGCGGCCCCGCCACCTCGGGCACCACGACACTGCCGCGCCTGCTCACGGACACCGCAACGGCCTTCCCCGAGCGACCCGCCCTGGTGTCGGCGGCGACCACCACCTACCGCGAACTCGACGCCCGTTCGAACCAGCTGGCCCGGCTGCTGATCGAAGCCGGTGCGAGCACGGAAACCGTGGTCGCACTGGGTCTCCCCCGCTGCGCCGAACTGCACACCGGCATCTGGGCGGCCGCGAAGGTGGGCGCGGCCTTCCTGCCGGTCGACCCGAAACACCCGGCGGACCGGATCGAGCACATGCTCACCGATTCGGGCGCTCAGGTCGGCCTGACCCTGGCCGCGTTCCGGCCGAAGCTCCCCGACACCACCCGCTGGCTGGTCCTCGACGACCCGGACTTCGCCGCACACCTGCGCACAGCCGACGACGCCGCGCTCACCGCCGCCGAACTCCCGATCCCGATCCGCGTCGACAACCCCGCCTGGATGATCTACACCTCCGGCTCCACCGGAACACCGAAGGGCGTCACCGTCACCCACCGCGGCCTGGCGGACCTGGTGGCGGCCCAGCGCACCGACCTCGGCCTGGACGAGCACTCCCGCGTCTTGCAGGTCGCCTCACCGAGTTTCGACGCGTCCGTCTTCGAAGCCCTGATGGCGTTCGGCTGCGGCGCCGCCTCGGTGATCTCACCACCGGATGTCTTCGGCGGCGCCCCACTCGCGGACCTGATCGACGCCGAGTCGGTCACCCACATGGTGATCACCCCGTCGGCGCTGGCCACCATCGATCCGGCCGAGGTGTCGAGCGTGCGGGTGCTCGCGGTGGCAGGCGAGGCGGTCGGCCCCGACCTGGTCGCCCGCTGGTGTGGCGGTCGGTCCGGCCGGACGATGGTCAACCTGTACGGCCCGACCGAGTACACCATCTGGGCGACCGGGTCCGCGCCGCTGTCGGCGGACGAACCGGTCACCATCGGCACGCCGATCCGCGGTGCGGCCGTCCTCGTCCTCGACGACCGGTTGCGCCCCGTCCCCGTCGGCGTCGCCGGCGAGCTCTATCTCACCGGCACCGCCTTGGCGCGGTGCTACCACGCAAGGCCGAGCCTGACCGCCGCGCGATTCGTCGCCAACCCCTACGGCGCCCCCGGCGAACTCCTGTATCGCACCGGCGATCTCGTGCGCTGGACACGAAGCACAGGCCGCCTCACCGTGGAATACCTCGGCCGCACCGACTTCCAGGTGAAGGTGCGCGGCCAGCGCATCGAACTCGGCGAGATCGACGCGGTCCTCGGCCGCCTCGACGGTGTCGATGTCGCGGTGACACTGGGTGTTCCCGGCCCCACCGGCGCGACCGCGCTCGCGGCCTACCTGGTGCGCGCACCCGGCGCCGACCTCGACATCGCGCGGGTCCGCGCCGAGGCGGCCGACATCCTGCCCGCCTACATGGTCCCCGCCGCTTTCGTCGTCCTGGACGCCATCCCCATCAACGCCGTCGGCAAGCTCGATCGAAAAGCCCTGCCGGAACCCGTATTCGTGGTCGAGGAGACACCGTACCGAGCGCCGGAGACACCGACCGAACACGTCCTCGCACAGATCTATGCCGAGCTGCTCGGCCGCGAGAAGGTCGGCATCGACGATTCGTTCTTCGCGCTCGGCGGCGACAGCATCCTGGCGATCCAGCTGGTGACCCAGGCGAAACTGGCCGGTGTGCACTGCACTCCGCTGCAGGTGTTCGAGCACCGTACGGTGGCCGCGCTCGCTGCCGCTGTCGACGCCGCGGGCGCGGTGGAGGCGCTCGCGGAGCTGCCCGGCGGCGGCGTCGGCGCACTGCCGCTGACCCCGATCGTGCGCTACATGATCGAGCGCGGCGGCGATTTCGACCGCTTCGCCCAGACCGCCGTCCTCGAACTGCCCGTCGGTATCGAGCGCGCGCGGCTCGTCGAGACCCTCACCGCCGTGATCGACCGGCACGACATGCTGCGTGCGCGCCTGTGGCAGGCCGAGGACGGCTGGCAGCTGCGGGTGGCCGACCCGGGCTCGGTCGACGTGGATTCCCTCGTGCACCGCACCGAATACGACGCGGCCGACCCGGTCGAACTGCGCGAATACGCCCAGATCGAGCTCGACTCCGCCCTGCACCGCCTGGATCCGGCCGACGGGATCGTGCTGCAGTTCGTCTGGCTCGACCCGGTCGGTGACGCGGGGTCGCGCACCAGGCCGGGCCGCCTGATCGTCGTCGCGCACCACCTCGTCATCGACAGCGTCTCGTGGCGAATCCTGGTGCAGGACTTGATCGGTGCGTGGGCGCAGGTGTCGGTCGGCAACACCCCGGTCCTCGCCGACGTCGGCACCTCCCTGCGCCGCTGGTCGCACGCGCTGGCCGAACAGGCGCGCGGCGAGCAGCGCCGGGCCGAGCTCGGGTACTGGCAGCAGGTTGTCGGCGGTCCCGACCCGCTGCTCGGCGACCGGCCCCTCGATCCGGCGATCGATCGGGCCGACACCGTGCGCCGTTTCGACATCGAGGTCGACGAGGACGTCACCACCGCCCTGCTCACCACCTTGCCCAGGCTGTTCCACGGCAGCGTCACCGACGCGCTGCTCGCCACCATGGCACTGGCGCTCGTGCGCTGGCGGGCGCGCCGCGGTGTGGACGAGCATTCGGCGCTGCTGCGGCTGGAAGGCCATGGCAGGCAGGAGGAAGTCGTACCCGGCGCCGATCTGTCGCGGACCATCGGCTGGTTCACGTCGCTGTACCCGGTGCGCCTCGACCTCGCCGGTATCGACGTCGAGGACGCGCTCGCCGGCGGCCCCGCCCTGGGCGCGGCGATCCGCGCGGTCAAACACCAGCTGCTGGCGGTGCCCGACAAGGGCATCGGCTTCGGCATGCTGCGCTACCTCGATCCCGAGACTGCCGCCCAGCTCCCGCAGCGGCTCCCCGGGCAGATCCTCGTGAACTATCTCGGCAGGCATACGACGGCCGAGGTCCCCGCCGGGCTGGAAGGTCTCGGCTGGCTGCCCACCGACGACCTCGGCGAGCTGCGCGCGGACGAGCATCCCGAGATCCCGATCATGCAGGCGATCGACGTGAACGCCCTGGTGGTCGGCAACCGGCTGCGCGCCGACTTCGGCTACCCGCAACACCTGCTCGCCCGCAGCGATGTCGCCGAACTCGCCCAGCTGTGGGTCGAAGCCCTCGGCGCGGCCGCGCACTTCGCGGCCACTCCGGCCGCGCAGACGGCCGCGGCCGAGGAAACCGCCGCCCTCGCCGCGCAGACGGCGGCGGCAGCGGAACCGGCCACTGCCGGACAAGCCGGCCTCGGTCTCGATGTGCTGCTGCCGATCCGGCTCGGCGGCGATCGACCCGCACTGTTCTGCGTCCACTCGTCCTCCGGAATGTCCTGGAGCTACCTGGGTTTCGCCGAACAGCTCGCACCGGATCGGCCGATCTACGGACTCCAAGCGCCCGACCTCAGCGGCCGCGAGCCCTCGGCCCGCTCCATCGAGGAGTTCGCGCGGCGGTATGTGCGCGAGATCCGCGCGGTGCAACCGAGCGGCCCCTATCACCTGCTCGGCTGGTCGTTCGGCGGTCTGATCGCCCAGGCCATGGCGGTCGAACTGGCGGCGGCGGGCGAGCGTGTCGGCGTGGTGGCGCTGCTGGACACCGATACCGCCGATATCGACGGCGACACCATCGAGCGCTTGTCACCGGGCGCCTTCATCAACACCTTCGGCTCGATCTTCGGCATCGACAATGTCCCCGCCGACGCCACCGCCGCGGAAGCGGCTGACCTCATCACGGCGAAACTCGGGGGCGTCGAACTCATCGATGCCGCCACCATCGAGCGCATGGCGGGCTCCTACAACGCCTCCGCGGGGACGCGGACCGGCTATCAGCGCCCGGTCTACCACGGCGACATCCTCTATTTCAGCGCCACCGTCGACCCCTCCCCCTGGATGGGCCCGGACGGCTGGCGGCCCTACGTGACCGGCGACATCGTCACCTGCGATGTCGACGTGACCCACGACGAGATGACCAATCCCCATGCACTGTCGGTCATCTCGCCGGTACTCGACGAGCACATGGAAGCAGGAGACCGGATATGAGCGTCGAACGCACTGTCATCCAGAGCCCGACAGCCACCTCCGGCGGCGTGGTCGTCGAAGGGATCGAGAAATCCTTCGGCGATGTGCACGCGCTGCGCGGCGTCGACTTCGTGGCGGCGCCCGGTGAGGTGCTCGGCATCCTCGGCCCCAACGGCGCGGGCAAGACGACCATGGTGAACGTCCTCTCGACGCTCATCACGCCCGATCGCGGCCGCGCGGTGGTCGCCGGGCACGATGTCGTCGCCGACCCGGCGGCAGTCCGTCGATGCATCATGCTGACCGGGCAATACGCCGCCCTCGACGACATGCTCAGCGGCTACGAGAACCTGGTCATGTTCGGCAGGCTCATGGGGATGCGCAAACCCGCCGCCCAAGCCCGCGCCAAAGAACTGATCAGCGAATTCGATCTCGACCAAGCGGCGAACCGGCGGGTCGGCACCTACTCGGGCGGCATGCGGCGACGTATCGATATCGCCTGCGGACTGGTGGTGCGCCCGGACGTGGTCTTCCTCGACGAGCCGACCACCGGCCTGGATCCCCGCAGCAGGCAGGGGGTCTGGGATCTGGTGCGCAGCTTCAAGAGAGAGGGCATCACGACCCTGCTCACCAGCCAATACCTGGAGGAAGCCGATGCGCTCAGCGATCAGATCATCGTGATCGACCACGGCGTGGTGATCGCCGCGGGCACAGCGGACGAACTGAAACAGCGTATCGGCGGCAGCTACTGCGAGATCGTCCCGCTCGATCTCGAGGACCTGCCCGCCATCGCCGCCGCGCTCGGCTCGCTGCTGCCCGCGGAGATCCTGGCGGCGATGACACCGGAGTCGGATCGCATCACCATTCCCGCTCCGGATGGCGCCAAGACGCTCGCCGAGGCGCTGCGGCGGCTGGACAACGCGGCGATCGAACTCGTCGACATCGCCCTGCGGCGCCCGTCGCTCGATGAGGTGTTCCTGCAACTCACCGGCCATCTGGCCTCGGCCGAGAGCGAATCGGAGGCCGCCTCATGACGGCCACCCTGTGGCACACCCACGTTCGCGCCACGCCGGACACGGTGCAGCAGTGGTGGGTACTGACCACACGGCTGATCGTGCCCTCGGTCAAGTCCGGGGAGGTCTTGATGTCGATAGTGGCGCCGTTGGCGTTCGCCGCCAGCTTCTACATCCCGCTCAATACCGTGATGATGTTCTCCGGCAACGGTTTCAGCAGCTACGCCCAGTACATGATGCCGCTGGTGGTGTTGCAGTCCGCCTCGTTCACCGCCATCTCGGCGGCCTTCCGGTCGGCCAGCGATGCCGTGGCCGGTCTCAATCGCCGCTTCGGCTCGATGCCGCTGCGCCCGCTCGTTCCCGTCGCGGCGCGGATGTCGGCCAACATACTCCGGGCGTCGATCGCGCTGGCCGGGGCGGTCGTCGCGGGCTATGTCATCGGCTTCCGCTTCCGGCTCGACGCGTGGCATACCCTCGGGTTCCTGGCGTTCTCGCTGGTCATCGGCATCGTGTTCACCCTCGGCGCCGATGTCATCGGCACCGCGTCCAAGAGTCCGGAGGCGACATCGCAGCTACTCGTGCTGCCGCCGTTGATCTTGGGCATGCTCTCGACCGGTCTCGCACCGGCGAGCCAGTTCCCCAGCTGGATCCAGTGGTTCGTCCGCAACCAGCCCGTCTCGCAATACGCGATCGCGCTGCGCGCGCTGGCCGGTGACACCGCGGGCAACGCGGGGACGGTGAGCTGGTCGCTGATGGGGCCACCGCTGCTGTGGGCCGCGGGCACCCTGCTGCTCTGCCTGCCACTGGCCATCCGGCTCGGTTCGAGGAGGGCGTGATGCTGGAGCGCTCGGAGACCTCGCCGGTTTCGCTGATCCGGCACACGCTGATCCAGACGCAGCGCCTGCTGGTGCGCTGGGCACGCAGTCCGATCACCGTGCTGGAGACGCTGCTGATCCCGTGTCTGCTGCTGATCATGCTGGACATCGTCGTCGGCGGTCAGATCGAGAAGTTCACCGGTGACGACGCCCTCTACGGTTCGGTCCCGATGGTCGCCGTCGTCGGCGCCCTCTCGGGCGCCGTCGCGAGCGGCGTCCTGCTCGGCCGCGAACGAGAAGCCGGTCTGCTTGCCCGGTTCTGGGTGCTGCCGGTGCACCGGGCCTCCGGTCTCGTCTCACGCATCCTCGCCGAGGGCTGCCGCATCGTGCTCGGCACCGTGGCCGTGCTGATCGTCGGCTTCCTGCTCGGCTTCCGCTTCCACCAGGGCCCCTGGGCGACACTCGCTTTCCTGCTGGTGCCGGTGATCTTCGGGCTCTCGTTCGCCACGATCGTGACCGCCGTCGCCGTCTTCACCGCGAAAACCTCACTGGTCGAGACCATTACGCTCGTCACCTCGCTGATGATGTTCTTCAGCACCGGCTTCGTCCCGCTGGTCGCCTTTCCGACATGGATTCAGCCGATCGTGCGCAACCAGCCGATGTCGGTCGCCGTCGACGCCATGCGCGGGCTCGCCGACGAAGGCCCGATCGCGCGCCCCCTGATCCTCACCCTGCTCTGGTCGTTCGGCGCCCTCGTGCTGTTCGCCGTGCCTGCCACCATCGGCTTCCGGCGCGCGAGCAGGCAGTGAGATCGGGCCGCGGCGCCCACGTCAGCGGCCACGCAGTACCCTCGTGCGCATGCCGGTGAGCGCCCGAGAAGGCACCCGATTCCGTCGCACCGCGAAGCAGGGCCGCCGCGCCCGCTCACGCGGCATCGTCGCTGTCGCCGCGCTGCTGTGCGCGGCCGTGGTCACCGCGGGTTGCGCGGACAAGCACGACGACGCGAGCACGATCATCCGCACCACGACCAATATCGCCGGTGCGGGCGTGGTCGGCGCGGCCAGGGACACCGCGACCGCCTGCCCGCTGCCGAGCGCACCCGATCCCGCCGCGGGCGCGACCCGCACGGTCACCCATGCCGGTGGGGTCTCCGAGGTCCCCGCCGACCCGCAGCGCATCGTCGTGCTCACCAGTTCGGCGCTCGACGCGGCCTGCGCGGTCGGCCTGTGGGAGCGGGTCGCCGGCGCGGTCACCCTCGACGGCGAACGCCCGCAGCCGATGTACCTGGGCTACGGCGTGCTGAAGGTACCCAGCGTCGGCCCGATCGGGCAGCCCGATCCCGCGCGCATCGCGGAACTGAAGCCCGACCTGATCCTCGGCGATGTCGCCCCGGCGGGTGGTTACGAGGCGCTGAGCGCGATCGCCCCGACCGTGCTGGTCGGCACCGGTGGTAGCTGGCAGTCCGATTTCGCGGCCTACGCCTCAGGCATGGGCCGCCGCGGCGCCGCCGACACCGCCCTGCAGACCTACCTGACCGAGGCCCGTGACCTCGGCAAAACGCTGAACGCGAGCCAGTCGCAAGCCTCGGTGCTGCGCTTCACCGCCGACACCACCCAGGTCCAGGGCAGCGAGACCTTCGCGGCCCAGGTCCTGTCCGACGTCGGCGTCCAGCGCCCCACCGCCCAGCGCGGCACCTCCTTCGACATCGGCGCCGCCGACCTGGCCACCAAGGCCGAGGGCGACCTCATCTACGTGATGTTCGCGGGCAAGGCCGGCGAGGACCACGGCAAACAGGTCCTGCGCTCGGACCAGTTCACCGAACTCAGCGCCTCCACCGACCGCCGCGTCTTCGCCGTCGACGACAGCATCTGGCACACCACCGGCCTCACCGCCGCCCGCGCCGTCCTCACCGACCTGCGCAACAGCCTCAACGGCTACGTCACCGACTGACCGGGAGCGTCGGTCGCACCGACCCACCGTCACGGCCCCAGTGATACCGTGGATATCCAAGGCTGGAACATCGGATATCCGACGAGGTGAGTGCGGTGGGAACATCCAAGACTCCGATCGAGATCGACCAGGAAGCACTGGCGATCGCCGCCGAGGTTCTCGGCACCAAGACCAAGAAGGACACCGTCAACGCGGCTCTGCGCGAGGTCGGCCAGCGTCTCGTACGGATGCGCGCTCTCGCCGCTCTGGGCGAGATGGCCGACCGCGGTGACTTCGACGAGTACCTCGGCAACAAGTCCGCCTACCGTCGGTGACGCCGGCCATCTACCTCGTCGACACGTCAGGGTTGTTCCGCATCGCTACGGAGCCGTACCGGAAGTCATGGGCAGACCAGCTGACCGCGGGTGTGGTCGCGATCTGCCCGATCGTCGAGCTGGAGTTTCTCTACTCGGCCCGATCGCTGGCAGACCGGCTGGAGCGGCAACGACATCTTCGCGACCTTTTCGGCTGGGTCACCATGCCGGACCGCGTCGTCGAACGCGCAGCCGAAGTACAGCAACTGATGACCGAACAGGGTCTGCATCGGTCGGCAGGGCCTGTCGACCTGCTCATCGCCGCTACCGCCGAGCATCACCGATTGACGATCCTCTGCGACGACAAGGATTTCACGGCCGTGGCCCGCGTCACCGGACAACCGGTCACGTTTGTCACGCCTTGTGACGCCCCGTGAATTCGCCGAAGCCGGGGTCCCAGCCCCGCCGGGCTCCCAGCGAACCCCCAGGGTGTTCCCAGCTCCGGCGCAGTGCCCGCGCCTACCGTCGTCGACGACACGGTATGAGCGAAGGAGCAGCATGGACGACCACGACCTCGGACTCGGGCACGATCTGCGGGTGATGTCGCGCAGGCGGGTGCTCGGCATGATCGGCGCCGCGGGCGTGGCGGCCGCGGCGGCGGGCTGCGCGGCGGCGACGGACTCGGGTGTCGCCGCGGACACCGCGGCGGACTCGGCGATCCCGGCAGCGGCGCCTCAGGAAACAGCGGGCCCCTACCCTGGTGACGGGTCCAACGGCCCCAATGTCCTGATCGAGTCGGGCGTGGTGCGCTCCGACATCACCCGCAGTTTCGGATCGTATTCCGGTGTCGCCCAGGGTGTTCCGATGACTCTCACCCTGAACCTGCGTGACCTCACCAAGAATGCCGCGGGCGCGGGCATGGCGGTCTACGTCTGGCATTGCGACCGCGAGGGCCGCTACTCCCTCTACAGCGAAGGCGTCACCGACCAGAACTATCTGCGCGGCGTCCAGGTAGCCGACGACAACGGCACCGTCCGCTTCACCTCGATCTTCCCCGCCTGCTACGCGGGCCGCTGGCCCCACATCCACTTCGAGGTCTACGACTCCCTCGCCACCGCGGTAGCGGGCGACAACGCCCGCCTCACCTCCCAGATCGCCCTCCCCCAGGACGCCTGCGAGTCCGTCTTCGCCGCCGACTCCGGCTACTCGGCCAGCATCGAGAACATATCCGGCGTCAGCTTGTCCTCGGACAATGTCTTCGGCGACGGCTGGGACGCCGAACTGGCCACCGTCACCGGAACTCCGGCCACCACCATGGCCGTCTCCCTGACGGTCGGTGTCGCCGAGAAGTCACAGAACGCCCAGTCCGGCAACGGTTCTCCCGGATCCCCTCCGGGCGGCGGAGCCCCGGGTTCGATGCCCGGCGGCGGCCCCGACGGTTCACCACCGCCCGGCGGCCCGGCGCCACGCTGACAGCGCGCTAGACCGGGGCCGTCGGCCACCACTGCTCGTAGAGTTCGCGGCCGGTGGTCAGGCCGTAGGCCTGGAGCTCACAGAAGTCGCGGTCGGGGCTGTCGAAGCGGACCTCGATGTTCCCGACCTGTGTTCGGTACTGGTCGGGGTTCGTCCGGAATACCGCGGTTCCCGAACTCGCTGTTCGCGTCCAGGTTTCGAGTTCATCCCGGCTTGCTTGCGTGGCCGCCCGCCCGAGCGGTGACCGGTCGGTGCGGCATTTCACCATGAGCCACCAGACTGTCTCGTTGTCGCCGGTGCAGACGATCGCCGGCTGCTGCGCGTCGTCGACCGATGCGCAGGTCAGGCCGAGGTAGCCGGGCGCAGACGGCGCGGACGGCAGCAACTCGGGGAACGCGGCGACGATGAAATCCGAACTGCCCCAAGGAGACACGGGAAGCCGCGTGGTGGGCTGCACGGCAGCCGTCGTCGCGGGTGCGCCGCCGGGGGAACCGACGGCGACGAGCGTTGCCGTCACCGCGAGCACGGCGACTGCCGCGACAGCGGCCTGCCGAATCCGGCGCACCCGGCGAAATGACGTGCCGCCGAGCGTATCCCGCGCCGCCTCGGCCAATTCGCCACAGCTCGCGTACCGTTGCGCCGGATCTTTGGCCAGCGCCCGCGCGATCACCGCGTCCAGCGCGACCGGCAGCGCGGGCGCGGCTCGGCTGGGGCGTGGCGGCCGTGCGGACAACTGGGCGTGCAGCATCGCGGCGGTCGTCTCGCGCGGATAGGGCACCTGCCCGGTCACCAGGTGATACAGCGTCGCACCGAGACCGTAGACATCGGCGCGGCGATCCAGCGGGCCGCCGGTGATCTGTTCGGGAGCGGCATACGCGGGCGTCGCGGCCACTGTGCCGGTCGCCGTGGTGTCGCCGACTTCCTTGGCGATCCCGAAATCGGCGACAAGCACCCGATCGTCCCGGGTCACCAGAATGTTGGCGGGCTTCACATCGCGGTGAAGCAGACCGGCCGCGTGCGCCGCGTCCAGACCACGCGCCGCGGCGGCCACGATCGCGATCGCCCGCTCCGCGGGCAGTCCGCCTTCCCGGACCAGCTCGGCGGCATCGCGTCCGTCGACGCATTGCATGGCGATCCAGAGCAGGTCGCCGTCCTCGCCGCTGTCGTAGATCGCCACCACATTGGGGTGGTCGAGCCGGGAAGCCAGCCTGGCCTCCCGCCGGAATCGATCCCGGAACCCGCCGACGGCACTGCGCGGTCCCGCCATGATCTTGAGCGCGTCGTGGCGGGGCAAGCGTGGATGCCGGGCCAGATACACCGCGCCGGTGCCACCGGCCCCGAGCCGTCGCTCGATCCGATATCCGGCGACGACCGTGCCGGACGGTAGCTCTCGCATCGCCCTACCGACTGTTGACCAGCAGGACGTACTGGGCAGCGGCCCGGCGTCGCACGAACGTCTCGTCCGGACCGATCACCGTCGCCACATATTCGCCATCGAGCAGGTAGCAACGGTGGTAGGGATCGGCGCCATGGAATTCGATGCGGTAGCAGTGCGCGTCCGGGACAGCGGCGGGCGCGGTGATCACCGTGCGATCGCCGTCACCGGATTCGGCGATCGACCGCACGATCATGTCGTAATAGCGCCGCGCGCTGTTCGCGTCCCGGAGCCGGTAGAGGGTCTCCACACCGGCCACCGCCTCCCGCTCGATCCCGTACTCGCGTTGCTCGCCGCGCGCTTCGTGATCGACGGCGCCGGGACCGAGGACGACGCCGCCGATCATCCGAAGCCCGATGGCGACGGTGACTTCGTCGAAGTAGTTCTCGCGGCGGCTCAGGGACGGGTAGGTCCACTGTTCCGAGCGCAGAGGAAGCATGCGGCGCAGCATCGCATCCGGATCCAGCGGCAGGGCGCTCAGCTGTTCGGCGCGGGTCGGCACAAACTGGTCCAGTCTCGGCAACTGGGCGTCGAGTGCGGTCGCCGCCACCGTCGCCAAGGCGGTCGCGTCGGGCTCGGGTAGCCGGATGTAGAGCGCCACCAGGAAGGAACCGTGCGCGGCGTACACGCCGAGCGTCGGCAGGCCGGGACGCCAATGACTGTGCACTCCTTCATATCCGGGGATCTCGACGGCTTGATTGCCGGGCCCCGCCGCGAAATCGGCGGCCCCGACTTCCCGCGCGGCCGATGCCGCCGCGGCGGCGTCGGGAAAGCTGAGCACGGTCACCCGCGTCAGCGTCGACCGTGCGGCGAGCGTCGTTCGTTCGCCACCGGTGTCGGCCGCGGTCACCGAATACCCTGCCACCATGCCGTGTTCGGCGAGGACAGGCCGGGCGGCGGCCGCGAGGATGCCGACCGAGGCCAGCGGGGTCGGAACCAGCGCCGTCACCGAGTACAGAAGGGTGGAATCGAGGTCGACCGGGTGGATCACCGCCTCGGCGATCCGTACCGACTCGAGAATTCGACCGTAGGCGGCGTTGCCGTTGTCCGGCACCGCGAGCGGGCTCGTATTCCAGTGTCCGACATCGAGTCCCGCGAAATCCGGGGTGGCGGGTCGCGGTGTCCCCGGCAGCGTCTCGCCACAGCCCGCGAGCAGACCCGCGACGAGGATCGGCGGCAGCCACCGCAGCAGTCGGCTAGAGCGGCGCATCGATCCACCACTTCTCGAACAGGTCGCGACCGGCGATCTCGTTGTAGCCGAACGAGTAGAGGTAGCAGAAGTTCCGGTCGGGGCTGTCGAAGGTGACCATCATCCCGTAGATGTATCCGTTCGCGGTCGTGCCGTCACCCCACACCGCCGTGCCGGATTCGGCACCTTTGGTCCAGCGTTGTTCGCCGCGCTGGGAGCCGAAGACGAAGTTGGGTTTCGGCCGTGGTGTGCGCTGTGTCGTGCAGGTGACGGCCACCATTTCGAGTGGATCGCCGTCGCCGTCACAGCGCAGGGTGGCCAGCTCGCCGGGTGCGCGATTGAGCGCGACGCTGGTGGTCGCGTCCTTGGAATCCACTGCCCGGCAGAACATTCCCCGATAGCCGAGCGCAAGCGGGAACGACGGCAGCAGATTCGGGAACTGGGCCGCCACGAAGCTGTAGACACCCCAGGGCCCGGAGTCGTCGGCGATCGGAGCCGGGGCAGGCGAGCTCGACGGCGCGGCGACCGACGACGGCGCCGACGACGGCCACACCGTCAACCCGAGGACCACCGCGACGACGAGGGCGGTCACCGCACCCGCCACCAGGACTCGCTGCCTGCGACGCGGATTCGGCAGCTCCGGCTCCGGTTCGCCGTGCAACGCCGCGTTCGCCGCCTCGGCCAGCGCGCCACAACTGGGGTAGCGGTCGCGCGGCTCCTTGGCCATGGCCCGGGCGATGACCGCGTCGAACCGCGGGGACAGCGCCGGTTTCACCGCACTCGGGCGGGGTGGCGGCGCGGTCAGATGCGCGTACATCATCGTGACCGGATCGTCGCGCAGAAACGGGACCGTCCCGGTCAGCAGGTGGAACAGGGTGGCGCCGAGGGCGTACACGTCGGCGCGGTGATCGATCGCGCCGCCCTCGAGTTGTTCGGGGGCCGCGTAGGCGAAGGTGGCCAGGATGGTGCCTTCTGCGGTGAGCGCGGTGGATTGTTCGACCGCGCGCGCGATCCCGAAATCGGTGACCAGCACCCGGTCCGGCTCCCCGTCTCGCACGGAGACCAGGATGTTGGCCGGCTTCACGTCGCGATGCAGCAGTCCGGCCGCATGCGCGGCGTCCAAACCCCTGGCCGCTTCGGTGACGATGTGCACTGCGCGCTCCGCGGACAGACCACGGCGGGCGACCTCGGACGCGTCGCTACCGGACACGAACTGCATCGCGATCCACAGCTGCCCGTCGGACACCCCGCGGTCGATGACCGAGACGACATTCGGATGCTGCAGGCGCGCAGCCAATTCGGCCTCGCGCAGAAACCGCGCCCGGCTCTCGGCGTCGTCCTCGCCCGTGAGCACCTTCAGTGCGACAGACCGAGCCAACTGCGGCTGGCGAGCCAGATACACCGCACCCATGCCACCCGCGCCGAGCTGCCGCACAATGCGATACCCGGCGAATTCCTCACCCGGCCGCAACACCGCGACCGTCACCCCGCGCAGCCGTCAGCTCAGCACGGCCCAGAATTCGGCGCGCCACCATTCCCCCCGAGCTCCGATCAGCGAATCACCCTCTCGGCGAACGCGTTCCGAAGATTAACACGCCCCTACCCCGAATTCGCGCCGGCAAACCTCGACTTCGCTCAGTCCGTCGAGCGGGCAGCCGCAGCCGCCAATCCCAGATGGACGATGTCGGTGAACGTGGTGAGATCCCTGATCAGGGTGTCGATCTCGCCGGTGGAGCCCGCGCCGGTCTGATGCAACCAGTCTGCGACGGTGTCGAAGAGGCCGCCGATGGTGGAGACCGCGAGGGCGTGCAGGTCGATGCCGATGCCGCCGTCCGGAACGAAACCGTATTCGCGCCAGAGGGTTTCGAGGAATTGGGCGGCCCAGCGGCGGTTGACGCGGCGCTGCTGTTCCACCTTGGCCGAGATGCCACTGGCTTCGCCGAAGGTCACCTGGGCGACGCGGGGGTCGTCGACGAGGGCGTGGGCGAAGGCGGCGACGACGGTGGAGATCACCTCGTGGCGGTCGCCGGTGCATTCGGCCAGTGCGGTGGCGACCTCGGTTTGCGCGCGTTCGCTGAGCTGCTGGAGCAGGGCCAGGTAGCAGGACTCCTTGCTGTCGAACAGTTCGTAGAAGGCTTTATTGCCGACGAAGGCGGTCTGGCAGATCTGCTCGATCGCGGTGTTGACGTACCCCTCGGCGGCGATCAGTTCGAACGCGGCCGCCAGGATCTGCTCGCGCCTGCGCGCGCGGCGTTGCTCGGCGTCCAGACCCTGGATGCGCCGGGAGCGAGGCTGAGTCTTCTCGGTCGACGTCACGCAGCTCAGCCTACCGATCACGCAATAAGAACAAGAACTCTTGTTCTGAACAAGAGAACCTGCTGTAATCGGGATCACCTAGTGAAGGAGATGCCATGCAGCGCAGCACGGCCACCTACCGATCCCGGCGCCTCGGCGCCACCGCCCTGCTCAGCGTCGCGGTGCTGGCACTGGCCGCGCGCCCCGCCGTCGCCGAGGACTTCGAACTGCCGCCGCTGCCGAACGAGGCACAGGTGTATCCGGCGGTCGTGCCGCTGCCGACACCGCAGAACGACCCCTGGTACGACGATCCGGCCGACTTCGGCGGCTACGCCAACGGCGATGTCATCCGCAGCCGCGTCGTGCAGACCTACACGCTCGGCATCCCCGTCCCGGTGCACACCACCCAGCTGCTGTTCCGCAGTACCGATGCCCAGGACAACCCGCTCGCGACCGCGACCACGGTGCTCGTGCCCGGCATTCCGTGGCTGGGTCCCGGTGCGCGCCCGCTGATTTCGTATCAGGAGGCGATCGACAGCCTCGGTCAGCAGTGCAATCCCTCGTACACGCTGCGGGCGGGAATCCAGAAGGAAGTCGCGCTGATGGCGCAGTTCCTGGCCGCGGGCGCCGCGGTGGTCGTCACCGATTTCGACGGCAAGCGGAACACGATCATGTCCCCGGCCGAGGGCCGGATGGTGCTCGACGGTATCCGCGCGGCGCAGCGCGGCGGCCTCGGTCTCGCAGCGTCGCCGGTGGGCCTGTGGGGCTATTCCGGTGGGGGCAATTCCTCGGCGTCGGCGGCCGAACAGCGCCGCCACTACGCCCCTGAGCTCGACATCCGGGGCAGCGCCCAGGGCGGCATCCCGGGTGACAAGGTCGCGATCGCGCCGTTCGCCATCTCGGGTCAGCAGCCGCAGGCCAACTTCACCGGCTGGCTCGCCATCCTAGGCCTGGCCCGCGAATACCCCGAGTTCGATCAGGCGTTGCAGCGGTACCTCACTCCGGAGGGACACCAGGTCGCCCGCGATCTGGAGAACCGCTGCCTTTACACCGCCGTCGCCTCCACCCTGCTGCGCCCGGTCGTCGACTATCTGACCGATCCGCAGGCGGCGCTGGCCGCGGCGCACGAAGCGCTGTCGGCGGCGAGCTTCGGCCGCCCCGAGAACACCCCCGACATTCCCCTGCTCATGTGGCATTCGACCACCGATCAGTTGCTGCCCGCCGAACTGGCCATCGACGACATCGCCACCGCCTACTGTGCGCGCGGGGTGAATCTGCGCATGTTCTGGGTGCCGATGTCGGAGCACATCAGTGCCGAGATCGTTCCCGAGATCGGGACCGTCGCCTGGCTGCTCGCGGTAACCGCGGGCGCGGACCCGGGGCCGCGGGTATGTTGAGCCGTTCTCGCGCGGCTACCTGGGCACGTGCCGCGAGCACAGCGGCACGACAGCTCCGTGTCATGCAGCGGGCCGGACTCGTCGACTTGCGGCGTCCCGATCAGCTCGTCCGCACCGCCCGTGCGATGCGCGTTTTCGGCCCGATCGCCGGCGGCATCCGCACCTCGGCGCGGCGCACACCGCATCGGATCGCGCTGGTCGACGGTGCTCGGCGGGTCAGCTATCGCGAACTCGATCAGCGCAGTGACGCGATCGCGGCCCGCTGGCACGCGGACGGCCTGACCGCGCGGGACACCATCGGGGTGCTGTGCCCCGACGGGCTGCCGCTGGTCGAAACCATGGCCGCCGCAGGGAAACTCGGTGCGCGGCTGGTGCTGCTCAACACCGGTTTCGGTGCGGCGCAACTGCGTGATGTGCTGGCCAGGGAACAGGTCGGGGCCCTCGTGCTCGACCAGAGCCTGTCCGCTCTCGGCGGTGAGCTGGCCGACGGCATCACTCTGCTCGATACCGCGGGTGCCGATCCGGGAACCCGGGCGCCCGTCCCGGCCGAGCAGGGCGGTTTCGTCCTGCTCACCGGCGGTACCACCGGAACGCCGAAGGGTGCGCCGCGACGGGTCGAATCGCCCTTGGCCGGTGCGCAATTCGTCGATCGGGTGCCGTTGCGTCGCGGGCAGACCATGCTGTTGTGCGCGCCGCTGTTCCACGGCACGGCGCTCTCGCAGTTCATTCTGGCGCTGAATCTGGGCTCGACCATCGTGGTGCACGGCCGGTTCGATGCCCACCGGGCGCTCACCCAGATCGGCGAGCATCGTGCCGACATGGTGGTGCTGGTACCGACGATGCTGCGCCGCATTCTCGATCTCGGCCCAGAAGTGTTGTCCGCCACCGACACCAGCTCGCTGCGGATCGTGTTCACGGCGGGCGCCGCGCTACCCTCGTCGCTGGGCACCAGGGCGATCGAGTCGTTCGGCCCGGTCATCTACAACTTCTACGGCTGCACCGAGACCGGCACCGCCACCATCGCCACCCCCGAGGACTGGATCGCCGCTCCCGGCACGGTGGGTAGACCGCCGGTCGGCATCACCGTGGCGCTCTACGACGGTGACACCAGGGTCAGCGAGCCGGGAATCGTCGGCACCGTCCATGTCGGCAACTCGATCGCCTTCCACGGCTACTCCGGCGGCGGCTCCAAACAGCTCAGGGGCGGCCTGATGAGCACCGGCGATCTCGGCCATTTCGACGCCGCCGGAAGGCTTTTCATCGACGGCAGGGACGACGACATGATCGTCTCCGGCGGCGAGAACGTCTTTCCCGGCGAGGTCGAGGACCTGCTCTACCGGCATCCGGACGTCACCGAGGCCGCGGTGATCGGCGTCCCCGACGAGGAGTTCGGGCAGCGCCTCGCCGCCTTCGTCGTCCGTGCGGGTGACCTCGACGCCGACGCGGTCCGCGCGTATGTGAAATCCCATCTGGCCCGGTTCAAAGCTCCCCGTGACGTGGTGTTCGTCGACGAACTCCCGCGCACGCCGACCGGGAAGATCGACCGTCGCGGCCTGTCCGCGCTGCACTGACCCGGTGGTGGCGACGAGGGGCCGCCACCACCGTCAGCTCGCGGCGCGCTGTGCCGTCGCCCACCCCTCGAGCGCGGCGGCCAGCACGGGCCCGATCGTTCGCAGCGCGGCCGCGCCGGTGATGTCCCAGTGGGTGGCGTCGACGGCGACATCGCGGATGTTCCCGGCGATGTGGTCCCGCCACGCCCCGGCTGCTCTGCCCTCGCCGCGGTCGTCGCGGTCCGCGGTGAAGAACAGCAGGTCACCGTGGAAAACGCGGGGGCGATGTGCCGCACCGATCACCTGGGCGTGCAGGATGCCCGCGAAGAGCCGGCGCACCCGTTCCTCGGTCAGCTCGTCGAACGGGCCGGGCAGGTTCGACACCAGTGCGACGGCGTCCTCCGGCGTGAAATCGGTGACGGGCGTGGCGAGTTCGTGTTCGGTGCCGAACTGTCCGAGCAGGTCGCCGACGGTCACCGGCGCCTCGCTGCGGTAGCCGACGTCGCCGACGAAGGAGTCCAGCATCGCCAGCACGTCGACCTGCTCCCCCAGATCCTGCAATCGCACGGCCATGGCGTGCGCGATCACGCCGCCGACGCACCAGCCGAGCAGCCGGTACGGTCCGTGCGGCTGGACGGCGCGAATTCTGGTCACGTAGTCGGCGGCGAGCGCGTCGATCGACTCGGGCGGCGGCGCGTCCTCGACGATCGCCGGGGATTGCACGCCGTACAGCGGGCAGTCCAGCTCGGTGGACAGACCGGCGAAACTCCAGGACAGGCCGACCACCGGATGGACGCAGAACAGCGGTGCGCCGCTACCACGCGCGCGGAGGGCGAGCACCGGCGCCAGCGCCGATTCCTCGCCGGTGTCCTCGGCGATCCGGCGTGCCAGACCGGCCGGGGACGGATCACTGAACAGCCAGGCCAGGGCGACCTCGGCCGGCAATTCGGAGCGCAGCCGCGCTACCAACCTGGTCGCGACCATCGAGTTGCCGCCGAGGTCGAAGAACGAATCGTCGGCGCCGACCCGATCGCGACCGAGCAACTCGGCGAACACCGCCGCGATCCGCTGCTCTACCGCGCCCCGGGGCGCGCGGTAGGCACGATCGGAGCTGAACGCGGGGCTCGGCAACCGGCCGAGATCGAGTTTCCCGTTCGCGGTGAGGGGCAGCGCGTCGATGACGACGACCGCCGCGGGGACCTGATGCTCGGGCAGCCGATCACGCAGCTGCGCGCGGACCCCGTTACCTGTGAGCGGTGTGTACCCGCCCCCGGTGATCGCGTTGTTGGTGACCGCGGAGTTCCCGGCATCGATGATCGCACCGTTGCCACCGCCGGTGATCGCACCTTTCCTGCCACCCGGCACGACATAGCCGACCAGCTGGGGACCGGTCGCCGGATCATCGCGCACCACCACGGCGGCGGCGCCGACACCCGGGCAATCCAGCAGTGCCACTTCGACTTCGGCGGGCTCGATGCGGAAACCGCGAATCTTCACCTGCCGATCCGCGCGCCCGAAGTGTTCGAGTGTGCCCTCGCGTGTCCACCGGCCGAGGTCACCCGAGCGGTACAGGACACCGCCCACGGAACCGGGATTCGCGACGAACCGGGTCGCGGTCAGACCGGGCCGGCGCAGGTAGCCGCGCGTCACCTGCGCACCGGCGACGTAGATCTCGCCGACGACACCCGTCGGCACCGGCCGCAACCGGTCGTCGAGAATCTGCACGGTGAGTCCGTCGAGCGGCCGGCCGACCGGGCTGCCCGCCCGGGTGTGAGCACCGGTGGCAATCCTCGTGTGCGTGACGTGCACCGTGGTCTCGGTGATGCCGAACATGTTGACCAGTGCGGGACCTGAGGCGCCGTGCCGACCGATCCAAGCGGCGAGCCGTCGCGGATCGAGGGCCTCACCACCGAAGACGATGCTGCGCAACGCAAGTCGAGCACCGGTGGCACGAGCATCGGCGTCGTCCAGCCCGGCGAAGGCGGATGGGGTCTGACCGAGCACCGAAACCCGCTCGCGGACAAGGAGCTCCCGCAGCTGCTCCGGTGAGCGCGCGGTGTCCTTGTCGATGACGACGAGCGTCGCACCGGTCGTGAGCGCACCCCACAGTTCCCACACCGAGAAGTCGAACGCGACCGAATGGAACAGCGCCCACACATCGGTGGACCGGGTCGACAGGACGCGCCGGGTCCGCTCGAGCAGCGCGACGACCTGACGATGCTCGACCGCCACCCCTTTCGGTGCCCCCGTCGAGCCGGAGGTGTAGATCACGTACGCGACGTTGTCCGCCCGGGCACTGCGGACCGGTTCGGTTCGGGTCACCGCCCCCTGTCCCGGCTCGTCGACCCCGAGTACGGTCAAGCCCGCCGCGATCACACATACCGGCCGAGCATCGGCCAGCAGATAGTCGATCCGGTCGCGGGGATAGTCGGGATCGACGGGAACATAGGCCGCCCCGCTGCGCACCACCGCGACGATCGCCACGACCAGGTCGGCCGAGCGAGGCATGAGGACGGCGACCCGACGCTCCGGACCTGCCCCGGCCGCCATCAGTTCCCTGGCTAGGGCGGCGCTGCGGTCGTCGAGTTCCCCGTAGGTCACGGTGGTTTCGCCTGCACGGATCGCTACCGCATTCCGATGACGGTGCGCGGCAAGGTCGAACAGATCGCCCAGTGTCCGCTGGTCGGTGCGGATCGGCGCGGGGGCCCGCACTGCCGATGGGCCGGTCTCGTCGATCAGGTCGATGTCGCCGACCGCTGCCGACGGGTTCGCGGTAACCGCGCGGGTGATCCGCTCCACGGTGTGGATGAGCTGGTCGATCGTCTCGCGGTCGAAAAGATCGGTCGCGTAGGTGATTGCCACGCCGATGGTGGCCGCGGCAGGGTCCGACATCGTCAGCTGGAGGTCGAATTTCGCCGGGGATTCGACCGGGTCGACGGGTTCGACTGTCAGTCCGCCCAGGTCGGTTCCGACCGTGCCCGCATCGGTCGCGGCGGTGAGCACCACCTGGAACAGCGGGTGGTGTGCGCGGGTGCGGGGCGGGTCCAGCGCCTCGACGACCCGTTCGAACGGGATGTCGGCGTTGGCCAGTGCGCCGAGGTCGATGTCGCGGGCGCGGGTGAGCAACGCTGTGAAGGGGTCGGCCGGGTCGACCGTCATGCGCAGCACGACCATGTTGACGAACATGCCTACGAGATCGTCGAGTTCTGGTCCGGCGCGCCCGGCCACCGGTGTGCCGATGGCGATATCCGCGCCGCCACCGGAGCGGGCCAGTGCCACCGCGAGTATCGCGTGCAGCACCATGAACTGGGTCGCGCCGTGCGCCACCGCGATCCGGCGGATCCGGGCGGTGAGCTCGGCGTCGAATTCGAAGGTGCTCACCGCACCGCGCCCGGACGCGACCGGCGGATGCGGGCGGTCGACCGGCAGTTCCAGTCGCGGAGCCAGTCCGGCGAGCCTGGCCCGCCAATACCGCAGCTGCCCGTCAAGCATCGCCGCACCGTTGTCGTGCGTGATCCAGTCCCACTGCGCCAGTGCGTAATCGACGTACGAGACGGGCAGCGGCGCAAGCGCGCGTGCGAGCGGCCCACTTTCCCCTCGGGCCCAATCCGCCTCGGGCGCCGGATCTGCCTCGGCCGCCGGATCTGCCGCGAGCACCCGACCTGCCCCGGGCACCGAATCCGCTGCGAGCACCCGTCGTGCCTCGGGTGCCGAACCCGCCCCAGGCACCCGATCTGCCTCAGGCACCACACCCGCCGCGAGTGCCGGATCGGCGGAGGTGCCAGCTGTCGGGAAACTCGCTCGGCGACACCCGGTCTGACGTAGGTGCGCCGTGTACGCGCCGAGCAGATCCCGCAGCAGTGGACCGAGCGACCAGCCGTCGGCGCTGATGTGGTGGACGACAACGGCCAGCACATGATCGTCCTCGCCCAGGGCGAAAAGACGTGTCCGCAGCGGCAATTCGGTGGTGAGATCGAAACCGTCCGTTCCGAACTCGGCCAGCGCGGCAGTGAGCTCGGCCGCCTGGAGTGGAACCGTGGCGAGAGCGGTACGCGCGCGATCGATCGGCAGAATGTGCTGGCTGCCGACGCCGTCCTCGTCGAGGTAGAGCGTGCGCAGCGGTTCGTGCCGTTCGACCACATCATCGAATGCGGCTCGCAGCGCGGCGACCGAGAGCGGCCCGCGCAGCCGCACCGCCAGCGCGATGTTGTCCGCCGGTGACCGGTGGTCGAGCCGGTTCAGGACCCACAAGCGTTGCTGGGCAGGAGCAAGGGGCAGCGATGCGGGCCGACCGCGGCGGGTCACCGGGGGCCGCGGCGCGGTCTTCGACAGGTGCCGTACCGCCACCGCGAGCCGCGCCACCGTCGGCGCGTCGAACACGGTGCGCACCGGGACGTGCTTGCCGGTCGCCGCCGCCAATCGCGCGCCGAGCTGGGCGGCGAGCAGGGAGTTGCCGCCCAGGGCGAAGAAGTCGTCGTCGACACCGACGGATTCCACGCCGAGCAGACCGGCGATGACGGTGCCGACCAGCCGTTCGACCGAATCCGTCGGCGCCGGACCACCGTTCGACGCGAACACCGGGGCGGGCAACGCGGCCCGGTCGACCTTGCCGACGGGGGTCAGCGGTAGCTCGTCGAGGACAACCACCGCCGCGGGCACCGCGTGCGCGGCGAGCCGTTCCCGCGCGAACGTCAGAAGCGCGCCGGTATCGACGGCGCGCCCCGGCTCCGGCGTCACATAGCTCACCGGAACCAGCGCACCCGCCGGGGTCCGCCACCCGGTCGTGATAGCGGAGCGGACGGCCTCATGTCCGGTGAGCACCGCGTCGATCTCGCCCGGCTCGAGCCGGATGCCGAGCACCTTGAGCTGAAAATCCGTGCGGCCGAGGAATTCCAGTGTCATGCCGTCGTCGGCACGCACCCGGACCAGATCGCCGGTGCGATACATTCGCGCGCCCGCCGGATCGAAAGGATCGGCCACGAAGCGCGTCGCGGTCGCACCCGGCCTGCGCCGGTAGCCGCGCGCGACACCAGGCCCGGACAGGTACAGCTCACCGGGCTCGCCGGGCGGCACCGGACGTAACCGCTCGTCGAGGATCCGCGCCGACCAGCCGTCGAACACCGGACCGAGCACGACCGGCCCGCCCGCCACCAGCCGCGCTGCGGTGACGACCACGGTCGTCTCGGTCGGGCCGTAGCTGTTCACGTAAGTCCGGCCGGGCGCCCAGCGGGCGACCAGCGCCGGATCGGAGACATCACCGCCCACCACCAGTCCACGCAGCGTCACGTGCCGGTTCGGGTCGAGGGTCGCCAGCACGCCCGGCGTGAGCACCGCGTGGGTGACGCGCTGCCCCGCGATCAGCTCGTCGAGCTCACCGCCACCGGTGATCTCCGGTGGCACGATGATCGCGGTCGCGCCGTGGGTGAAGGTCAGGACGAGTTCGTGCACGAAGATGTCGAAACCCGGTGAGGCAGAATGCAATACGCGCGCGTTCCGCAGGGGGCCGAGCCGTGCAGACACCTCGGCGACCAGCGGCGCCAGACCGCGATGGGTCACCGCGACGGATTTCGGCGCACCGGTCGACCCGGAGGTGTAGAGGACGTAGGCGAGCTGATCGAGGTGTGTCGGCCGGACGCGATCGGCGTCGGTGAGCGGAGCCGGATCGCGGTCGGCGCAGCGCCGCACGAGGTCCGGGTCGTCGAGCACCAGCCAGGTGATCCACGCGGGCAGGTCGGCGAGCATCGCCCGGGTGGTGATGCCGATCGTGGCGGCGGAGTCGGCCAGCAGATAGCGTCGCCGGGCCTGCGGCTGGCGCAGGTCCATCGGCAGAATCGCGGCGCCGGTCGCCGCGACCGCGCACACCGCCCGCACCAGCTCCGCCGAGCGCGGCAGCGCCAGCACCACTACGGTTTCCGGGCCGACCGCGTGCGCGATCAGCTCCCTGGCGAGCCGATTCGCCGAGTCGGCGAGGGCCGCGTAGGTCCAGGTACAGCCACCGTCGACAATGGCGATGCGGTCGCCGGTGCCGCCGCGACCGAGGATCGCACCGAGCGTGGCCTGCTGTCCGATCGCGGTCATCTCCCGATTAGATCCGCAACCACGCAGCTCGGAAAAGCCCGATTTCCATGGGCAAACCGCAGGTAGCGGCGTGATTGCTATCATGGCGGACAGTGATCCATGACGTCGCGCCGTCCCCGGTGCCGTTGCTCCGTCGCCGCCGTACGAGGAGGAAACATGGTTGCGCACTCCGAGGGCGATGTCCCGCCCACCTCCGACAATGCCGCCGATCTGGATCTCCCGTGGGCGCCGCGTGACCACGAATGGAACGGTCACCGCGCCGAGCACGACGCGCTCGAATGGGCCAAGGGCGATCCGCGCAAGCTGGCCGGCATCTATCTGTACCGGCAGCCCGGCGGGAACCCGGCGACCGAGGCCGACTACAAGTTCCCGGTCGCCGACATCATCGACGGACAGCCCACCCGGGTCTTCCACGCCGTCACCAATGCCGCGGCCCGGCTCGATCAAGCCGACATCTCCGAAGCGGACCGCGACCGGGTGAAGCACCGGATCTCCGCGCTCTACCTGGACGCGGCGAAAGCCTTCGACGACCCGGATCTGCGGGCACCGTGGGATCGCTGAGTCAGCGCAGACCCCGGAAGAACGCGCGGATATCCCCGACCAGCAGGTCCGGCGCCTCCATCGCCGCGAAATGCCCGCCACGGTCGAACTCCGACCAGTGCACGATGTCGGCATTGCCCTCGGCGTAACGGCGGATCGCGACGTCTTCGGCGAAGACCGCGACACCGGTCGGCGTAGTCAACGGCGAGGTGGGCCAGGAGCGGGTGTGCATCGCCTCGTAGTAGAGGGCGGCCGAGGAGCCCGCGGTGCCGGTCAGCCAGTAGAGCATCACATTGGTGAGCAGGCGATCACGGTCCACCGCCGCCTCGGGGAGGCCGTCGGCCGGGAACGTCCACTCCTTGAACTTCTCGACGATCCAGGCGAGCTGGCCGATCGGTGAATCGTGCAGGCCGTAGGCCAGCGTCTGCGGACGGGTCGACTGGATGCGGAAGTAGCCGCTGCCCTCGCTCTTGAACAGCTCGAGCCGGTCCAGCCGGGCGAGCTCGGCCTCGGTCATCGTCGCCTTCTCCGCATCGGAGACCGGACCGAACGGGATGAACCCGAACGTCGCGGCATTGACGTGGATGCCGATCACCCGGTCACCGCCAGCGCGCCCGACCTCCGGGGTGATGAACGCGCCCCAGTCGCCACCCTGGGCCCC
Organism: Nocardia sp. NPDC055029; assembly: GCF_053608525.1. Taxonomy (NCBI): domain Bacteria; kingdom Bacillati; phylum Actinomycetota; class Actinomycetes; order Mycobacteriales; family Nocardiaceae; genus Nocardia; species Nocardia sp. NPDC055029. The sequence goes on from NZ_JBSGVQ010000058.1 coordinate 34,599, forward strand.
ATACCGCTCGTAGCCGAGCCTGCTCATCAATTCGACCCACGCCGCGGCGATCCTGGGCGCGTTCCAGCCGGGTTCGGTTACCGGACCGGAGAATCCGTACCCGGGCAGGGAGGGGATCACCAGGTGGAAGGCGTCGGCAGGGTCGCCGCCGTGGGCGCCGGGGTCGGTGAGCGGGCCGATCACGTCGAGGAATTCGACGACCGACCCCGGCCAGCCGTGCGTGAGGAGCAACGGCGTCGCCTCCGGCCGCGTGGAGCGCACATGCAGGAAATGGATCCGCTGGCCATCGATTTCGGTGACGAACTGCGGATACGTGTTCAGCTCCGCCTCGGCGGCCCGCCAGTCGTAGGTGGTGCGCCAATACTCGGCTAGTTCCCGCAGATACTCCACCGGCACACCGCGACTCCATTCCGCGCCTGGCTGCTGGTCGGGCCAGCGCGCCTCGGTCAACCTGCGGTGCAGGTCATCCAGGTCCGACTGGGCGGTGTCGATGTGGAACGGGACGATCTCGCTACTCATACCGACGACGCTACGGACCGCAGCGGACGACTTCGGCCCCATCGCCGCGGACAGCGGAACGGCGGCGGATCGCTCCGCCGCCGTTTCCGGCGTTTCAGTCCGCGATGTCGCGCGCCGCCGTCTCGATCAGGTCGGTCACCGGCCCCGGCTGCGAGGCCAGCGACGCGTGGCTCGCGGCGAGTTCGATGGTCTTGCGCGGGTTCATCCGCGCGGCCATCCGGCGCTCGTTGTCCGGATGGATCATCCGGTCTTCCGTGGACACCTGATACCAGCTGGGCTTCGCCTTCCACGCGGGCGCTGTCACCGTGTCACCGAAGGTCGAGGCGAGCGGTGCCTTCTGTGTCACCGCCATCACCAGCGCCTCGTCGGAAGTCAGGTCCTGACAGAAGCTTTCGCGGAACTTGTCCTGCGCGATCCACAGGTAGCCGTCCGAATCCGGCGCGATATCGGCGAACGCGGCGGGCGGCTGCTCCTGACTGATCGCACCGGGGCTCTCCCCCGCATCGGGCGCGAAGGCCGCGACATAGACCAAGCCCGCGACATTGGGCAGGTCACCGGCCTCGGTGATCACCGCACCACCGTAGGAGTGCCCGACCAGGAGTACCGGGCCGTCGACCTGGGCGACCATCTTCCTGGTCCGCTCGGCGTCCTCGGCCAGCGAGGTGAGCGGGTTCTCGACCGCGTGCTGCGCCGAATAGCCACGCCGGTTCAACTCCACGATCACCTTCGCCCAATGCGCGGCACCACCCCAGAAACCATGAACCAGAACGATTGTCGGCTTGGCGGCCATGTCATTCCTCTCTGCCGGTCGGGTTCGCGCCGATTGACGCGACGAGCAAGATCCACGATATTTGGATGATGAGGCAAATACCATGACTGTTAGGCCGGGAAATTTTGCCGATCAACCGGCCGCTGGCAGTCCCCTCGCACCCGATACCGAGCTGGACGCCCTGTCGGACATCCTGCACACCGTCCGGCTGCGCGGCGATCGGCTCGTCCGGTGCGCGCCCCCGGCACCGTTCGCGATCGCGATTCCGAGTGGTATTCGCCTGCTGCACATCGCCGAGCGAGGCGACCTCGAGCTCCACGTCGACGGACAGTCGTTCATCCTGCGCGAGGGCGATATGGCATTGCTCGCCCGCGGGGATCGCCACGTGCTCAGCGCCGGATCGCCCGCTCCCGCCGAGCGCGATCTCACCGCCGCCGACAGTTTCCGCCGCGTGCAGGACCTGACGGATCCGGCGACGCCGCGCTGGGTCACCGGCACTTTCGGGGTCGAGGAAACGATCGCCGATCCGTTGCTGTCGGTATTGCCCGCCGCGGTACTGATCCGCGCCGGCGCCGATCGCGACTGGCTGACGCTGAGTCTGCAACTACTCGTCGTCGAGGTCACCGACGCCAGACCCGGTGCCGGCGTGATGATCTCGCGCATCCTGGACCTGCTGTTCATCCACGCGCTGCGTGCCTGGTCCGCCGACGACGCCGCCCCCGGCTGGCTGACCGCGGCGCTGGATCCCGCCTTCGGCCCGGTCCTCACCACGATCCACAACCACCCCGACCGCCAGTGGCAGGTCGCCGAACTCGCGGCACTGGCCAGCCTGTCCCGCTCCACCTTCACCGAACGATTCACCCGGCTACTCGGCCGATCCCCCGGCGCCTACGTCACCGACCGGCGTCTCGAACACGCCGCCCATCTGCTCGCTTCGACCACCGAACCGGTCGGCCGCGTCGCCGGCGCCGTCGGCTATCACTCCGAGGCCGCCTTCAACCGCGCCTTCCACCGCCGCTACGGCATGCCACCCCTGCGCTGGCGCAAGCGCGCACAATGACCGACGGCGGCGCACCCGAGTAGGTG
>NZ_JBSGVQ010000059.1:0-33536 GCF_053608525.1 Nocardia sp. NPDC055029
TAAGCCCTTCTACGGGCCCGGTCGGGGTTTCGCCGCGTCCGGGCCCGTTGCCGTTTTGTCTGGTTAGCACTCATTGGTACTTGTGTGCCAGATGGTTTTCGGGCTATTCCTGAGGTACAGGGCACCGAAGCCCCCGGATATCGGGAGGCCATCATGACGACGCACGGTCCGATCGGGATCACGCCGTTTCAGGCGCGCGGTCATCTGCAGGGATTCGTGGTGTCGGGCCGGTGGCCGGATACCACCAAGGAGTGGGCGCAGGTGCTTGTGCTCGCGGTCCGGGTGGCCTCGATGCCCGGCCTGCTGGTGACCTCGACCGTGTTCGGCGTGCGCGAGGAGCTGCCCGACGATCCGGAGCCGGGCACCGTCGGCCTGGTGCTGGCGGAGGGGCCGGTACTGGGCGAGGCGGCGGTCGAGCCGGGCCGGTTCGCCGATCACGTACCGGCAGCCCTGCTGATGCTGCATCCGCCGTCGGAGACCCGGCCGTCGCTGCCCGAATGCGTGGGCGCGGCCTCGGGCTGCGTGCTGCTGCCCGGCGTGCCGCACCTGGGTCTCGAGCATCGCGCGGCGTGGGCCGAGGCCGAGCTCGACGGCACCGTCACCTCGTTGGTGAGCCGGGTCGGGATGGATCTGATCAGCGATCCCGACACCGCCGTCCTGGCAATGTTGCTGGCGGCCTGAGACTTTCGCAGACCAGGCCTGGCGAATACCCGGCAACGGGCGTCCGGCGCCCGTAAATCAGGGAAACCGAACTATCGCGGCCGCATCGCCAAACTTATTGCGCCCATTGCGATTTCGATTACACGGAGTTGGCATACCGGTAGCAATCGGGCTAGGGTGGACAGCAGCGAAGGGGAGTAGCCCGCAATCGCCCAGTCGACATACTGATCGGCGCCACATTCGGCGCGGTCCGGCTGCGCGAACCGGTCACCACCGGTGGGCGAGACCTTCGGCCACAAACCGATCCGTTGACCGGTGTGGCTGGAGGCGCACCCGTTTCTTCAGCCGCAGGCCGGAGTATCCACCTGGGAGCTGACTTTCATGATCGCCACGATCCTGCTGAGCTTCGGCGTGCTGTTCCTCGCCGAGCTGGGCGACAAATCGCAGCTGATGGCGCTGACGTTCTCGCTGCGCTATCGCTGGTGGGTGGTGCTGGCCGGAATCAGCGTCGCCAGCGTGGCCGTCAACCTCATCGCCGCCGGTGTCGGCCATTTCCTCGGTACCGCGCTGCCCGCGAACGCCATCGCCGTCGTCACCGCGCTCACGCTGCTGGTCGTCGGCCTGTGGACGCTGCGCGACGCGCTCGGCTCCGCCGAGGCGGCCGAGGACGCGCCGCCGCCGAGCACCCGCAACGCCTTCCTCGTCGTGATCTCCGCCTTCATGCTCGCCGAACTCGGCGACCGCACCATGTTCGCCGCGGCCGCGCTGGCCTCGAAGAACGGCTGGCTCGCCGTCTGGATCGGTTCGACCGCCGGCATGGTCGCCGCCGGTGGCCTGGCGATCCTGGTCGGCAAGCTCGCGGGTAAGCACCTGCCCGAACGCGGCATCGCCTTCGCCTCCGGCCTGCTCTTCCTGTTCTTCGCCACGAAGACGGTGCTCGACGCGTTCGTCTCCGGCCTCGGCGGCTGGGGTTCGACCGGCCTGGCGCTGCTCGTCCCGGTCGCGGTCGGGCTCGGTATCGGCGCGTGGCGGTTCTACCGGCCGCGCGGGGACATCGCCGTGCCGGATCAGCCGGCGAACGCGGTGCCGTAGACCGGACCAGAACGGCGGGCCAGGTCGATCAGCGGTTCCTTCAGCGCGCGCAGGCCGTCCAGATCGTCGCCGGCGATCTTGCCGGTGACCATGGCGCCGATCGCGGCGGCCAGGGTCGCGCAGGCGAACTGCTGCTCGGCGGTCTGGGCGCCGAGCATCGCCGCCACCACCGCGACGAACCGGCTCTGCAATTCCATCCGCGCCTCGATCGCCGACGGCCCGACCGCGTACACCTCAACCAGGAACAACCGGGCCGAGGCAGGGTCGTCGACCATGTGGTCGAAGTAGGCGGTGAGGATGCGATCCATCCTGGTGAACGCGTCGGCATCGGCGGTTTCGGCGATCACGCCCTGTAGCCGCTCGGCCAGCAGGGCCGAGACCCGGTCGAAGGCGGCGGCGAAGCAGTCCTCCTTGGAGCGGAACAGCTCGTAGAACGTCTCGCGCGACACCCCGGCCCGTTTGAGCACGGCGGCCACCGGCGTTCCGACATAGCCGCCCTCGGTCATCGCCTCCCCCATCGCGACGAGGATGCGTTCCCGCTGGGAGGCCACCACTTCTTCGCGCGAGAGATGATGCCGTCCGCGCGGGAGCTGGCGCAGGGTGGATGCCGAATCGCTCATCGTCGAACTCCGTGCTCGAGGTCAGGCTTGCCGTTCCATTCTGCGTGGTCGGGCAGGCTGGGTGGTGGTGAAGGGGACGTCCTCGGTGCGCGCGATCTCGATCGCACGGGCGACCCGCTTGCCGAGCAACCGCTGCACCAGCAGCTGCGCCAAGGGTCGCACCGGCAGGACGAGCGAGACCCACCAGGGTGAGACGACGGACCTGCGCCTGCGCGCGATCGCCCGTTCCAGCGCGTCGACGGCGGGACCGATCGGAGACACGCCGGTCAGGCTGGTCTCGCCGAGGCCGGTGTGCGCTGCGGCCGTGCCGAAGCCGCGGCTGGTCATGTCCGTGTCGATCTCGGCGAAGTAGCTGATGCCGACGCGGGCGCCGGTCTGGCGCAGCTCACAGCGCAGGGTGCCTGCCAGCGACTCGACGGCCGCCGCCGACGCGCTGTACGCGCCTGCCAGTGGCAACTGCACGGCCGTGGAGATCGACGACATCATCAGGACATACCCACCGGGGCGGGCGAGATGCGGCCCGGCGGCCTGCACGGCGTAGGCGACGCCGAGCACGTTCACGGCGAGGGTCTCCTCCAGCACCGAGGGATCGCCGCCGATCATCGCCATCTGCTTGGCGATGCCCGCGTTGGCGACGAGCACGTCCAGGCCGCCGAGTTCGGCGACCAGCGCCTCGACCACCCGGTCGACCTGGGCGCGGTCGGCGACGTCGCAGTAGCGCCAGGGCGCGTCACCGCATTCGGCGGCCACCTCGGCCAGCAGTTCCGGCTCCAGGCCGAGCAGGGCGACGTGAGCGCCCCGCGCGGCCAGCCTCCTGGCCAATGCGGCGCCCATCCCGCGAGCGGCCCCGGTGATCAGGACCTTGCGTCCGGCCACCGACGGACCGGAGAACGATCTCATGAAGGCACGTTACCACCGGAAAACATGGGTGTTCGCTGGTATTTTCGCAGCGCATCCGAACGCGGCGGTAGGGGTGATGTGCGCCTCACCGGAACCCGCTAGGGTGCAATTGACGAAGTGCCAACTGGCTGTCACGAACGAGAGGACCATCGTGGAGATTTCGGGTTCCGCCGCCATCGTCACCGGAGGCGCATCCGGCCTCGGTGCCGCCACCGCCAAGCGTCTCGCCGACGCGGGCGCCACCGTCTTCGGCCTTGACGTCCCGGCGTCCATCGAGCGCGCAGGCGACAACGTCCCGGCCGGGGTCACCCTGATCGCGGCCGATGTGACCAGCAACGACGAGGTCGCGGCCGCCATCGCCCAGATCACCGAGGGCCCGGCGCCGCTGCGCATCGTGGTCAACTGCGCCGGTGTCGGCTGGGCGGGTCGCATCCTGTCCAAGAACGGCCCGCACGACCTGGAGCTGTTCCGCACCGTCATCACCGTGAACCTGCTCGGCACGTTCAACGTGATGCGCCTGGCCGCCGACGCCATCGCCAAGACCGAGCCGGTCGACGAGTACGGCCAGCGCGGCGTCGTCATCAACACCGCGTCCGTCGCCGCCTTCGAGGGCCAGATCGGCCAGATCGCCTACTCGGCGTCCAAGGGTGGCGTGCACGGCATGACCGTTCCGGCCGCGCGCGACCTGGCGCAGTTCGGCATCCGCGTGAACACCATCGCCCCCGGCATCATCGACACCCCGATGCTGGCCGGCGTCACCGAGGAGTACCGCAAGGGCCTCGAGGCCGGTGTGCCCTTCCCGTCGCGCCTGGGCCGCCCGGACGAGTACGCCCAGCTGGTCGAGTACATCGCCGGCCACGACTACCTCAACGGCGAGACCATCCGCATGGACGGCGCCCTGCGCATGGCGCCGCGGTAAGACGCACGCACCGGTCGACGGCGCCCTGTTCCCCGGGTGGACAGGGCGCCGTCGCCGTGTCAGGACGCGGGTACCGCCCCGACGCCGAAGAGGGCGGTGGTGTGCAGCGGGGTGTTCGGGCGGTAGGTGACGGTGAGGCGTTCGACAGCCGCTTCGGTGCGGCGCTGCCATTCCTCCTCGCCCACTTCGTGTCTGAGCACGGTCAGCGGGGCGCTGCTGCGGGTCATGGTGTCCCACAGGGCTTCCGCGCTCGGGAAACACACCTCGACCGTGTGGCTGCGGATTGTCACCTCGTCGAACCCCGCGGCGCGCATCTCGGCTTCGAAGACAGCGGGGTTTTCCAGGCTGCGCGCATCCGGCTGTGGCAGTGCGGCGTTCGGGTCGCCCGCCGTCAGGGCGCCGAAGAGCGCGCGCATGAGCGAGGAGTCGACAGCGGGCGCCCAGGAGGTGACCACGGCCGTGGCGCCCGGGCGCAGTACGCGGCGGAGTTCGGCGAAGCCTTTCGGGCGGTCGGGGAAGAACATGAGGCCGAACAGGGAGAACCCGGCGTCGAATCGCGCGTCTTCGTAGGGCAGGTCCTGGCCGTCGCCCACCTGCGCGGTGATCGTGGTGTGCCCGGCGAGTTCGGCTGCTGCCGTGAGGTGTTCGATCATCGGCGCCGAGAGGTCGATGGCGTGTACTCGCGCACCCTGTTCGGCGGCCGCGAGGCCGAGCAGGCCGGTGCCCGCGGCGACGTCGACGATCTCGCAATCCTTTTCGAGACCGACATATTCGAGGGCGTGCGCCGCGAATGGGCCGAGAACCGTCGCCCCCGCTTCGGCGTAGCCCTCGGCCACCAGATCCCACGGTTGTGCCGTGACCGGCGTCCCCTCCGACATACGCGGTCGTTCCTCTCACCCAGTCGTCGATATCGTGACCAGACTACGGAATTCGTGCCGAGTGGGGTCAGAGCGTCCGTTCGAAGGTGATCAGCGCGCGGCCGGGGCCGTTGTAGTCGGCGACCGGGCCCGCGACGGTGAAGCCGAGGCTGCGGTGGAAATCGATCGAGGTGAAATTGGCCGGGGAGGTGATCGCGGTGACCACTTTTCGGCCGTCGGCCCTGACTATCTCGAAGAACTCGTCGTAGAGGGTGCGGCCGAGCCCGACCTTGCGCGCGTCGGGGCGGACGGCGACGAAGTGGATGTAGGCGGCGTCGGCATCCGAGGGTGAGCCGAAACCCACCAGGAAGCCGGAGATTCCGTCCTCGTCGGTCGCGATCAGGCTGGTGCGGTGGAAATGGTCGAGGAACAGCCGGGGCAGGTTGTGCACGACTGTCCTGCCCCACCAATAGTCGACCACGGCGATCAGATCGTCGTAGTCGTCGGGACGTGCCCGCCGGATCTCGTGCCCATCCATATCTCTATGGTGACCGCAACCCGCCTCGTCGGCACGGGAAATGCCGGTGAACAGAAACTGCCCGCTGCCGAAATCGACAACGGGCAGTTCTGTGGACGACCGGGTAGTGGCCCGGGATCAGACCGTGCGGGTCAGCCGCTCGGTCAGCAGCTGCGCGAAGCGGGCCGGGTCCTTCAGCTCGCCGCCCTCGGCGAGAACCGCGGTGCCGTAGAGCAGTTCGGCGGTCTCGGCGAGCTCGGGCACCTTGCCCTCGTCGGCATCGGACTTGCGGGCGTCGTAGGCGTCGCGCAGGCCGGTGACCAGCGGGTGGGTCGGGTTGAGCTCGAGGATGCGCTTGGATTCCGGCAGCGCCTGGCCCGAGGCGCGGTACATGCGCTCGAGCATCGGGGTGAAGTCGAAGACGTCACCGACCAGGCAGGCCGGAGAGGTGGTGAGCCGGTTGGTGAGGCGCACCTCCTTGGCGACCTCGTCGAGGGTCTTGCCGAGCCAGGTGAGCAGGTCGGCGAAGTCCTTGTCCTGCTGCTCACGCAGCGCCTCGGTCTCCTTCTTCTCGTCCTCGGTCTCCAGGTCGACCTCGCCCTTGGCGATGGACTGGAACTTCTTGCCGTCGAACTCCGGCACCGAGCCGACCCACATCTCGTCGACCGGATCGGTCAGCACCAGCACCTCGCGGCCCTTGGCCTTGAACGCCTCCAGGTGCGGCGAGTTCTCCACCTGCGCACGGCTTTCGCCGGTCATGTAGTAGATCGCGTCCTGGCCGTCCCGCATCCGCTCGACGTACTGCGCGAGCGTGGTGAGCTCGGAGTCCGAGGCGGTGGAGGCGAAAGACGAGACGGTGAGCAGGGTTTCGCGGTTGTCGGTGTCGGAGAGCAGGCCCTCCTTGATGACCCGGCCGAACTGTGCCCAGAAGGTCTGGTACCTGGTCTGATCCTCGGCGCCCTGCATGTCCTTGACGGTGGACAGCACCTTCTTGACCAGGCGCTTGCGGATCATCTGGATCTGGCGGTCCTGCTGCAGGATCTCGCGGGAGACATTGAGCGAGAGGTCCTGGGCGTCCACCACACCCTTGACGAAGCGCAGGTACTCCGGCATCAGCTCTTCGCAGTTGTCCATGATGAACACCCGGCGCACGTAGAGCTGCACGCCGCGCTTGTGCTCACGGGTGAACAGGTCGAACGGCGCGATCGACGGGATGAACAGCAGCGCCTGGTACTCGAAGGTGCCCTCGGCCTTCATCGGGATGATCTCGAGCGGCTCGTCCCAGGCGTGGCTGACGTGGTGGTAGAACTCCTTGTACTCCTCGTCGGAGACCTCGCTGCGCGGGCGCGTCCACAGCGCCTTCTGCGAGTTGAGGGTCTGTTCCTCGACGACGGTCTTCTCGACCTTGTCCTCGCCCTCCCCCTCCATCACGGTGCGCTCGACCTGCATGCGGATCGGCCAGGCGATGAAGTCGGAGTACTTGCGGACGATCTCGCGCAGCTTCCATTCCTGCGTGTAATCGAAGAGGTGATCGTCCTCGTCGGCGGGCTTGAGCTCGAGGGTCACCGCGGTGCCCTGCGGCGCGTCGGCGACGGTGTCGATCGTGTAGCTGGAGCTGCCCGCCGCGGCCTCCCAGCGGGTGCCCTCGGTCTCGCCCGCCTTGCGGGTGGTGAGGACGACGCGGTCGGCGACCATGAAGGTGGAGTAGAAACCGATGCCGAACTGGCCGATCAGCTCCTCGGCGGCGGCATCGGACTTGACCTCGATCAGCTTGCGGCGCAGTTCGGCGGTACCGGACTTGGCGAGGGTGCCGATCAGGTCGATCACCTCGGCGCGGGACATGCCGATGCCGTTGTCGCGGACGGTCAGGACGCGCTTGTCCCCGTCGACCTCCAGCTCGATGTGCAGGTCGGAGGTGTCGGCGACCAGATCCTTGTCCTGGAACGAGGCCAGCTTCAGCTTGTCCAGTGCGTCGGAAGCGTTCGAGATCAGCTCCCGCAGGAACGTGTCTTTGTTGGAGTAGACCGAGTGGATCATCAGCTCGAGGAGCTGGTGTGTTTCGGCCTGGAACTCGAGAGTTTCGACGTGCTGAGTCACAGCACGATCGTATTACCGCCCGAAGTCGGACAGCGAGGGAACCTCGTCGACGGCCCGCTGCGTCATCCACGCGCGCAGCACCTGGGTGGCCCGGACGTCGTCCTCGTTGTACTCGAACAGGCGGGTGCGCTGGGACAGGTCCGGGTCGGCGTCGTAGCCGACGGCGCGGCGGTACCAGCCCATCGATGCCTCGCCGCCCGCTTCCGGGTCGCGCCAGCCGAAGCCGGCGACCGGGGCGATCTTCTTGAGGCCCTTGCCGTTCGGGCAGATGAACTGATCGGTGACGGCCTGGAACATGTCGACCCATTCGGATGAGTCGACGAAGGCGCGGACCTGCTCGGTGGTCGGCACGCCGGGCTTGCCCGCGAAGCGGCGGGCCGACTCGTAGAGCCACTTGTCCTCGGCGGTGCGTGAATAGCAGTAGGCCGCGAAGGTCTTGCCCGCGGCGTGCGCGTCGGCCCGCATCCGCATCAGCCAGGTCCAGAACTCGCCGAAGGAGCGGCCCTCGTCCTCGGTGGGCAGCGGGTCCCAGGTGACGAACGGGCGGTAGACGCCGTCGAGCAGGGTGCCCCACAGGTAGGCGCCGTCCTCCTGGTAGCTCTCCAGGTCGACGTCGACCTCGACGTCGGCGCGGCGCACGCTCACCGTGTCGAAGCGGCGCACCAGCGGGGCGCCCGCGATCCAGGCGCGGGCGGTGACCACCGTCTCGGAGAACGGGCCGTGCTGCCAGTCGTCGGGTTCGTCGCCTTCCCAGGCCGCCAGCTCGTCGACCGTCTGCACGCCGTGCACGCGCAGCACCTCGGCCCGCGAACCCGGCGCGACCAGGCTGACGTCACGCATCAGCGCCAGCTGACCCTCACAACTGGGATTACCGTCGGCCCCGCGCACCCACCACGGGCACTGCCTGCACTCGGGCACCTTCGACGGCTGGGTCGGCAGCTCGCCGCGCACCACCGCGATGCGGTCGCCGTAGCGCTGGTCGTAGTCGGCGAGGACATTGGTCAGGTCGTGCACGAGGATGCGGTCGAAGGCCAGGCCGATCGCGCCGCCGACCAGGGCGGGGCTGGCCATACCGTGGCGCTGCAGCATCCGGTACAGATGCGCCAGACGCTGCTGGTCGCGCGGCTGCGGGCGCAGCTTCACGTGCTTGTCGCGGCGGGGCTGCCAGCGGAACAGGTCCGAGGTCAGCGGGTGGAAATCGGCCGGATCGGGACGGCGCGGGTCGGTGACCTTGTGGTTGACCACGATGATCGGGATGTAGCCGCCGCGGTCGTCGTCACGCAGCAGGAACTCGGCGCCGCCGCGACGGCCGGTGTCGGGCTCCTGGGGCAGCAGGCCGCCCCAGATCCGCGATGCGCCCGCCTCCATCGCGGCCATGGTCGCCGCCGCCTTCTCCCCCGCGCGCAGCGCCGGGTCGATCACCACCCAGTCGGCGGGGGCCGCGGCGACGAGTTCGTCGCGCACCCTGGTGCGATGCGCGGTCGCGGCCTCCCTGCGCTGCTGTACCCCGGGATCTTCCCTGACCTCGGCGATGACCCCGGGATGCTCGGCGTCCAGGTGCAGGCGATGCCTGCAGCCGATCAGCGAGCGCGCGTCCAGGAAAGCGATCCGTGAAACGGTGGAATCGGCACCTCGATCGAGCGCAGCGGAAGCGGGGACCGGGCGAAGCACCGGCCCACCGTCGAAGTCGTCCTCGGCTGCACGCACGCAAGCAGTATGGTCCCTCCCCCCGACACAATGCCCAATCGCTACCCTGATCCCACTACGCTACGAAGTACGGCAGGCCGCTACTCCGGCACTGCCTCATGACTTGGCGAGCATGACGGAGGGCCTGATCTCATGGGGTTGTTCAGCAAGCGCAAGCGGCGCCCGAGCCGACGCGCTGAGGCGAAGGCACTCAAGCACAAAGCCGCGGTGGAGGCGAAGCTCGGCGCCAAGAACGAGCGCAAGGCGGCCAAGGCGAGCGAGCGCACCACCCGTCGCGCGGTGAAAGCACAGGCCAAGACCGAGGCCAAGGTGGCCAAGGCGCAGATCGCGACCCTGCACGCCGAGGAGAAGGCCGCCGAGAAGCTGGCGGCGAAGGCCGACCGCGAACTGTTCAGCGCGAGCCAGATCCGCAAGTACATCGGCGTCGCCCGCGTGCTGGTCCCGGTGCTCACGCCGCTGGCCTACCGCGGCGCGACCTACCTGCGCGGCCAGCTCGACGCCCGCAAGGCACAGCAGCTCGGCATCGGCCTCGACCAGCTCGGCGAGTTCAGCGGCCACGGCGCCCGCCTGCAGGCCCGCATCACCAACACCGAGACCGCGCTGAACAAGGTCGCGGCCGACGCTCCCGGCGACGCCGACACCAAGAAGTTCGTCGACGCGGCCAGGTCCCGGCTGACCGACCTGACCGTCGCGGTGAACACCGCCGAGCAGATGCCCGCCGCGCGCCGCAAGGCCGTGCACGCCTCCATCTCTTCGGAGCTGTCCGTGCTCGAGACCGACGCGCTCGCCCGCCTGGGCGTGCGCTGAACCGTGCCGTGACCACGCCGCAGCTCACCGCCCGCCTACGCGGTGGTGGCTGCGGCGTACTCGTCGGCGCGCTGGCTGTCGCCGCGCACGGACTCGGTGGTGGTGGGGTGCCGCGGTCCGCGGAAATCGCTCTGCTGCTGGTGGTTTCGCTGGCGGCTGGGGCCTTCGCCACTGGCCACAGCACCGAACGTGCTGCGGCGCGACCGGGTTTCCGGTCCGGCCGCCAGGTAGTGCCCGGCGCGGAATACGCCCGCCGTGGATACTCCGATCGCACTGTGGCGCAACCTGGTTCGTTGCTGCGCCAAATCCTGGCGCCAACGGACCCACAGCGTGGGCGGGTTACTCGTGCCGTACGAACCTTCGCGGCCGTCCCGGCGGTGCGCGCGGCATCGGCGCTGATCGGCGGCCAGTGGGCAGGACATTTCGCCCTCACCGGCACGCTGGATCATCACGGCCGCGCCTTCGATCTGCTGCATCTGCCCAGCGCCCCGATGATCACCGCGCACTTCGTCGCGGCCTTCGTGTGTGCCGCACTGATTCTCGTAGCCGAGCGGCTCTATCTCGTTGCGTCGAGCGTGATTCGGGCGGTGCTCACCGCGCCCTCGCTCCCGATCCCGCAGCGCGCTGTCCGCTGGTCCGCCGCCGTCGCCACCGCCCGTGGCGGCCGTCCGGAGGGGGTGCGCCGCCCGCGCGCACCGCCGCTGTTCGCCTGATTCCAGACGACTCAGAACTCTTCGGACAGAAGGCAATTCCATGCAGAACTTCATCACCCGCGGTACCGGCACCGCCGCACTCGCGGCCGGGCTTGTGCTCGCCGCCTGCGGTTCGGCGGCCGCGCACGTGACCGTCGACGCTCCCGGCGCCGCGCAGGGCAAGTACACCGTCGCCACGTTCAAGGTGCCGACCGAATCCGAGACCGCGTCGACCACCGGGCTGCGCGTCACCGTGCCGAACCTGAAAAGCGTGCGCACCGAACCGATGCCGGGCTGGACCGCGAAGGTCGAGCGCAACGACAAGGGCGAGACGGTCGCCGTCGCCTGGACCGCCGACCCGGGCAACGCGGGCGTCGGGCCCGGCCAGTTCCAGCGCTTCGTGCTCTCGCTCGGACCGCTGCCCGCCCAGGACACGGTGAACTTCCCCGCCCAGCAGACCTACAGCGACGGCAAGGTCGTCGCCTGGGATCAGCCGAGCACCGGCGGCGCCGAACCCGAACACCCGGCCCCCTCGCTCACCCTGAGCGCCAAGGGCGGCGCCGAGGGCGGCGACCACCAGGTCGCTTCCGCCGAAACCGCCGAGGCGGGTACCGATTCGGTGGCCCGCTGGCTGGGCGGCATCGGGCTCGCGCTCGGCCTGTTCGCGGCCGCGCTCGGCCTCGGCCTCGTCTTCCGTTCGCGGCGGTCGTGATGCGCGTCGATCACTGCAGGCAGGCGAACACGATCATCAACTCCGCCGGGCCCGCGCTGCCCTCGGACGCGCCGCACGGCGATGCTCCGGGCGATCGACTGGTCGCCGACATCAACAGGTCATCGCGTCGGCGCATGGCGCGCCGGGTACTCGCCGTCCTGATCGCCGGACTGCTCGCCGTGTTCGCGGCGGCCGGTGTCGCGAGCGCGCACTCCGGTGCCGTGAGCAGCGTGCCCGAGGACGGGTCGACCATCGAGGTCGGGCCGGCGCGCGCCAGCATCACCTTCAACGAGGAACTGCAGCAGAACTTTCCGTCGCTGACCGTGGTCGGCCCGGACGGCAGACTGTGGTCGAAGAGCAAGGCGCTCGTCGAAGGCCGCACCGTCAGTGTGGAATTGGGCGAACTCGGTCCGGTCGGTGAGTACACGCTCGCGTTCCGGGTGACCTCCGCGGACGGCCATCCCGTCAGCGGGACACGGCATTTCACGCTGAGCAAGGCGGGCACCGGGACGCCGGGCCCGCGTCCTGGTGAGGACAAGGCCGACGGCGGCGGCGACTCCGGCGGGGTGCCCGTCTGGGTGTTCGTCGCCGGTGGCGTCGTGCTGTTCGGCGGCGGCCTCGCGGTGGCGCTGCTCGGCGGCCGCGCCGGCCGCAAGAAGTAGCCATCCATGACGACCGGTCGCCGGGTACCCGGTACGACGCTGCGGCAGTGGCGGGTCCTGGTGCCGGTCGTGGTGGCCGCCCTGGCCGGGGTGGCGCTGGCGTGGGCATTGCGCAGCGGGGGTGGTTTCCCGGGAGCGGCGTGCGCGCGCGTCGTCGCCGACGGTGCGGGCGCGGCGGTCTTCGGGCTGGCGGCACTCCCCCGGCTCAACGAGCGGCTGCACGTCGCCTGGCGGCCGCTGGCCGCGCTGGCGGGCGCCTGGTTCGCCGCCGAGTTCACCGTGCTGGTGTGCGAGGCGGCCGAGATCGTCGGCGTGCCGGTGACCGAGCTCGGCGCGGACGAGTTCGCCACGTTCCTCGGCAAGCTCAGCGGCGGCCAGATCGGCATCGCGATCCTGTTCTGCACCGGCGCGATCGCCTGCTACGCGGCGCTGGCCTTCCGCAGGCCCGACGCGGCGTCGGCCGATCTGGTGCTGGTGTTCGCCGCCGTCGCGCTGGCCCTGCGCCCGATCACCGGGCACATGTCCCAGCAGATGCTCGGTTCGGTGCTCGCCGCGGCGCACGCGCTGGCCGCCGCGTGCTGGTTCGGGCTGCTGCTCGCGATGGCGCTGGTCCTGCGCACCAGGGGCGACTGGGCGGCGACGCTGCCGCGCTATTCGGCGCTGGCCGCGCCGCTGGTGCTCGTGATCGCGGTGACCGGCCTGATCGACGGGCTGGTCCGGATCGGCGGCATCGAGCCGCTGTGGTCGAGCGGATACGGGCGGATCTTGCTGGCGAAGTTCACCGTCCTGTGCGCGCTGACCGGCCTGGGCTGGTGGTGGCGGCGCAGCTGGGTGCACCGGGCGGGCGAGCATCGGGTCACCGCCGATATCTCGCTGCGCAATGCCGCGATCGAGGTGACGGTGATGAGCGTGGCGCTCGGCCTGGCGGCGACGCTGGCCGTCACCGCGTAGCCAGATCGGTCACAGCGTAGTCGGATCGGTCGCCGGGGCCCATTAAAGTGGCCGATATGACCGAAGTGAGGATTGTCGAAGACTGCGCCGCATCCGCCGACACGGCGTTCGAGTACGTCAACGACTACCGCAATCTGCCGCATTTCCTGTACGGCATCGAATCCTTCGTCCCGGTCACCGACCAGACCGACGGGCTCGGCGCGACTTTCGACGGCCACATGAAGCTCGGCCCCGCGGCGCTCAAGTCCAGGGTCGAGGTCGTGAAGTGGGAGAAGGGGCGCGTGATCGGCATCAAGTCGATCAAGGGATTCGAGATCATCTCGACGTTCCACTTCTATCCCAAGGGCGAGGCGCTGTGCACCGTCGACGCGACCATCGAGTACTTCGTGCCCGGCGGCATCGCGGGCAAGATGCTAGGTAAGACGATCGAGCCGTTCGTGAAGATCGCGGTGAAGCACACCACAGACAGCCTGGTCAGGGAGATCGCCAAGGCGCACGCCCAGGGCGCCTGACAGAATGCAGGCCATGACCGAATCAGCGAATGTTGTGGCCACCGCCGATCTGGCCGATGAGATCGGCCCCGAGATCCGCAGCTGCGACACCCAGTTCATCCAGTTCGGTGGCCGGGCCGCGTTCGCCGGACGGATCACCACGATCCGTTGCTTCCAGGACAACCTGCTGGTCAAGCAGACCCTGAGCGAGCCGGGCGAGGGCAAGGTCCTCGTCGTCGACGGCGGCGCGAGCGTGCACACCGCCCTGGTCGGCGACATCATCGCAGGCCGTGGCGTCGACAACGGCTGGGCGGGCGTGGTCGTCAACGGCGCGGTGCGCGACTCGGCGATCCTGAGCACCCTCGACATCGGGGTGAAGGCGCTGGGCACCAACCCGCGCAAGAGCACTCAGACCGGCAGCGGCGAGAAGGACGTCACCATCGAATTCGGCGGCGTCACCTTCGTGCCCGGCGAGATGCTCTACAGCGACCACGACGGTGTCGTAGTCCGCGCCGAGGACTGAGGCACGCCTCGCGGGTGTTCGGGCTAGTTCCCGGACACCCGCACCTTGTGCCCGGCCAGCACGACGACATCACCGATCTGTAGCTGCCTGCCGCGGCGCAGCTCCACCTCGTCGTTGACCCGGACCAGGCCCTGGGCGATCACCGTCTTGGCCTCGGAACCCGAATCGATCAGGTTGGCCAGTTTCAAGAATTGCCCGAGCTTGATGACATCGTCATCGATCGGCACATCGACTGGTTCCGACATGGGCAAATTATTACCCGTCCAGGAAATTCGGGTCGCCACCGGCCCCGTCGCGGCCGCGGTGACGAACACGCCGCAGCGACCGCGACACCGATCCGGCCCGGATGGACGCACACTGGATTGGTGACCCTCACGCAGGCCGAGCAGAACCCCACCGTCGAGGCCCCGCCGGACCGCGCCGCCGTCCCGCATCGCGGGCGGGGCAGATTGGCCGAGGTACCACACATCACCGGGCTGGTCCTCGGCGTCTTCGCGGTCCTGTGCTTTCTGTGGAGTCTCTCGCCCGCGCTGCGCCATCTGACGCAGGCGCCACGGCACTACGTCGACACCTACTACTTCGACGCACCGGACACCAGCCTCGTGTGGGCACTGGTCGTCGGTCTGCTTGCCGGGGCGCTCGCCGCGCGCAAACGTGTCGCGTGGTGGCTGCTCATCGTGTACCTGCTGCTCTTCGCGGTGACCAACATCCTGGATTTCGTCTCCGCGGACGACATCGACGCGCTGGTCGCCTTCGTGGTGCACGTCGTCGTGCTCGGGATCCTGGTCGCGGCGCGGTTGGAGTTCTACACGCGGGTGCGGCCGGGTGCGCTGTGGAAGGCGCTCGGCGTGCTGGTCGGGGGCCTGGCACTGGGCTGCCTGCTCGGCTGGGGGCTGGTCGAGCTCGCGCCCGGCTCGCTGCCCGCCGGTGCGCAGCGGCCGCTGTGGGCGGTCTACCGGGTCACCGCGGCGGTGCTGGTCGACAACGAGCACTTCGACGGGCACCCGCCTTCGTGGGTGAACTTCCTGCTCGGCCTGTTCGGCGCGATCGCGCTGCTGGCCGCGGTGGCGGTGCTGTTGCGCTCCCAGCGCGCCGACAACGCGATGACCGGCCTGGACGAGTCGGCGATCCGCGGGCTGCTCGCCGCGAGCGATGTCGAGGACTCGCTCGGCTACTTCGCCACCCGCCGGGACAAGGCCGTTGTGTTCGCGCCGAACGGCAAGGCGGCCATCACCTATCGCGTCGAGCTGGGCGTCTGCCTGGCCAGCGGCGATCCGATCGGGCCCAAACAGGCGTGGCCGCAGGCGATCAAGGCGTGGCTCGAGCAGGCCGACCGGTTCGGCTGGGCGCCCGCGGCGATGGGCGCGAGCGAGCTCGGCGCGACCGCGTACCGCAATGCCGGGCTCTCGGCGCTGCGCCTCGGCGACGAGGCGATCCTCGACACCCGCACGTTCTCACTGGCCGGGCCGGAGATGAAGCAGGTGCGCCAGGCCGCGAACCGGCTGCGCAAAAACGGTTTCGGCGTGCGCGTGCGCAGGCACCGCGACATCCCCGCCGCCGAGTTCGCCGATGTCGTCGCCCGCGCCGACGCCTGGCGCGACACCGAGACCGAACGCGGCTTCTCGATGGCGCTCGGCCGCCTCGGCGACCCGCTCGACGGCGACTGCCTGCTGGTGGAGGCCGTCGATCACGACGAGCGGGTGCACGCCATGCTGTCGTTCGTCCCGTGGGGCCGCAGCGGCGTCTCGCTGGAACTGATGCGCCGCGACCCACAGAGCCCCAACGGCGTGATGGAGCTGATGATCTCGCAGCTCGCGCTGAACTCCGATCAGTACGGCGTCACCAAGATCTCGCTGAACTTCGCGGTGTTCCGTTCGGTGTTCGAGGAGGGCGGCCGGATCGGCGCCGGCCCGATCCTGCGGGCGTGGCGCGGTGTGCTGCTGTTCTTCTCGCGCTGGTGGCAGCTCGAGGCGCTGTACCGGTCGAACGTGAAGTACCACCCGCGCTGGGTGCCGCGGTTCTTCCTGTACGAGGAGCGCAGGCAGCTGCCGCGGGTGGCGACGGCCAGCGGCCTCGCCGAGGGCTTCCTGCCGCGCCTCGGCAAGGAACCCGACGCGACCGTGCACACCGGCACCCACCCGGCCGTGCCCGCGGGCATCACGGGTCTGCACGCCGACGGCAGCCCGCCCGAGGCGCCGGAAGGCGAAGAGGCCGAGCAGGGTCCGCGCAGGCCGGAGCAGGTCCGGGTGCGCATGGACAAACTGAACCGGCTTACCGCCGCCGGCGTCGACTCCTACCCCGTCGCCTATCCGCCGACGCACACCATCGCCGCGGCCAGGGAATGCCCACGGGGAACGACGGTCCGGATCGCGGGCAGGATCCTGCGCATCCGCGACTTCGGCGGCGTGATCTTCGCCGTCGTCCGTGATTGGACGGGCGAGATCCAGCTCGTCGTCGACCGCGAACGGGTCGGCGCCGATCGCAGCGCCGAATTCACCGAGTCCTTCGATCTGGGCGATCTCATCGAGGTCAGCGGCCAGCTCGGGACCAGCCGCAGCGGTGAGCTGTCACTGCTCGCCCAGGACTGGCGGATGAACGGCAAGTGCCTGCACCCGCTGCCCGACAAGTGGCGCGGGCTAGCCGATTCCGAGGCCAAGGTCAGGCAGCGCTACGTCGACATGGCGATCAACCCGGAGACCCGCGAGGTGATGGGCAAGCGCAGCGCGGTCCTGCATTCGCTGCGCGACTCGCTGTTCACCTGGGGCTTCCTCGAAGTCGAGACGCCGATCCTGCAGCAGGTGCACGGCGGCGCCAACGCGACACCGTTCCGCACCCACATCAACGCCTACGACCTGGACCTGTACCTGCGCATCGCTCCCGAGCTCTACCTCAAGCGGCTGTGCGTCGGCGGCATGGAGAAGGTGTTCGAGCTCGGCCGGACCTTCCGCAACGAGGGCGTCGACTTCAGTCACAATCCCGAGTTCACGATCCTGGAAGCCTATGAGGCACACAGTGATTACCTGCGGATGATGCACCTGTGCCGCAGGCTGATCCAGGACGCGGCGGTGGCGGCCAACGGCGCAGAGGTGGCGCTGCGCCCGAACGACGACGGCGGTTTCGACGCGGTCGACATCTCCGGCGAATGGCGGGTCAAGACGGTGCACGGCGCGGTCTCGGAGGCGATCGGCACCGAGATCACCCCGCGCACCGAGCTGTCGCGCCTGCGCGAGCTGTGCGACGAGGCCGGCATCGCCTACCAGCACGGCTGGGACGAGGGCGCGGTGGTGCTGGAGATGTACGAGCACCTGGTGGAGTCGCAGACCACCGACCCGACGTTCTACCTCGACTTCCCCACCTCGGTCTCGCCGCTGACCCGCTCGCACCGCAGCATCGACGGCGTCACCGAGCGCTGGGATCTCGTGGCCTGGGGCGTCGAACTCGGCACCGCCTACAGCGAACTCACCGACCCGGTCGAACAGCGGCGCAGGCTCACCGAGCAGTCGATGCTCGCCGCGGGCGGTGACCCGGAGGCGATGGAACTCGACGAGGACTTCCTGCAGGCGCTCGAGCACGCCATGCCGCCCACCGGTGGTCTCGGCATGGGCGTCGACCGGGTGGTCATGTTGATCACCGGGCGCAGCATCCGCGAGACGCTGCCCTTCCCGTTGGTGAAACCACGCTGAAAGCGGGTATACGGACCGTGGTGTAAACGAAATCCGGCGCCGCCGCGATCAACCACTGCTCCGCGTCTTCGCGAGGCTTTCTTACCGAAAGTCGCACCGACAGCGCTAGTCTCGGAGTTCCGGCACCGGGAGGATGTCGGGCCAACAACACATCGGGATGGGATTACATGTATCTGGACCTGCTGACCACGGCCGCTCTAGTCGATCCGCACATGCTCACGAGCAGCTTCGACACCTTGGCGAGCTCGGACGCTGTCAACACCGCCGCGGACCTCTTGGCGAAGAAAAAGAAGAAGAGCAACACCGGCCTGATCATCGGCGGCATCTGCTGCCTGATCATCGTGGTACTCATCGTCGGTGGCATCTTCCTGCTCAAGAACAAGAAGAAGGACGGCGGTCAGCCGCCTGCCCAGCCGCCGTACGGCGGTCCGCAGGGTGGTCAGCCGCCGTACGGTCAGCCGCCCTACGGCCAGCCCTGATCTGAGCTGAGGGACTCGCGGCGGTGCCCTCGCCTCGATGACGAGGTATCCCGCGAGTCCTCAGGGCCGATACGGCAGAGTGTGTGAGCGTGCAGCTCATTCTCGTGCGTCATGCCCAGCCGGAACGCGTCGTCGGGGCCACCACCGCGGCCGACCCCGGTCTCACCGGCATCGGCCTCCAGCAGGCCGAGCGTGTTCCCGCGGCCCTGGCCGCCCACGAGATCGCGCGGATCGTCAGCAGCCCGCAGCGGCGGGCCCGCGACACCGCGGCCCCCACCGCGGCGGCGCGCGAACTCCCCGTCGAGGTGATCGACGATCTGGCCGAGTACGACCGCGACCTGCCCGCCTACATCCCCATCGAAGACGCCAAGACCGACTTCGCCGACGCCTACAACCGGATCAAGGCCGGGTATCTCCCCGAGCAGATCGACGGCCCCGCCTTCACCGCCCGCGTCCTCACCGCGATCGATGCCCTGGTCGCCGCGGCGGCACCGACGGACACGGTCGTCGCGTTCGCCCACGGCGGCGTCGTGAATGTGCTGCTGGCCGACATCCTCGGCCTGTCCCGGCCGCTCACCTTCCCGATCGACTACTGCTCGGTCACGCGGATCCTCTACTCCCGCACCGGCACCCGCACCGCGGCCACGATCAACGAGAACGGCCACATCTGGGATCTCCTCCCACGCAACCTCGCCCGCACCACCCCGTGACGCGACAGGGCCCGGTGTCGGTCGACGACACCGGGCCCCGCTACGCGCTGACTCAGGCCTGCTGAGCGATCCAGTTGTGCATCCAGGTGATGGCGGTCTGGCCACCGCCGACGGAGTAGCTGCCGTACAGCGTGTGCGCCTGCGAACGGTAGAACCGCTCCAGGTCCTTGGCCCGCTGCTGGTTCGCCGTGTCCGAGAGCTGCGCCTGCAGTGTCGGGACGCCACCGTGCGCCATCAGGTCGTTCATGATGGCGCCCGCCTCGATCTGGTAGCGCCACAGGTTCGCCGGGTTGGCGTCCGAGCTCTGCGCAAGGAAGCCGGCGAAACGGGTGATGAAGTCGTCGGTGGCGGTGGCGCAGTACAGGTCGTCGACCGCGCAGATGGTCCGCACCCGGTCACTGATCCAGCCGAAACCACCGGGACGGGCACCGCCCGCACCCGCGCCCTGGGCGATCGGGCCGACCTGCACGTCGGTGGGCGAGCGCCGCGGATCGGAGATCAGGCCGACGGCCTTGACCTTGCCCGGCGCGATCTTGCTGACGCCGGTTCCGATCTCGGCGGCGAGGTCGCCCGCCGCGTCGGCGCCCTGGCTGTAGCCGACCAGCGCGATATCGGTGTCGCCGCACGCGGCGAGCTTGGCGGTGATCAGTCCGCGGGCCGTGTCGACGGCCTGCTTCTTGGACTGGCCGTAGACATCGCCTTCCCACGGGAACGCGGTGGCGGCGTAGGTGACGTAGTCGACGTCGGTGTTGCGAGGTAGGCCCTTGGTGACACCGGCGAGCATGCCGGGGCCAGGGGCCTTGTCGTGGCCGGTTTCCCAGGTACCCGGGATCGCCACGACGTACAAACTCGGGCAGCCCGGCGCCGCCGCGGCGCTCGTGCTGCCTGCCATGATGCCGGTGGTCATCGCCGCGGCAGCACCCAGCGCCGCGACAACTTTCTTCAACTGCATACCGCTCCAGTCCACGTTGCTCGATGCAGAGCAAACCCCGTCAAGTTGCTGTCAAGATGGGTGAACTCGGCAGATGGGCCGTCGCGTGCAACGACCTGACGCTCCTCACCCAGACCTCGCCGCGAATCACAATAGAGGCACACGCGCGCTGATGCCACACAACTTGGCGAGCGTGTCTGTTTTCCGACAGTCCGCCGACGATCTCATGACGCGGCACCGATTAATCCCGCGTGGCAGTCTCGTCTACACAGACAACCGAGAACGAGAGAAAAGAGAGAATCATGGGCAAGATCGTTGTGGCAGAGTTTATTTCGGCCGACGGCATCATCGAGAACCCGGCCTGGACCGCGCCGTACTGGAACGATCGGATCGGCGATTTCAAGAATCCCGAGATCTTCGACGCCGACGCGCTGCTGCTCGGCCGCACCACCTACGAGGGCTTCGCGGCGGCCTGGCCCGAGCACCCCGAGGTCGGCGAGTACAAGGACCGGATCAACGCCATGCCCAAGTACGTGGCCACCACGACGGCGACCGAGCTGGAATGGAACGCCACCCGCATCGAGGGCGACCTCGCGGAGGCGATCGGAAAGCTGCGCGCCGAGCAGGATCTGGTGGTCTTCGGCAGCGGCACCCTGGTCGACTTCCTGCGCGCCAACAACCTCGTCGACGAGTACCGCCTCGTCGTCTACCCCGTGCACCTCGGCAAGGGGCTGCGCCTGTTCAACGATGTCGACACCCAGGCGACGCTCGAACTGACCAGCTCGGCGACGCTCGACAACGGTGTGCAGCTCAACGTCCTCACCGTCACCGCCAACGAACTGGCGTGACGGGCGCGGTGGGATGTCGGCGGCCACACGAGTCGCCGACATATCCACGGCAGTGTGATCTCACACCTCCAGGTCTTCTTCGATGCCCTTGAGCCGGTGGCGGGCCAGGGCCAGATTGGACCGGCCCCGGTCGAGGGCCAGGTAGAGGAACAGGCCCTTGGACTTGCGCCCGGTCATCGGGCGGATGACGTGATACTGGCTGCCCAGGGTGATGAGGACGTCCTCGATGTCCTCGTTGATGCCGAGCTGCTCGATGGTGCGCATCTTCGCGCGCACCACCTCGGTGTTGCCCGCCGCGGCGACCTGCAGGTCCAATGACTTGCTGCTGCTGAGCATGCCGAGCGCCATGCCGCTGCTGTAGTCGACGACCGCGGCGCCGATCGCGCCGTCTATCACCATCATGTCTTTCAGAGCCAGGTCCATATTCGACATCTCGTGCCTTTCATTCGGATTCTTGTTGGGTGTGCGCCGCCGCCAGATGTTCGGCGATGGCGCGAGCCACCGGCCGCGACTCCAGATGGAGCCGGCCGACGTTCACTTCCGGGCCGGCGAGCACGGTCAGCGAGGTGTAGCCGGCGGCGTAGATCACCACCTGCCCCTCGGTGCCGAGCACGACGACCTCGTTGAACCCGCCGCCGTGGGCGGTGGTCGCCAGCCGATACGACAGCGACAGCTGCGCGGCCGCCATCGCGGCCATGCTCGCGGGTTCGATATGCGGGGGTAGGTCGTGTTCGATGAGCAGCCCGTCGCTGGACGCCACCACCGAGCCGGTGAGGCGGGGCACCCGCTCCCGCAACGACTTCAGTTCGGCCAGCACGACCGTGTTGCGTTCGGGCACGGGCATCGCCACCTTCGTCAACTTTCCCCTCCATTCACCGAGCAGCTTCTTCCGCACGGTCACGCAAGCTCCTCCAACGCCGCCCTGAGCCGGATGAGTAGTTCGCGGTCCACCTGCTGCCAGCGCTCGGGCTCGTAGGGTGCTGTGCCGGGGTGGTTTCCGCGGCGCCGGGCGGACGCGGTCGCTTCCTCGTCGACCGCGTGCCGACCGGATCTTTCGTTCGCTCCCTGCGCCAAGTGCGGGGAACGAACGGTCCCCGCGGCGAGGGCGGACGGGATCCGCCTCGGTAACGCGGGCACGCCTGTTGTCTGCGCCGCCGGTGCCGGACGCCGGTGTCGCGCGGTGTCGTCGGCCGGGTGCGGCGCCAGGGCAAGGTGACGGCCTGCCTGCCGGGTCTGCGGCGCTTCGACCGCGAGGTCGGGGGTCCGGAGCAGATCGGCTGTGGTGAGGTCGGGTTCCTGGGGCAGATCCGCTGCGGTGCGGTCGGGTTCCTGGATCAGGCCCGCCTTGGTGAGATCGCGGACCGCGACGAGGCAGCCGTACGTGGTGCGGCCCAGGTCGCGGGCGATCTCGGCGATGCTGCGGCGTTCGTCGGCGGCGGCGAGGACCTCGGCCTGGCCGCCGGTGAGGACCACGCGATTGCGGCGCACCCGGCGTGCGGGCACCACCGGTACCGCGGCGACCAGGTCGGCGGGCCACGGTCCCTGGCCGTTGCGGCGGGCGCATTCGTGGACCAGTGCGCGAGGTGCGATGCGGCAGACCGGGGCGAGCCAGTGTTCGGGCGCCGGCCGGAATTCCGGCTCGGCCGACGACGCGAGCAGGAAGTACGCGGCGTCGAAAACCGACAGCAGCGCAAGGGTTTCCAGTCGAGGCTTCCGCAGCAACCGGCCGGGATCGCCGGCGCCGGCCCTGCGCCAGTCCTCAGCCGTCGCCACGCCCGCCTCGACGACGAGCCGGTCCAGACCGATGGTGCGACGGCAGCCCGCCGAGGCGATCGCGCCGCGCGCCAGATGGAATTCCCCGTCCCCGGCCCGCAGCACCCCGGTCGAGCCCTGTTCCTCGAGCCTGTGCAGTTCCTCGGCAAGTGCCACGCTCATCGCTGCCCGCCCGTCAGTTCCTCGAGCGCGGCCCGCAGCTGATACCGCGCCATCCCGAGATTGCCGGTGTCACCGTCGAAGACGACGTGCACGAACAGCCTGCCTTCGAAATCACCGTCGACCAGGCGCAACAGGTGGAATCCGCCGTTGCGGCAGATGACGATCTCGGTGATGTCGTCGTCTTCGCGCCCGGTAGCCAGCGCCGAACAGCTCAGCGCCGCGCGCACGACATCCGTCGTGCCAGCGGCATCCTCGTGTTCGTCGACGATGTCGTGCACTCCAGCGGCGGCAATCGCCAACCCGCTGGCCCCATCCACCAGTGTCACGCTGCACGCACCGGGAATATCCATGATGCGTTTCAGGCAGCCGTCGAGAGAATTCACACGCCCCGGCCTGTCATCGAGAGGGTTATCGAAACGAGACGTTATACCCACCCGCAAATCCCCGCATCTCGAACGCCGGAAAATTGCTGTGCCCCAACATGTTTGCTGAGGGTTGCTGGAAAACCGCTCGGTATCAATACTTTTGGGTAACTTGAGCCGGATTCGCTGTCGACTCGAGAAACCCCGTGCTCAACCGCCTTTTATCACCCGGCGACCATCTCGCGAACATAACGAACGGGACGTGAACGAGCCGCGAACCTGAACTCGGTCCGCCCGAACACCCGCCCGGCGTGTCGCTCAGCCCGCCGCGCGGCGGTACCAGGATTCGGCTTCGCGGTGGGCGCCTTGGGAATCGAGGAGGGCGGCGAGGTTGGACATGGCTCGGGGGTGGCCGAGGTCGGCGGCGCGGCGGAAGCAGCGGCGGGCTTCGGTGAGGGCGCCGCGGCGGCGCAGGAGCATGCCCAGGTTGTTGATGGCGTCGATATCGCCGTTGTCGGCGGCGTCGCGGTACCAGGCTTCGGCGTCGTCGAGGCGGTGCTGGTCCTCGAAGAGGCGCGCGAGGTTGTACATCGCGTCGACGTTGCCCGCGAAAGCCGCGTGGTGGTACCAGGCTTCGGCGTCGCGGCGCTCGCCGCACTGGTAGAGCAGGGTCGCCAGGTTGTACATGGCGTTGGCGTTGCCACCGGCAGCCGCACGGCGGTACCAGGATTCGGCCTCGTCGACCTCGCCGAGCTTGTCGAGCAGGACCGCGAGGTTGTTCATCGCGCGGGTGTGCCCTGCGGCGGCCGCCCGGCGGAACCAATGCTCGGCGGCGTCGAAATCGCTGTGGTCGTAGTAGATGTTGGCGAGATTGTGCATGGCGGTACCGTCACCGCGCTCCGCGGCGCGATGCAGGCTCGCCATCGTTCCCGGCGGTAACGGCACAGCTCCCCCTCGGATCATCACCGGTTACACATCGATAACGGAAAGTCTATGTGCTGCACCGTAGATCAGCCACGTCGTTTGCTTCCACACCGAAAATCTTTGGTGCGTAGCACGTTCAGCCCCCTACTCGGCAACCCCCTGGGAACAAAAAAGCGCCCGTGGACCGAAGTCCACGGGCGCCTTGGGTATTCGCGTGTCAGCGCTGGGCGACAGCGGTCGGCGGGATCGGCGCGGGCAGCGCGGTCTCGCCTTCCAGGAACTTGTCGACCGCCGAGGCCGCGGCACGGCCTTCGGCGATGGCCCACACGATCAGCGACTGGCCACGGCCCATGTCGCCCGCGACGAAGACGCCGGGGATGTTGGTGGCCCAGTTCTTGTCGCGCTGGACGTTGCCGCGGCCGTCGTAGCCGACGCCGAGGTCGGTCAGCAGACCCGGCTTCTGCGGGCCGACGAAGCCCATGGCCAGCAGCACCAGGTCGGCTTCGAGGGTGAAGTCGGTGCCCTCGACCTTCTCGAAACGGCCGTTGGACATCTTGACCTCGTGGGCATCGAGACCGGTGACCTTGCCGTCCTTGCCGACGAAACGCTCGGTGTTCACGGAGAACACGCGCTCGCCGCCCTCCTCGTGCGCCGAGGAGACCCGGTACATGAGGGGGTAGGTCGGCCACGGGGTGGAGCCTGCGCGCTCCTCCGGCGGACGCGGCATGATCTCGAACTGGTGGACGCTCTCGGCGCCGTGGCGGTGCGAGGTGCCGAGGCAGTCGGCGCCGGTGTCGCCACCACCGATGATGACGACCTTCTTGCCCTTCGCGTGGATGGGCGGCAGGCCGTTCTCGTCGGTGATGTCGTCGCCGAGCTGGACGCGGTTGGCCAGCGGCAGGAACTCCATCGCCTGGTGGATGCCGTCGAGCTCGCGGCCGGGGATCGGCAGGTCGCGGGCGATGGTGGCGCCACCGGCGAGCACGATCGCGTCGAAACGCTCACGCAGCTGCTCGGCGGTGATGTCGACACCGACGTTCACGCCCGCCTTGAAGATGGTGCCTTCGGCCTCCATCTGTGCCAGGCGGCGGTCGATGATGGACTTCTCCATCTTGAATTCCGGGATGCCGTAGCGCATCAGACCGCCAATGCGGTCGTCACGCTCGAACACGGTCACGGTGTGACCGGCGCGAGTGAGCTGCTGGGCGGCGGCCAGACCGGCCGGGCCAGAGCCGACGACGGCGATCTTCTTGCCGGTCAGGCGGGTCGGGTAGACCGGGGTGACCCAGCCCTCGTCGAAGGCGTTCTCGATGAGCTCGACCTCGACCTGCTTGATGGTGACCGGCTGCTGGTTGATGCCGAGCACGCACGACGCCTCACACGGAGCCGGGCACAGGCGGCCGGTGAACTCCGGGAAGTTGTTGGTGGCGTGCAGGCGGTCGATGCCCTCGCGCCACGCGCCCTTGTACACCAGGTCGTTCCACTCGGGGATCAGGTTCCCCAGCGGACAGCCGTTGTGACAGAAGGGGATACCGCAGTCCATGCAGCGGCTGGCCTGCTTCTGCAGGGTGTCGTGCGAGAACTTGTCCTCGTAGACCTCTTTCCAGTCGAGCAGTCGCAGCTCGACCGGGCGACGGGTCGGGAGTTCCCGTGAGGTGTGCTTCAAAAAACCTTGTGGGTCAGCCACGAGCCGCCTCCATGATCGCTTCGTCCACGTCCTTGCCGCTCTTCTCAGCTTCGGAGATGGCGAGCAAAACCTTCTTGTATTCGCGGGGCATGACCTTCACGAAGTGGTTCACCTGCTGGGACCAATCGCTCAGGATGCGTTCGGCGACAGCCGAACCCGTTTCGTCGCGGTGCACGGTGATGATGTCGCGCAGCCAGGTGAAGTCGTCACCGGAGAGCTGCTCGATCGCCTCGGCCTGATCCGGGCTGACGCGCGCTCCGAGCGTGCCCTCCGGGTCGTAGACGAACGCGACACCACCGGACATACCGGCGCCGAGGTTGCGGCCGGTGCCACCGAGGATGACCACCCGGCCACCGGTCATGTACTCGAGCGCGTGGTCGCCCACACCCTCGACGACCGCGGTGGCGCCGGAGTTACGCACGGCGAACCGCTCGCCGGCGACACCGTTGATCAGGATCCGGCCGCTGGTGGCGCCGAACATGATCACGTTGCCCGCGATGATGTTGTCCTCGGCGACGAAGCTCTCCGGCGCGTTGAGCGCGGGGCGGACCACGATGTGGCCACCCGAGAGACCCTTGCCGACATAGTCGTTGGCGTCACCCTGCACGCGCAGCGTGATACCGGCCGGGACGAACGCGCCGAAGCTGTTGCCCGCCGAACCGTTGAAGGTGATGTCGATGGTGTTGTCGGGCAGGCCCGCGCCACCGTAGAGCTTGGTCACCTCGTGGCCGAGCATGGTGCCGACCGTGCGGTTCACGTTGGTGATCTTGGTTTCGATCTTGACCGCCTGGCCACGCTCGAGCGCGTCGGCGCTCTGCGCGATCAGCTCGTTGTCCAGCGCCTTGTCCAGGCCGTGGTCCTGGGTGCCGGTGCAGCGGGTGTCCTGGTTCATGAACGCCGTCTCCGGCATGTCCAGAATCGGCGACAGGTCCAGCTTGGCGGCCTTGAAGTGCGCCTTGGCCGCGGCGGTGTCGAGCAGGTCGACCCGGCCGACGGCCTCGTCGAGCGAGCGGAAGCCCAGCTCGGCGAGCAGCTCGCGCACCTCCTCGGCGACGAACAGCATGAAGTTCTCGACGAACTCCGGCTTGCCGGTGAAACGCTCACGCAGCACCGGGTTCTGGGTGGCGATACCCACCGGGCAGGTGTCGAGGTGGCACACGCGCATCATGATGCAGCCCGAGACGACCAGCGGAGCGGTCGCGAAACCGAACTCCTCGGCGCCGAGCAGGGCGGCGATCATGACGTCGCGGCCGGTCTTCATCTGGCCGTCGACCTGGACGACGATGCGGTCGCGCAGGCCGTTGAGCAGCAGGGTCTGCTGGGTCTCGGCCAGGCCGAGCTCCCAGGGACCACCCGCGTGCTTGAGCGAGGTCAGCGGCGAGGCGCCGGTGCCGCCGTCGTGGCCCGAGATGAGCACGACGTCGGCGTGCGCCTTGGACACACCGGTGGCGACGGTGCCGACACCCGGCTCCGCGACAAGTTTCACGTGAATCCGCGCCTGCGGGTTCGCGTTCTTCAGATCGTGGATCAGCTGCGCCAGGTCCTCGATCGAGTAGATGTCGTGGTGCGGCGGCGGCGAGATCAGGCCGACGCCCGGCGTGGAGTGCCGCACCTCGGCGACCCACGGGTACACCTTGTGCGCGGGCAGCTGGCCGCCCTCGCCCGGCTTGGCGCCCTGGGCCATCTTGATCTGGATGTCGGTGGCGTTGGTCAGGTAGTGCGCGGTGACACCGAAGCGACCCGAGGCGACCTGCTTGATCGCCGACCGGCGCCAGTCGCCGTTCTCCTCGACCTCGAAGCGGGCCGGGCTCTCGCCGCCCTCACCCGAGTTCGAGCGGGCGCCGAGGCGGTTCATCGCGATCGCGAGGGTCTCGTGCGCCTCGGCCGAGATGGAGCCGTAGCTCATCGCGCCGGTGGAGAAGCGCTTGACGATCTCGCTCGCGGACTCGACCTCGTCGATGGAGATCGGCGCGCGCTGACCGGTCTTGAACTTGAAAAGGCCACGCAGCGCGGCAAGCCGCTCGGACTGGTCGTCGACCAGCTTGGTGTACTCCTTGAAGATCGAGTACTGACCCGAGCGGGTCGCGTGCTGCAGCTTGAACACCGTGTCCGGGTTGAACAGGTGGTACTCGCCCTCGCGACGCCACTGGTACTCGCCGCCGACCTCGAGCTCGCGGTGCGCGCGCTCGTTGCGGTTCTCCAGGAACGCGACACGGTGGCGGGTGGCGACCTCGTCGGCGATCTCGTCGAGACCGATGCCGTCCAGGTGCGAACGCAGACCGGTGAAGTACTCGTCGACCAGGTCCTGCGCCAGGCCGATGACCTGGAACAGCTGGGCGCCGTTGTAGGAGGCGAGGGTGGAGATGCCCATCTTCGACATCACCTTGAGCACGCCGTTGCTGGCCGCGGTGCAGTAGTTCGCGACGGCCTTGCGGAAGTCGGCGGCCAGGTCACCGGTGGAACCGGGGATCTGCAGCGAACCGCGCTCGAGCATGTCCTCGATCGACTCGAAGGCCATGTACGGGTTGATCGCGGCCGCGCCGAAGCCGACCAGCATCGCCATGTGGTGCACCTCGCGGGCGTCACCGGCCTCGACGACAAGGCCGACCATGGTGCGGGTGCGCTCGCGCACCAGGTGGTGGTGCACCGAGGAGGTGAGCAGCAGCGACGGGATCGGCGCCAGCTTCTCGTTGGACTCGCGGTCGGACAGCACGATGATGCGCGCGCCGCCGTCGATGGCCGCCGACACCTGGGTGTTGATGGCCGCGAGCGCCTTGCGGATGCCCTCGCCGCCCTCGGCGACCGGGTACAGACCGCGCACGACCACCGAGCGCAGCTCGGGGTGGCTGCCGTCGTCGTTGATGTGCACGAGCTTGGCCAGCTCGTCGTTGTCGAGGATCGGCTGCTCGAGCGCGATCTGCTTGCACGACTCGGGGCCGGGGTGCAGCAGGTCGGCCTCGGGGCCGATGTTGCGCTTGAGGCTGGTGACGACCTTCTCCCGGATGGCGTCCAGCGGCGGGTTGGTGACCTGCGCGAACAGCTGGGAGAAGTAGTCGAACAGCAGGCGCGACCGGTTCGACAGCACCGCGATCGGGGTGTCGGTACCCATCGAGCCCAGTGCCTCGCCGCCGGTCTTGGCCATCGGCGTGATCAGCAGGTTCAGGTCCTCGGTGGTGTATCCGAAGATCTGCTGACGGATCAGCACGCGGTCGTGCGACATGTGCACGTGCGGGCGGTCGGGCAGGTCGGCGAGGCGGCTGACGCCGGCGTCGAGCCATTCCTGGTACGGCTGCGCCGCGGCCAGCTCGGACTTGATCTCGGCGTCGGTGACGATGCGACCGGCCTCGGTGTCGACCAGGAACATCTTGCCCGGCTGCAGGCGGATCTTCTGGACGACGGTGGACGGGTCGATGTCGAGGACGCCGACCTCGGAGGCGAGCACGACGAGGCCGTCCTCGGTCACCCAGATGCGACCGGGGCGCAGGCCGTTGCGGTCGAGCACGGCGCCGATCTTCTTGCCGTCGGAGAAGCAGACGGCGGCGGGGCCGTCCCACGGCTCCATCAGCATCGAGTGGTACTCGTAGAACGCCCGCAGCTGCGGGTCCATGTTCTCGTTACGTTCCCAGGCCTCGGGAATCATCATCATGATGGCGTGGTGCAAGTCGCGGCCACCGAGGTGCAGCAGTTCCAGCACCTCGTCGAAGCGCGCGGTGTCACTCGCACCCGGCGTACAGACGGGGAAGATCTTCTGCAGGCGGTTCTTGCCCGCCTCGTCCTTGCCGAACACGTCCGAACGCAGCAGCGCCTCACGCGCGCGCATCCAGTTCTCGTTACCGGTGACGGTGTTGATCTCACCGTTGTGGGCGACCCGGCGGAACGGGTGCGCCAGCGGCCACGAGGGGAAGGTGTTGGTGGAGAAGCGCGAGTGCACGATGCCGATGGCCGACTCGACGCGCTCGTCCTGCAGGTCCAGGTAGAACGCGCGCAGCTGCGGCGTGGTGAACATGCCCTTGTAGATGAAGGTCTCGCCGGACAGGCTCGGGAAGTACACCGACTCCTTGCCGACAGAGCCCTCGCCCGGGCCGGACTTGCCAAGCTCGTGCTCGATCCGCTTGCGGATCACGTAGGCACGGCGCTCCAGATCCAGGCCGGAGAGCTGCTCCGCGGAGTTCTTGGGCGAGCCGATGAACAGCTGGCGGAAGGTCGGCATCGCGTCGCGGGCCAGCGCGCCGAGCGAGGACTCCTCGATCGGCACCTCGCGCCAGCCGAGCACGGCGAGGCCCTCTTCGACGACGATCTTCTCGACACCGTAGGCGGCACGCGAGGCCTCGCGGCGGGACTGCGGCAGGAAGGCGATACCGGAGGCGTAGGAGCCGACCGGGGGCAGCTCGAAGTCGACCACAGCGCGGAAGAACTTGTCCGGAAGCTGGATCAGGATGCCAGCACCGTCGCCGGAGTTCGGCTCGGCGCCCGCGGCACCGCGGTGCTCCAGGTTCAGAAGGGCCGTGATGGCCTTGTCGACGATGTCTCGACTGCGTCGTCCGTGCATGTCTGCGACGAACGCGACGCCGCAGGCGTCGTGCTCGAATGCCGGATCGTAGAGCCCGGTGGCACCGGGTGACCTGTGGCCAGGAAGTTGCGTCATGCCTCTGCCTTCAAGAAAGTCGGCTGTCGATGAGATCGGCCGCTCAGCGATGCTGAGTTGGGCCCTTCGTCGTTTCGCCTCCGTCAAGACTGCGTCCGTACGATCCGAAACCAGCGGCGGTGATGGTTTGCGGCGTGCAGTCACGTCTCCAGTTGTCCACCCGCTTCGTTGACGTAGTGGGTGCTCAGAGGTAACGGAACGCTTACGCATCCCATACCTCCGCGCGGGGGTTCACCCGCTAGTCTTGGTCCGGTTTCACCGGCCCTCGAAACAGGTGGTTGTGCCGAACTGGGTGCGTTCGGCGTAAGAGCAAACGATAAGTCAGACCGCAGACCCAACCAACTAAGGTCGGGCTAAGAAACCTGTCTAGCTGGGGTTTGTAACGGCGGCATGCTTCGTCGCGCGCGTCGTCCAGTGTAAAGCAGAGCTGGCACGGGATCGATCCCGAACAACCCGCGCCGACCTGCGCGAACACTGTGAACGAGCGAGCTGGAATCAGCCGTCGGCACAGCGCCGAAAGCTGAACTCACCTGCACCGCAGCAGAATTCCCAGACAATGCGCAGGTCAAACCTGCCTGCTCCGCTAACCGGGGTGGAAACGGTGAGATATTCCCGACAGCGGCTCCGACGTGCCTTGGTAGTGATCCGACCGTACGGTCTGTCCGCCGATTGTGCGTGACAGCACACTCCCGGCAAATTGTGGAACAGTGTCATTCGCCACAAAATGGCCTCCACCGACCGGTAGGTACGGATCGCCGGGGACGACACGCCGAGGTGGGTGGCGGTGCCCGCCCACGCGGCCGCGTCGCGCCGATGCCGGGTTCGCTCGACTGTGAGGCTGACCACACGAGGGGCCGCGCCACTCGGTGTGTCGGCTCGACGC
The DNA here is from genome assembly GCF_053608525.1 of Nocardia sp. NPDC055029. Lineage (NCBI taxonomy): Bacteria > Bacillati > Actinomycetota > Actinomycetes > Mycobacteriales > Nocardiaceae > Nocardia > Nocardia sp. NPDC055029. Next base: position 31,295 of record NZ_JBSGVQ010000059.1, read on the forward strand.
CTGTCACGCTGGCACAACGAATCCATGACAGTTTCGCCATGCCCAGTGGAGCGCAAGAACCGGGGAGAACAGATGACCCGCACACTCACCTGGCTCGGCGGAGGCCTCGCCTCGCCCAGGCACAAGGATCCCGAAACCGGCGCCGACCTGGCCTTCAACCATGAACAGGGCGGCTATGTCGTCACCGGCGCCGCCGTCGCGCTGTTCGCCGCGATCGCCGGGATCGTCACCGCCGCCGCCCTCGCCGCCGCCGATGGCATCGGTGTCTTCGCCGTCGTCGCGCTCGCGCTCGTCGCCGGGGTAGCCGCCGGTGCGCTCGGCCGCGCGCTGGCCACCACCCGGCCCGGCGCTGGTGCCGATCGGGTCGGTCTCGCGGCCAGGATCGGCGTCGGCGTGCTGGCGGGCGTCATCGTCGCCGAGCTGGCCTCGACCGTGCTGCTCGGCGGCACCGTCGACCGGGAACTGGACGTGCGGGCGCAGGCGAGCGCCGAGAACGCGCCGGGCGTCGTCGCCGCGCGCACCGAATTCGACCGGGCGGCCGCCGACCGGGCCGCCCTCGACGTGTCGATCGCCAAGGCGCAGGCCGATATCGACCGCGCGCTGGTCATCGCCCGCTGTGAGTACAACCCGACGCCCGAGTGCCCGCAGACGCGGATCACCGGCGTGCCGGGCCGCGGGCCGGAGACCCAGACCGCCAACGACATGCTCGACGACGCCCGCAAGCGGCTCGCCGCCGAGCAAGCCCGCACCGAGCAGCTCGACCAGCAGGTTCGCACCGAGACCGCCGAACTCGCCACGGCGCGGGCGACCGCGATCGCCGAGGCCGACCGTGGGCTCGGCGCCCGCTGGCTGGCCATGAACGGCTACACCGCCGCGCACGCGGGCGCCGCCGCGCTGCGGGTGCTCATTCTGCTCGCCGGCGTCGCGCTGGCCCTGCTGCCGCTGCTGCTGCGCTGGTGGCGCGGCGAGACCTCGCTCGACCGCAGGGTCGACGCCGCGGAGATCGCCGACCGGGCTCAGCGCGAGGCCGACGCCGCCATCGCGGTGAAGCGGGCCGAGGTCCGCACCGAGACGGCCGCGCTGCGCGCCGACCACGAACTCACCGCGGCACGGCTGGCGATCGAAGCCGATACCGTCATCGACCGAGAACGTCAGCGCACCAGGATCATCGCCGCGATCGGCGGTTTCGAGCTCGGTTTCACCGAGCCGCATCGAAAGGACGACTCCGTGGCTCTGGAGCCGAACGTGACACCGCAGCTGCCCGCCGGGTATTTCCCCAACGCGCTGCCCGCCGCCGCGCCGCAGGCGGGCGCTCTGGTGCCCGTGCAGCAGCCGGTGAGCGCGCCCGCCGCGCCCGCGCAGGCCCCCACCGGTGGCGGCGGGCTCGAGCTGCCGATCATCGGCACGGTGCCGTTCACCGACACCGCCGCCCGCTGGATCCGCCCACTGGTGCCCTCCTTCGTCGCCAACGCGATCGACTCGGCGACCCACCCGCTGCGCACCGCGCGGCAGGCCTTCGAGGAGGTCGAGGAGGTCACCTTCACCCTGCGCCGCACCCGCAAGGTCACCGTCGACACCCAGGATTCGCAGGCCCAGCAGATGGCGCCCGCGGGCTACCAGCTGCAGGGCGGCCAGCCGGCGCAGGGCTACCTGCCCCGTGGCGGCTACCAGCAGCAGGCGCCGCAGTACCCGCAGCCGCAGTACCCCTACGCCCAGCAGATCGCCTCGACCGTCGTCGACGCACCCTCGACCCGCTACCACCCGGACCCGCGCCAGTACCAGGCCGCGCCGACGTACACCGCGCTGCCTGCGGGCCAGGGCAACGGCCTGCCTGAAGCGGGCGCCTACGGCGAGATTTCCGGCGGCAACGTCAACGAACTGCCCGGCCACCGCGGACCGCGCGAACTGCCACCCGCCCGCTGATCCACCCGACGGCCTGGGCGCCGCCGACGAGCTCGCCGGCGGCGACACTTCCGCGTCGCCCAGCTACCGCCGGCCGCAGGCCAGGGCGACAGCCTGCCTGTGCCGGTCGGCTACGGCGAGTTCGCCGACGGCGACGTCACCGAGCTGCCCGGCCACCGTGGGCCGCGCAGCTGCCGCTAGCCCGCTGACCAGACGAAACGGTTACCTCCGGCCCCGCGGTATGCCGTGAACCCGCTGACCGGCCGTCGTGACCACCGCGGGCTCCGCGAATTTCCCCAACCCACTGACCAGACGATGCGGGGCCGGATCCCTCCGGCCC
>NZ_JBSGVQ010000060.1:0-32712 GCF_053608525.1 Nocardia sp. NPDC055029
AACTCCGTGGTGGCACGCTCGGTGACCAACGCTACCGCCGCCGACAGCAGCGCCGCGCGGGTGCGTCGCACTCGGGGATCGAGCGACGCGGAGGTATCGGCTTTGTGCAACGAATCACTCACGTACACGATAATGCACAACCGTGCACAAAATTACAAGTGTTACTTATCTTCGGGAAGCAACGTCCTAAGGGAGGCGTCGAACGCGGTGGCGCCTAGGGGTATTTGTGGAGCGAGTGCCCTGGCTTGGTGTCCGGCCCGGCCGGTTGGATGGCGCTGACAGGCGGTATCCATGTGTCCGCGAAGGGACTGAATCCGAGCGGACAACTGCCATGAGAGTGCGGTGGAGCGGAAGAGTTCGTAGAGCATAGTCGGGGAGCGGCCGGGCGTCGGCCGGTCACCTGACGTAGGCCGCTTCCAGGCGGGCATCGCAAGATCTCCGCGATCAGGTCGCCCAAGCGGGCCTCGTCCTCGTGGCCAGTCGATGTTGTGGCCGGCACTGGAGGCTCAGTAGCGCGGCGCGCAGCGGGCCGTTGGATGACGTCGAACGACTGGCCGCCGGGGTCCGGTCGCTAGGCGAATTTCACGCCGGTGAGCTTCTCCGAAATCTCCCACAGCCGGGCCGAATCGGTGTGTTTGCCGGCACCGCTCGGGATGGAGGCATGGGCGGTGTTGCCGCGCAAGCCCATCAGGCCATTGGGCCCGTAAAATGCGCCGCCATCGGCCTGCAGGGCAGTGGATGCGTACAGCGCTGGGAGGATGCCCATTTCCGCGCTCTGCCACATGAACGGCATGGTCACCATCATGGCGTTCACCATGCGCTCGGCGAAGCTGGGCTTTTCGCGGCCGATCCGCAGTCCCTGTACCAGGTTGGTGCGGGCTTGGCCTGGATGGGCGCAGTTGGACAATATCCCCCAGCCGGCCTCGCGGCTGCGGCGGTCGAGCTCCAGGCTGAACATCAGCATGCCGGTCTTCGACTGGGCATACGCCTTGTTGGGGTTGTAGCTGCGCTCCCAAGCCATGTCGTCCCAGTTGATGCCACCGAGCTTGACGGCCAAGCTCGACATGGAGGTGACTCGAGGGGACTCGGCCGCGCGTAGCAAGGGCAAGAGTGCACTCGTCAGCGCGAAGTGTCCCAGGTAATTCGCGCCGAACTGCAATTCGAACCCATCGCTGGTGGTTTCGCGCTGCTGGGGCGCCATGATGCCAGCGTTGTTGATCAGGATGTCGATCGGGCGGCCTTCGGCGTTCAGGTCGGCGCCCAGCGCTTTAACCGCCGCCAGCGACCCCAGATCGAGGTACTTCAGAGTCAGCTTTGCAGACGGCACCTGCCGCAGGATCTTCTTCGCCGCGGCTTCGCCCTTGGCGTGGTTGCGCACTGGCATGACGATATCGGCCCCGGCGGCGGCCAAGCGAGTAGAGAGCGCAAGGCCCAATCCGCTGTTGGCACCGGTGACGACAGCTAGCCTGCCCGACAGGTCAGGCACTGCGGTATCGAGATTTTCACGCACCCTGGCCATCTCCTTGGTTCTGATTGGTCGAGCGTAGGCCCATTGATTCGACGATAACAGTCCAGTGGTCCTCTAACAAGAGGCCAACGGACTGTTATCCTTGTCCTGTGGAAGCGGGGTTTCAGCGGGCAAGGCGTCCAGAGCAAATGGCTGCACGGCGCGCGGCGATCCTGAAAGCCGCGCGTGAGCTGCTGGAGGAGCGGACGGTCAATGACGTCAGTCTGCGTGAGTTGAGTCGTCATGTCGGTTTGTCGAAGTCGAACGTGACCCGCTACTTCGACAGTCGTGAAGCGGTATTCCTGGCGTTGTTCGACCAGGAGTTCCGTGCCTACTTGGCCGAACTCTCGGCCTTGCTGGGGGAGCCGCGGGGGCGGGAGCCGAACTTTGTCAACGAGATCCGAGTGGCGACGATCCTCGCTGAGTCGTTTGCGGAACGTCGGCTGCTGTGCGAGCTGATGAGCGCCATGGCCGGTGTGCTGGAACGCAACCTGTCCGTGCAGTCCGCCCGCGACTTCAAGGTCCGAATCAGTGAGGACATCAACGCGCTGAATCTTCTGATTGCCGGACAGCTTTGGTGGCTCCAGAACGCTCAGGTGGTGTTGTTCACCGAGGGCTTGCTGGCGCTGGTAGCGGGCATGTATCCGTTTTCCAATCCCATCGAAACCGTGGCGCAAGCCCTGGCCGAACTCGGCCAGCCCGACCCGCGTGAGAGGTACATCGACAGTCTGCGGGAAAATCTGGTGACTTGGCTCATGGGCGCAGCTGTCAGGTCGGATCGAGGCTGACGGTCGGTCTTGCAGGTATCGAAGTGGAAAGCTGTGCGGCTTTGGTCGGGTAGGTAGTCGGGCGGCGGGCGCAATCGTACTCTACTGGCGAAATGTCAGTTGAGGCAAAGCGGTCCGCGGCGTGTGCGGTCCGTCATCGTCGTCGTAGATTCACCTGTGGCAACGAGGCTGGCTCAACCCCTCGCTCTACCTGCATATTTCGCGTGATTCGCCTGCAAGTGGGTAGTCGCTCAGTGGGGAGATGTTCGTTCCTGTCATGCTGTTCCGCGCACTTCGGTTGACATACTGTCAGACTGTCAGTAGATTGTGACGCAGTTCACGTCATCCGGCATAGGTCGGGTGGCGAGTGGTACGGAAGGCGCAAAATGAACAACTTCCGCTTCGGCGTGCAGATGGCGGTGCCGGGAATCCGGGCCGAATGGGTGAGCAAGTGCCGAAAGGCCGAGGATCTCGGATATGACGTGATCTCGGTGCCTGATCACCTCGGGATGCCGGCGCCGTTTCCGGCGCTCGTACTAGCCGGCGAGGCCACGGAGCGGGTGCGACTGGCCACGTTCGTTATCAACACCCCGTTCTACAACCCGGCCCAGTTGGCTCGGGATGCGGCATCGACCGACCAGTTCGTCGATGGCCGACTGGAATTGGGTTTGGGTGCTGGCTATATCAAAGCCGAGTTCGACGCCGCGGGGGTTCCATTCCCCGGCGGCGGCGAGCGAATCGATCATCTCGAGCGCACCATCGTGGAGCTTCGGCAGCTGTACGCGAAGACTGATTACCAGCCCCAGCCGGTTCAGCCGGGCGGCCCTCCGATACTCGTCGCCGGCTGGGGACGCCGGGCGTTGACCCTGGCCGCCCAGCACGCCGATGTCATTTCGTTCACTGGCATGTCGGTCAGCCGTGATGGCATGTTCGAGGGCTTGGCGGATGTCAAGGCGCTAGTCGAGCGGGTCGAGCTCATCCGGGCACTGCCCGGGGAGCGAGCCAGCAAGATGGAGTTCAATATTACGGCGCCAGCTGTGGCGATAACCAACGATCGTAGGAGCACTCTTGAACAGTTTCAGCCGTTCGCGCCGTTACTGACAATCGATCAATTGGGCGAACTGCCGCACCTGTTGGTTGGCACGGCGCCACAGATTGCCGACCAGCTGCGGGTAAATCGAGAACTGTTCGGCCTCAATTACATCAGTGTCCTTGAGCAGCACCTCGAAGCCCTCGCACCGGTCATCGAACTGTTGCGGTGATGCGACTACGGCGAGCACATTGCACGCCGCCCGCCCCGCAGTATTCGCGCTCGAACCTTGGCAAGGTCAATCATGAGGCAATGCGACAAGGCGCAACATCGGGAGCCGCAAGGCCAGATGCCGCTTCGTGCCACTGGAAACGGGTGGAGATACCACGCCTCGGTCGTCGCGTCCGTTCCGCCACGGCCGGGGAAACGTCAACCATTCAGCTTATATCAAGCCATGCGAGGCCGAATAACCAATTACGAATGCCCCGAACTCATTGCGAGCGAGGGGCGTTCGGCGTTCTCCTGTCGGGGCGAGGCCCGCCCGTTATGTCCTGACAGTACGGTCGCAACGCTCACCGCGCTGCGGTGTCACCTGAATTGCCGCTAGCCACAACCAAAGTAGGGTTCGCGGTCGTCTTTCCGGAGGCTATCGCGGGCCGGGACTCTCAGGATGAACGAGTTATGCTGTGGCCTGGTCATAGGCGGTGATGATGTCGACAGCGATACGACCGCGAGTGGAAACGGAATGGCCGTTCTTCTTGGCCCAGGCCCGAATAGCGGTCAGGTCGTTGCGTCGTGCCGACGGGTTGGCGGTAGCGGTGGTCTCGGTGCGGCGTCGACCACTAGTCCGGATCCGTCCGGTTCTGCGTGCGGCTGGGATCCACTGTTCGAACTGGTCACGGAGTTTGGTTGCGTTGGTGTCCGACAGGTCGATCTCGTAGGTAGCTCCGTCGATTCCGAAGGAGACGGTTTCCTTGGCGGTGGAGGTGCCGTCGAAATCGTCGACGAGGGTGACAATGATTCTGCGGGCCATGGGAGTCCTGTTCGGTGAAGGGTTGGGCTGTGCCTCATCGTAGTTCGCCGCTCGCTGTCCGTATCCCTCGGCCCGGCTTCGAAACGCGACTGGCAACTCTTCGCCGAAGGACGTCGACTGGCCTATATAGACGCGGTGGCACGCCACCGTCTCAATTCGCACGACCCGGTATTTGGGTTGACCTTGAGGAAGGCCCGTCGGCACCGAAGCGGAACGTTCCGGACAGGACGATGCGGCCGGTGCGCATGTTCGACGGATTACGGGGCCTGGCCGACGTCGGCCAGGTCCCTCCACGGTCGAGGTGGGGACTTCGATCAGTCCGTCGGCGTCCGACGCGGCATCGAACATCTGGGCGACTTCGTCGTAGTGGTCGATAGTGCTATCGACACGGTTCAGCGAAATCGGGTGTGCGCGGGGGTAGTGCTGCACAGTTCCTTGACCGTTATCGACTCCGACAGTTCCTCGCCGGATCGCCCCGGATGTCACCGGCAGCAGCCAGTACCGCGTGGAGGGCGCGTTGCCCGGACGGTCGGGGACCACTTGACCAGCGGCGTCGAGCCTTTCAGTGAGAAGCGGGTGATGTCTCGGCGTCGGCCGGAGGCGTCGCGGATGTAGATGCGTGCCTTCCATTGTTTAGGGGGATTTCGGTGAGCATCGGTTTGCCGGGGACCCCGAGGGGCAGTGGTGGTCTACCGCGTCTCGTCGGGGCTCTCCTGTGGCTGGTCGTTCAAGCTTGCCAGGGCCGTTTCGAGTGCGTCGATGTCCCACCGGAATCCCTTTCCGACTCGAATGGCATGGGCAGCCATCGCGTGCTTTCCCGGTTGGCGTGCCCAGCGCCGCAGAACTTCGGGATGGATGCCGATGTGGGCGGCGGCGATCTTGGTGTTCACCCATCGGCGAAGAGGCGGCGCGGGGTCGGGGGACTCAGCAGACACTGCGGCCGCCTGGGCCGTCGAGGTTGATCCCGCGTGTGCGGTGTTGGATGGGGTGGCGCCGAGATGGATGGCAACCGCCGAGATTTGCGCGGGCTTGGTGATGTCGATGATTCGGATGGCGACCGACATCACGCAGGCGTGATGCGCCAGAACTCAATTCGACAAGAGGGACACGGTTGATCCGGGCCGCGAGCCGACTTGCTCGATCGCGGAGGCGAATTGGCATCGACGGCGCAGCAGCAGACGAAGCACCTGGGCGCGGGCCAGTTGGGTTGGGATCGTGAAATTGCATCGGGCACCTGGTTTCTGCCCGATCAATGGCTCTTCGTCCTCCAGGAAACCTGAAGTTTTCGGAGTTCGCCACCGATTTCGCTGGAACTATCGAGTTCGTGTGTGTCGCTCGTGCGTAACCAGCCAGGTGCGGTTGCTGTATGTGCTCTAAAATTGACCTGATGCAACGGAGGGTATCCGCTGCGCCGGTTGGGATCGTGTGGTGTCTAGTCGATTTCGGGCCCGGAGTAGGGCTCTGGGGTGGCAGTGAAGAGCTGGATGTGGTGGGCGAGGATGCTGTCGGTCAGTGCGAGTTGGTAGGAGACCAAATTCCGGTCGGCGTCGCGGGCGTGGAGTAGGCATCGGGAGTCGGGGCCGTAGGAGATGTTCACGCTGGCTGCCCACAGCCGTTGGGCTTCTGGGACCGGGGTCAGTGCCGTGACGAGTTCTCGGGCCTGTATCGAGGTTCGGTGCTTGCCCAGGATGCCCTTGAGCATTGAGATCGTCCGGGCGCCTTCGGCTTCGGGATCGACCATGATGGCCTTGCCTGCCTCGCTGAACAGCCATACCGGGAGCGATCCGGTTTCGTTGATGCCGGGAAGTGCCTCGGCGAACAGATCGTTGCGCGCCAGCACATTCCACAGCGGATCGACATACGCGGCCAGGATGCCGCGGACCTGGAACCGTTCGAGGTTCAGGACCAGGGTGGTGTCGGCTTGGACGTAGGTGCGCAGGTGCGCGGCCGGGGTCAGTGGGATGGCCGGGATGACGAGGTCGCGAAGGTAAGCGGCCATTGCCTGGTTTAGGCGGTATCCCGTGATGATCAATTCCATGATCTTGGCCGATGGTAGTGCCTCGCCACGTTCGAAGCGGCCGAGGTGAACGGCGCTGATCTTGAGGATCACGGCGGCTTGCTCGCGAGTGAGTCCGCGGCTCTTGCGGAGCCACAAGCACGTGGCGCTGAACTCGGGAATCGAGACGGGTGGCGGTGTGGGGTCGCGTCGGCGGCGACGATCTGGGTGACTGTGTGGAGCCTTCTCTGGCATGCTCCCCCCCGGGAGTTCGCTATGGATGTCACAGATTGAGACCTTGGGGTTGAGCATTACCCCGCGGTAATGGAGACCGTGTGCTTGTTTTAGGGGCGTTGAGAGGCGAGGGGAGGTGTGTGAAGGGGGATGGGATGGATGAGTGAGTGGCGGTGCGAGGTACGGCGGAGGGCAGATGCGGCGGTGAGGATTTGAGGTGTGGATGGATTCGATGCGGTGGGGCGGGAGGCGGTGATGCTGGAGTGGGGTCTCGCCGTGCGCCGATCGATGTGGAGGGGCTGGCCGGGGTTGCGACCGGTCGCCGAAGCTGTCGGATGAACGGGTGGCGAGCGCTGGTGTGACGGGCACATCGGCGATCTCCTCGAGTCGTCGGGCTAGCGGCTGGGGCACCAGTGCTTTGGTGCCCCAGCCGAAGAGGCGAACGCGGATGGCTCAGGCGGCCACGAGGCGACGTTTACGTGGCGCGGGCGAGTACAGGCCTAGGTAGACGCGGCACTGTGTGCAGAACCCGTCGTCGTGCACGGGCACGTACTTGGTGCAGCCCTCGCAGCGGCCGGGTCGCTGCCCGGGCGGCAGGACCTTCTCACGCCGAGGCTTGGATGCTGGTGCTGTGGCAGGGTCGGGCTCGCCGTCGGGGTCGACCGGTTGCGGCGCGCCGGGCAGATCGGAGTGTTCGGCGAGGAACTCATCGATCACCTGGGTCAGCCACTGCGGGGCCCGGCGACGCACCTCTGCCAGAACCCCGCAGACCGAGGCTCGGTAGTGCTCGGCGAAATAGGAGCAGTACGCCCTGGCGAGATCAGCGCCGGTGAACCCGGCCGCGAGCGCGGGCAGCCCGGTGCGGTCATCGTGGCGGCAGTGGTCGCACAACCCGTCGTCGCTGCGCAGCACTCCGTTACGGACGTGAACGGGCCGTTGGTCGGAGGCCGCGCGTTCGACGAAGCACGACACGCACCGCCACCCGGTGACCGGGTGCATCGCGGTTCGGAAGTCGTCGAGTCCGTTGCCCTGGAACAGATATGCCTCGCGCCGGTCGGCCCGCGACCACAGTCCGGTGCGGTCGGCGGCCCACACATGGGAGACCTCGGGCGATTTCACCGTTTCACCGTCGACCGCGCGCTCGTGGTTGTGCTGGTCGGCGACGTGGACGCAGTACTGGTGATCCCAGATCGCGGTCGACAACTCCGCCGGCAGCGGCGGACGATCGCCCGGGTAGCGCGGTGTCCAACCCCTGGGCGCGGAGGCGGTGAGGATGAGTCCGCGGTCGGCCAGTTCCGCCCATCGTTGGCGCAGGCGGGTTTGTTCGGCGACCTCGGTGTCGACGAACAAACTCGCACGCACGTAGGTGGCGACTTCCGGTGGTTCGATCTCGGCCGGTCGCCGCTTGCCGCGGGTGACGACTCGGGCCCGGACCCGATCGGGGGTGAGCCGGGAGGCGTCGATGCGCTTGGTCGGGGCCACGTGCAGGCGCGGCGGCGGGTTGCGCCACGTTCTGATCGATGCGCGGGGCATTTCCGCGGCGAGGGGCTGCACTTGCAGCTTGGCCTGCTCGGCGTCGACGGTGGTGCCGTTGCGGCGTGCACGGGTCGCCAGAATCTGGGTGAGGTCGTGTTCGCTGTGGGAGTGCAGGCCGGGGTCGGTGTCGGGCACCAGTGCCAGCATCCGTTCGCGCTCGAGTTCGTCGGCGTGCTTCCAGAGGGCGTCGAGGCGGCGCAGCGCGGCTTCGCGTGGGTGCAGGGTGAACTGCTCGACCATGAAGTCGAGCAACCACCAATCGGCCTCGGTCGCCAACGAGAGGGCGGCGGGGAACGCCTTCTTCGCGGCTTGACGGTCGCGGTCGAGCATCAACTCGACCTCGAGGATCGCCTCGAGGAACGCTCGTGTCCTCGACACCTGCACGGCCGCGGGTTCTGTGGTGGCGGGCTGATCGAGGTCGGGGGAGACGGAAGCAATGACGGACACAGCAGTACTCCTGACTGAGAAGATCGAGATGACGGCGGCACCCGGGAGCGCTGGAACTGCCACGCTTCTCACACAACGAGGGTGCCGGGCTGGGGTGGGTCCAGCCGAGGGCTACCGACCAGGACAGTGGGCGACACGGCGGCGGGAACGCGCCACTGCGTGCGGGGGCGAATTTCCCACGCTCGACCACGAGACCGGTGGCTGTGGCTGGAACCGGGCGTGGGGGATTCGTTTCCGCCGGGCGCGGGCCCGTGGCCGTGGCGCACGCTGGCCTGGTAGCCCTCGAGCGGCTGGGCCCACCCCAGACCGTCACCCGGACCCACAACGACCGACCCACATAGAGGCCGGTCACCTCAAGTGAGCCCGGGTGGACGCAGTCAGAAGTCGGGCTCACCGCCGAACACCCCGGCACCGACCCCGGCGAAGACCGGCGTCGCCCACGGTCCGCCCTCACCGGAATCGTCGGCGTTGGAACCGGTTGCCGGTGTAGACCACGGATCGTCGGACACTGCCGGAGTATCGGGGGCCGATGGACTGGGGTTCGGTGCTGGCCGGCGCCCGAAACCGTTGTCGTCGCCGGTGTTTGTCCGATTGCCGGTGGTTCGGGTGAGGACTGCTGTCGCCCACCGCAAGCTCGGGCCGACCTCGTCGACGTCGACCTCGATCACGGTGCGTTGCTCGCCGTCACGGGTCTGGAAGCTGCGCTGCTTGAGTCTGCCGAAAAGCAGAACCCGCGAGCCCTTCGACAACGTCGCCGCCGCATTCTCCGCGGGCTCTCGCCACACGTTGCAGCGCAGGAACAACGCTTCACCGTCGCGCCACTGACCGAGGTTGCGGTCGAAGTAGCGCGGAGTGGAGGCGACGATGAAGTGCGCCACCGCTGCACCGGCCGGGGTGTATTTGAGCTCTACGTCGGAGCAGAGATTTCCGACCAAGGGGATGCTCGTCTCGCCTGCCATAACAGTCCTTTCGAATCGTGAAGGAGGGAACAGAATTCCTGGAACGCGGCCAGTCCCGACACCGCTGGGGGATTGGGGCTGAGGCCATAAGTGACCGGGCCGGTGGCCCAGCCGACGGCGTCGGAATGGACGCAGTCGACGGTGGGTTGGCAGTCGGTAAGGTTCGCCGTCACCGTGCGATCGGGGCGGAGACGGCGGGTTACATCGGACCCGGCACCTGTCGGAGGCGGCAGCATGGTGACTGGTCGCCGTGTGCACAGCTGAGTCAGGTTTCTGAAGTGGAGTTTGCGGCAGCGATGGCGGGATCTGGCCCTCGGCCGGCGTTCGTCTTCCAGTGTCGGTGGCGCGCCGCGACAATGGGACGGTGCTGCCGGATGACGACTACGCGAGCCTGGTACCCAACCCGCCGACACGGTTCGGGGTGGGCGAGCTACGCGATGCCTATGTGGATGTGGTCACCGACGAACGCAACCCGCGGTGGATGGCCGAGGAACGCCGCGCCTACTTCGACGGGCTGTGCGGGTTGTTCGACCTGGATCTGCCGACCTCACGCCAGACCGTTCACCGGGGTCCGACACAGTATGTGCACGGCCTGCTGTTCGATGCCGCGGAGTCGTTGTGGCGCACCGGAACCCCGTGGGACGGCTACCTCGCCGCCGGAGCATTGCTGAAAGAGCTGGACGAACTCGGAATCGGTGAAGCGCATCGAGAGATCGTGTCCGAGCTAAGCGCGACGGTTGACGCCTCGCGGGCCAGACACCGCGCATTGCTGGACCTGCTGCTGAGCGGGCTCCTCGGCGATCGTGCGGAACTGGTATTCACCCTGGATGATCTCGAGGCGGCCGGGATTGAGCGCGCTGTCCCGATCCACTACTTGCCCGACTGAATAAACCTGTCGTGCATCGCGGCGTGCCGCAGTCGACTCGATCAGGTCGACCACCGATGTTGCGGGCAGTGCGGTGTCAGTCGGCGGGAGGGAGGTCGATGCCGTGGTCTGTCGCGACCTGGCGCCCTGCTTCGGCGATCCTACGAATCCTGCTGGGGCGCAGACCTTCGCTGAGGGCGCCGTCGAGCAGGACCGCCATCGGGTGCGACGGTTCGGCCTGCAAGGCTGCCTCGATACAGATCCCGGCGTACACGCCGTCGCCGCGGTAGTAGGCGTCGTAGCCGCACAACATCGCGGCCTCGGCCCGATCCGAGCCGTTACTGGCTCGTGCCATCTGATGCCAGAGCATCTGGGCTGCGGGCCCGAGCTGGGTGCCGACCAGCCCGAACATGATGTCGCGGATCGTTCTGTCGCGCAGTACCGCCACAACGGTGGCCAGTTCCTCTGGAGCGCAGCCGGTCTCGCTGTGGTTGGCGATCAGCGCGAGAACTGATTTGGTAGCGGCTCGCTGGTGAGTGTTACCGTGCTCGTCGATGACCGCGGCAGCGAGACTGTCCCTGTAGCGCGCGATCGCGGGGCCGATGTGCGGCTCGACCTCGGCCACCAGGATCGGGTCAGGGTTGATTAGTTCGACGAGTTCGTCGCGCGAGCCTCGAATCGGAACGCCGTCGAGGACCTGGGCGAATGCGATCGGCGACGCGAATGGATCCTCCACGGTTCCAGAGCCGTCGGCCTCGAGGAGTCCGCGATACTGCGCTCCGGCGGTGATCGCCGGGACCAGCCAGGCTTGGACCAGCCCAACAGCCAAACCACGCAGGTGTTCCACGGCCTGACCCGCGGTCGCGGCAGCCTCGGGCCGATCATCGACGACCACTGCCATCGTCGCGATCGCATCCTCTCGCAGGCACATCGAATCGAGCAGGCTCAACATCTGTTGGGCCGAGGCTGGTTCGATGACCACATCGAGGTCGAATCGGACCACCGATTGAATCTCTCGCCGGTCAGCAGATTCGTCGATGGTGTGCAGCAGGGCAATGATCACCGAACGGGCAGGGACGAACCCGAGCATGGCGGGCAGCGCTGCGATCAATGTCCCGGCGCTATTTACCTTCCTACTCGGGACGGCATCGGTGCCGCGCGCGGCCTCGGCTCCGGTTGATTGCGAGTATTCCTTGTCAGCATCCACGGAACTGCACTCCTTCGGAGTCGACTAGGGACAGGCCATTGGACGTGGCCCAAACGTGTCGCCGTCGGACCGACAGCGACACACACGAGTGGTGTCTGCGTCGTGCAGAGCGCACGGCTAGGCGAAAGTGAGTGGTCGAGATCTGCTGCAGCGGCTGGCGTCTCGGCACACGGGTGACTGGGCGACCGGTGCCTCGCGCTCGACGGCTGGCGGATTGATGTCGATGTCCTCGTAGTTGAGGTCACCGACGTAACGAGTTCGACGGACACGAACGCGTGGCCGAACTGCTGGAGGAACCGCAGGTAACGGCTGGCACCGGCGTCGCTGTAGCACCACGAGGCCGGCCAGGATGTCGGTACGACTGTGCCAAGCGGTGCGGGGCGAGCCTTCGGGTTCTCGGACGGCGCCGAAAAACTCGGCGCGCCCGGCATGTGTCATCGCCGCTGCCATGGGAGAGGCGATATTGTGCCACCTCGCCTGAACTCTGGGAGATTCCCTGGAGTCGCATCTGTTGTGGTTCTCCACAGGTATTTCCACAGGATGTGGATGTGCCCGGGTGGCCGCCATGCACCGGCCGCCGTGTTTGGGCGAAAGCGGATGAGTGCACGTGCTGGTGGATCCAGGGGAGTCGTAGGCGGCGACTGGGGCCTGCTCGGTGTTGCCCGTCGCGCCGTCTTCGCGGGCCCCGGTCCAGCCCCTGGTCGATGGGGTGGACCGGCATGTGCTCGTGGGTAAACAGCCTGCGGCATGGCACATCCTCGCCCTGTGCGAGGGCCAGCCGATCGTATCGGTGGGTGAGCCGGGGCGTCTGCCTGCCCTGCTATTGCTATGCGGCGCGCCAGATCCGTTGACACAGTCCAGCTGCTGCGTGCAGATTCGATCGCGTTGGTCAAGGTCGGTGTTGGGGACTATCAGCTGGCGCCATCACTACGGCCCTGGCTGGAACCAGAGTGTCTGCCAGACGCGCGGGATTCGGAACCTGCTCGTCGGCCGGCGTGCGCTGGACAGCGGTCGAGACCCTTTCAGGGGCGGTGTCCTGTGATCGGTCTGTGGCACATCGGTTTCGGTCTTGTCGCCCGGAGTGGTGATCGGGTGCGCGACGAGGACGATCGTCGTTGTCGCGTCGGCAGTGAACGGAGTTTCGAGGCGCAGGTGGATGAGCACGATCAGCGAGGTGCTGGTCGGTGTGCCGGCGTTCCAAGGGTGGAAGCGGTCCTCGTCGAGAGCGGGCATATGCGCGCGTATCCAGGTGTTCAGGTCGCGAGCGTTGTTGATCACGACCCTCAACGGCTTCCGGTGTGCGGGTCGCGGTCATGGACCGGGACGACCCGGGGTGCCCCGACAGCCTGTTTGGTGACTGCGTCCGGTAACCCCGCCTCGGTGCTGCTGGCCGCCCACGCATCGCCGGCGATGACCCAGTCGCCGTGGTCGTCGCGGTGGGCGGGAAGCAGGCGCCAGCCGATCGCGGTGGGGATGATCCCGAACGGGTCGATGTCACAGTCGGTGCGGCGTTGTCCGTCAGGGCCGATCGAGTCGATCGCGGTGGTGTGTTCGATCCGCACCAATCGGTCACCGTTGGGGGTGGCGAGGGTGGTGTGGCGGGGGTGGACGGTGAGCATGCGCAGGCCGGTGAGCGTGTGGCCGCTGCGGCTACGAATCGTGGCGGTGGCCGGCGCGTATCGAACACGGTGGAGCTCGGCCAGGATCAGCGAGACCGGCGTCGAAACGGGCGCGGTGGCGCCGGTTGGCGCTGGTGTGTGAAGGCGCAGCTGGCCGAGCGCGGCGTAGAGCCGTCGACACAGCGACACCAGGGCAGGGGAGGAGGCCATCGGAAAGGGTTCCTTGTCGAGTGAAGGCGCCATGCGGAATCGACAGAGGTCGTCGTGGAGGAATGCTGCGGCAGTCGATGCCGTACCGGGCGGGCCGGGATCGGTACTGTCACAACCGGTCTCGGCCCGCTATCGGTGTTTTAGGCGGCGGCCCGTGTGGTGGGCTCAGCGATGGTCGGTTCGGCCGTGGGGGCGTCGAGGTCGATGTCCTTGTAGTCGATGTCGCCGATGGTGGCGAGCTCGACGGGAACGAGTGTGTGGCCGATCTGCTGGAGGAAACGCAGGTAGCGGTTGACGGCGGCATCGCTGTAGCGCCAGGAGTCTTTACCGGTGCGTTTCTCGTGGGCACCCAGAACGAGTCCGAGGACGATGACATTGCAACGCGCCGGTTTGGCGGTCTCGATCATCTTCTGCAGGTCCTGGCGGCAGGTTCCGGTGCCGCCGATCAACTCCGCGGCGGTCTCGAACGCGTTGTACTCACCGAGCATGCCGGGCTGGGCCACCAACGCCTCGGCGACGAACTCCGCTGCCTCTGCCGGTGGGGTCTTGCGGGCCAGCAGCTCGGCGACGAAGTCTTGACGGACCTCCATCGCGGCCACGCCCTGCTTGTTGAGCACGCGCACACGGCGATTCTCGAGCTGTTCCTGCTCACGCCGTTGCGCGGCCTCGGCTTCTTGCTGAGCGCGCCGCGCGGCCAACTCCTCGCGAGCCGCGGCAGTCTGCTCGGGATCGACGGCGTCCTGGCCGCCCTCGCGCTCGGTTTCGATGCTGATGTCGTGCTCGTTGTCGGCGGTGGTGTCGACGAAGTCGCTGAGCAGCTGCAGGCCTGTGGTGGCGAGCTTGTCGGAGGGCAGGAAGCAGTCGGCCTGCCAATCCTTGTGCTGGGAGACCTCGCAGGCGTGACGCAGACCGTCGGCGGGTTCACGGTCGGGTTCGTGCTTGGTCTGCCAGTCGACGCCTGCCTCGTCCACGATCGCCCCGGTCTCTCGGTCGACGGTCACCAGCACACCGGACCGTTCGATCCACACCAGCCAACCGTCCTCGGCCGAGAGCGCATCGAGTTCGACGCTGTGCCCGTCGGCGTCGACCAGCTCGCCCGCGTGCAAGAGCTCGGCGTCGGATCCGCCCTCGCCCGGGTAGTCGTAGAGCACACCGAATCCGGCTTCGGCCCAGGGCAGCGCCGCGGCGTAGTAAGCGCGCCGGTCGGCACGGTCGTTGGCGATCAGCCGGGCTTCGAAGTTGAAATAGCTGCCGCGGTGTTTGGACAGGTGCTCGACCGCGTCGGTGTCGCCGACGGTTTCGTACCCGGCCAGGATCGCTGCTTGTTCGAGGTCGAGTTGGCCGTCGTCGATCGCCTTGCGGGCGGTGGCCGAGGCACCTACCTTGCCTGCCTGCTTGATGTGGTCGCGTTTGGCCTGCAGCGCCTTGCCGACCCGGGTGACAGAGGCCCCCAGATCCAGAGCCAACGCGATCCCGGCCGCGCGGTCGCCATCGGTCAGCGCGACCCGACGGTCGTTGACGGTGATCTGTTCGAAGATCCGTGCGATCTGCGCCTCATCGGCGCTGACGGTGGAGTCGGGAGCGGTCAACCACACCGGGACCCTTTCCAGACCGACCGCGATCGCGGTCAGGGTGCGCAGCTGCCCGTCACGGACCAGCGCCGATGGGGACTCGGGGTAGCCGTAGGCAATGATCGGGACAAGCACGCCGTGCTCGGCGATCGAGTCGGCCAGCTCCGGATGATCCTCGAGGCGGAAGCTCTCGCGCACGTTGCTGTCGAGGACGAGCTGGGTCGGGTCCCGCAAGACCGCGACCGCCTCGACCGGTACATCAGCACCGCCGGAGGCGGCATCGCTGTGGTCGTCGGTCGCTGGGGCGGAACCATCGGTGGCCGACTCGGTGCTGTTGAGCGGTCGGTCGTGGAGGTCGATATCGGTTGCGGTGGTGTCGATCTCGGTGAGATCGGGGGTGTCGGTGGTCGGGGTCATCGAAGTCCTCGTATCGTGAGACAGGTAGGCACCGGGCAGATTGGAGCTGCCCGGTGCCTACCTGGAAAGTGGGGGAGAGTCGAACCGGTCCGGTGTCGGTCAGTTGTGAGTCTTGGTGCGAGTGGCGAGGTTGATCGGGCGCAGGCGGCGGGCCTCGAAGTCGTCGGGCTCGGTGTAGGCCCAGTGCTTGCCCTTCCAGTCGGGATCGCCGGCACGCCAGCGCTTGATCGTCGCCGGCGCCAGGTCGGTCGCGGGCCCGGCGACACCGAAGTGGGCCGCCAGGTCGAACTCGGAACGGCTCAGTGTGTCCGCCATCGGAAAGAACCTCCTGAAATCGGTTGAAGTCACAGGCAACCCGTGGTGAGCGACCTGTCGGGGTGCAGAGGGAGCAGTACAGCTAGACGAGGGTCATCGCGTGCAGGGCGAGGTCATCGAGGGTGTCGGCACGATCGGCATCCGGGATGGTCTGGGAGAAGCTGGTGACCGCGTTGGCGATCCCGGCGGCGGTGAGTTGACCGGCGGCGATGAAGTGCGACAGGATCCCGGTGCGTTCTTCCTCGCTGAATCCCAGCTTCTTGGCCACGACCTCGATCGTCTTGTCGGGCTGGCGCACCGGGGTCGCGGCGTGGCGTTCGAGCTCGCCGACGCGCGCGGTGAGGAATTCCGGAGACAGCCACTCGCTGACCTTGTCGCGGGTTTCGGCGGTGATTACCGCGAGCCGCTTGCGCTGGGTGTCTTGTGACCAGGTGCCGAGGGTGCCGATATCGAGCTTGTCGCCGAGATGGCGTTTGGTGTGGGAGAACAGCGGCAAGGTCAGGCCGTTGCCGCAGATCTGGATCACCAGCTCCGGTTTCAACGTCACCGCATGGTGGCCGGTCTCGGAGTTGGAGAACCGGAACCCGGCGAACACCACCGGTTCGCTGCCGGGTCGATAGCCTTGTCCCGCGCGGGCGGCGACACCGCGCCACCGGTCCAGATCGCCGGCGACGCGGCGCCGTTCGGCCTCGAGGTCGGGATTGGTGAACGGGTTGCGGTAGTCGGCCAGAAACGTCGGTGCCAGCGCGGAGACCTTCGGTGAATACACCTTGCAGTGCATCGAGGACTCGGTCAGATCGCAGGAGCGAACCTCGACATCGGCATCGGCGGCGGTGATGCCCTCCAAGACCGCGGTGAGCACGTCGAGATTGTCGATGATGCCGTACCGATCCGACAGAAACGCCCGCAACACCCCCGGTTCACCGGCGACCCCAGAGGAGAACAGCCGCAACAGAAACGACCGATCCTCGGGCCGGCTGGGAAGTTGCGGGTCGTCGGGGCCGTGAAGCAGGCCGTTGACGTTGTGGTCGTACAGGTCGGTGCGTTGCTGCTCACGCAACCATTTCAGATACCCGACCGGGATCTTGAGTTTGGTGCCCAGCTGAGAATCAGCGGCCGCGGTCGGACGGTAGGCGCCGTCGACGAGGGTGACACCACGCTCATCGACCACCGGCCCGACACCGGACAACTCCAGGAAACCGTCACGGGCCCGCACAGCCGAGGCGGGCACGACGACATCGACCTTGGTGGCCTGCTGACGATTCAGCAACCTGACCAGGTCACCCAACTCAGCGTGACGAACTGAGGTATGCAGCGACAAGAGAAACTCCTTCGACTGAAATAGACAGGACGGATGGAAAGGGCGGGGCGGGGCCTGCCGCAGGCACGGACACAGACAGAGCACAGCGAGAGTTTCGCGCCACGAAATGGACTGGGTTCCAACGCAGTTAGGCCCAACACGCAGAGCTGTCCTCGGGCGGACGGTCGCAGACATCGCGGGAGAGTGCAGGATTCAAGCGTCTAGCTGGAGCAGAGAGTCCTTCTTGCCGCCGAATCGAATCGAATGAGCGCTGTTGCTCGGGGAGCTGAATTCGGTGCCGGTCAGGCGCGAGGCAGCGTGGTGAGCCAACGCGTGAGCGTGCGAAGCTGTTGCATGATGTGGCCGGCCGGGCCAGATCCTGCTCGCTCGTGTTCGGTGTTCCAGAGGTAGCTGACCAAGATCTGGGCGGCGCTGACGACATCGTCGCCCGCGGCGAGCGACTCATCTCCGGCTTGTCGATCTGCGAGTTCTCGGCAGCACCGCGTGTCCGAGTCCGGGATGGGCTTCGAATCGGGCGAGGCAGAAGAATTGCTCGCGTGCGGCACATCAGTGGCAGACAAGACGGTTCCTCTCCAGCGCGAAGGTGACTGCTATGTCTGTTTCCGGACCCCCGGCGACCAGTCGATGAACAAGACGCGAGTCAGGGTCTGCACGACCAACAGATCGCACGTAACGGCGCACGATCTGCCCTCAGCGGCATGTAATGGATTGCAAGACAAAAGGTCCTGTTAGCTCAGGTAGCCGCCGATGTGTGAGTGTGTGATCGCACGGGTGAGGCAGACCTGACTGTTGCGCAGATCATTGGTGCGACCAGCTGCCATCGCGCGGTTTCAGGTGGCGTCGATTCGTGCGTTTCCACACGGCGGTGTTCGGGTCAGCTGCATAGCGGTGCCCGCCGGGATAGACGGTGACCGCGAGTTGATGCGCCCGGACCAGTGTTTTGATTGCGCTGTCGAGACCGTCGCGATCGAGGATGTGGAAAGTGATCGGGCTGATGGTGAGTGCAACATAGCTGATCATGCGCCGCATCCCCACGTGGTACATCTGCTCCACCGAGGCCGCACCGGTCGGGGTATGGGTCCAGGTGATCGCCGTGAGTACCGACACCTCAGACACCGGCTGCTCCACTACAGGCAGCGACACCCGCTCGGCCACGCCGACCATCGCTTGGCGCGCCAACCCGAACAGTCCCACCATCCGCTGCACTTGCTCGGCCGAGGTGAACGTCATAGCGATTCGCCCCCACCTCGCGACAATCCTCGCATCGGTGCTGCCCGCCGCGACGACGTCGATGGTGATCGGTTGCTCACCGGCTAAGACCGCTGTGACGGTGGTGACTACTCCGGTCCTGCGATCCAATGGCGGCCGTCGAACCTGATCGAACGGTACGACGGCGGGAGATTGCATGGTTGTCATGAGCGAATTCCGTTCTGGTCGTTGGGCGAATCGGAGCCGTAAACGCTCGCCACAAGGCAGGATCTGACCGGGTGAGCTACCTGAACAGTTGCGGATTCAGGACCGCTTCTACGGACCGCGCACCTTGCGCTAGGAGGATCGTTTCTGTCGGATCGCCCAATAGGATCTGGTGGAAGCGGTGCAATCAATGCGGGTGTTGAGGGGTCCTTTCGAAGCGAGAGATGTTGGAACAGACGATGATTCATTGCAGTGCGGTGGTAGCTGCCAGCAGGACGCGTATACTGGCGGCAGAAGAGCCGCTGGTCGGGTCGATCTCAGGAGTTTGAGATGCCTGCTAGCAAGCCACGTCGTTCCAAGCGAGATCCCGAACTGGTTCGGCGTTTGGACCAGGTCCGTCAGGTGATGAAGGTTCGGCGCACCGAGGCGGAACGCCGGGCGGCCGCGACGATGGACGCGGTCCAGACCTACCTGCACGCCGCGGGAGTCATCCGCCAAAGCCTTGCGGTGCGTGATCAGCGCATCGGTGAACTGCGTCGACAGATCGAGCAGCTAGAACGCGAGCACGAAGCCGAGGCCGCTCGGTGGCGTGCCCGGCAAGCGAGCGCGGTGGCGGCGATGCGCGAGTTGGGGGAGTCTGATGACGGCATCGGCCAACTGCTCGAGTTGACCGGCAGGCAACTGAGGCAGCTCATGGCTGCTGCGGCTCGAACGGCCGAACGGCCAACGATCAACCGCGGTGGACCGGATCGGGGTGCTGTCACCGGCAGTTCGTTGGAAGCGGGGCGTGCGGAGGTTCAGACAAGCGCGCAGGTCACCTCAACCGTGGACGAGTCGCTCGGTCAGAGTTTGGCGTAGCCGCCGGTGTTCCAGACATGCCAACGGAATTGGCTCGGGGCCAGGGCCACACGGTAAGGGACGCCGGGCGCGGTCGGGTACGGCCAGTAAGCGACGCCGCACCGATGGCAATAGTAGCCGTGGCCCCACACGCCTCGTGCACGACTACGCCCCGCCTGGACCCTGCCGTTTCGGCGCGCTCGCTGGAACGCGATGGTCAAGATCGCGGCAACGGGGATCGACAGGAGTAGCGGAAAGAGATAGAAGCCCAGCAACGATGCCATCATCCGGATCGGATTGCCCGGTAAGGGGTTTTCGGCCAGTGCTGCGCTGCACAAGGCGAACATGACCATGACGAACAACAGCAGGATCGACCCGAGGACCGACAATGGTCCTGCTGAGGGCAGAACGGGTTGCCATGCCAAGCTTCTCGCGAGAGCGGAACTGTGGCTGTACTCGTGGACCGTGGTCCCGATGACGGGGACGAGTCCACCCGGAACGATACCGATTCCGGTGTGGACGCCAGTGTTGTAGCCACTGTGGGTTCCGTCCGACATGGCGGCGGGCACGCTCTGGACCCAGTCGACGCGTTCGCACTGTGGGCAGGAGAGATCAAGGTTCACTGGTCCCCCAAAGGACGTGGTTTCTCGCTGAAGTAGTGCACGAAGGTGATGCCTGGCAACGAACCGTGCATCGATCCAACCTGGGAAATGGCCTTCTGTCGATGTGGCCTGAACCACATCAGGCAAAGACTCGGGTGGTCTGCCGATCGGTCGAATCATCGTCGGTCTCAACCGTTCGCAAGCGCTTCGGTGCCCGCCGGGGCACGCTTGCTCTCGGCGTGCGCGCGGGCGCCGCGCGGATCGGCCGCTTCGTGCGCACTGCCCGAATCGGTGTGCGCACGGTCCTCGCCAGCGTGCGCACGTTTGGGAGAGCAGTCCGCGTCGGTGTGCGCACGGTCGACAGGTGCGTGCGCACGCAGTCGTTCAGCGTCGCGCAGGATTCGACTGACCGCTGAGCGGCTGCACCCGAGTTCGCGCGAGACGTGGCTGGCGCTCCACTGGTCGATATACCGGTGTGTGAGCACTGCGGTGACGGTGGCAGGGTCGCGCCGCCCGCCGGGATCTTGATCGCAGATCAGCGCCGCCAGTGCTTCGAGATCGACTCTGTCGATAGGATTATCGCGGGATTCCTCGTCCATCTTGGAAGCTTCTGTCTGGGTGGCGGTTAGCTCGGCAGCGACACCGGGAACTGCTGCCTGTGCGGGCGGGCCTGTGGATCGGGCCCGGCGGCTGCAGGCTCCGGACGGGTGTCGGGCAGATGTGCGTGTGCCAGCGTCAACAGTGCGATCGAACTCTGCGTCATGGCGCCTTCCACAATTAACGGCCACAGCCATGCTTCGGCGACGGGCACACCCGCGGTGATCGCCAGCGCGCGCAGCGCGGTGAACGACAGCCAGAACGCCCCACCGGCGATGACCACGGTCAGCGCTGTCGCGGCGCGGCGGGCGGTGGGCGAGACGGTGTCCGCCCGTGCGAGCAGCGCAACGCCGTGGACTGCGGCCAGCAAGGCCAGTGGTGGGATGACGGCGACGGCGGCAGCGACGGCCGGGAGGACTGTCGTGTGCAGGACGGCTTGGGTCGCATTGCCGACCACGCTGACTCCAGCGGCGATACACAGCTCGCTCCAGAAGAAGATGTGCGCATGGTCAGTGCGCACATCTACTCGAGTGGTCGGCTCGGTCCGAACAGTTCGCGATGGTGCAGTCGGCATGCCTGTTGGCCTCGCTTCGGGGTGTTGTGATCAGGAGATCGCAGCGATCGGATCACCGCAGGGATGATCGGTCGGGTCGTGGGCCCTGTACGCGAGGTCGTCGCTGACCCGCAACTGGTGCCCGGCATCTCCGATGCATGGCTGCACACGAAGAACAGCCGACCGACGCAGGTGAGAATCAGTCGAACGAAACTTGACGTCCGACACGGGATCGACACGAGTTCAGGAGGAAACGATCAGAAATGTCGGGATAGGTTGGGAAGTGCGACGTGACCGTTGCCGCAGGTAGCGGGTAGTTTTGGGATGTATCGAGGCCAACCGTGAGTACTACGAACCCTATTAGGTGAATAGGAAGTCAGCTGCTTCGGCCAACGAAGAGGCGGCGCAAGCCACATGTTGTTACATAGATATGCGAATTTACATATGTAATATCGCCGAAAGGTACCGTTCACCACGAAGAACTGCCAAGAATGAGTTGGCGCTGGCGCCAACTCATTCGAAGCGTCGATCGCCGCGTGCCCATTGTTCGAGGATGGCTCGGTGGTCGGGGACGGTTTCGGGTCGGTCGATGTAGTGGGTCTTAGCGACGGCGGTGGTGTTGCCGAGTTGGCGGGCGGCGTTCTCCGGGCTACCGGTGGCGTTGTCGACGGCGGTACCCGCGCCGCGGCGGAACGTGCGCAGGGTGACCCACGCGAACTCGCTACCGCGGGCCGCGCGCCAGACCCGTCCGAAGTTGTTCGGGTTGCGCAGTGAGCCGTTGGTGGCGGGGAACAAGACGCCGTGTGGGTTCGGGGTTCGGTTGATTTCGAGGTAGTCGATGGCTTCCCTGATGGCTTCGATGCTGTGCTGGGGGAGCAGGATTCGGCGCCATCCGTTCTCTGTCTTGGGGGCGGGTTTGCGGACCCAGCCGCCATCACCGCCGCCGCGGATCTGCTCGAGGGTGCCGGTGACGTCGAGGTAGGGGTCGGGGGTGTCGAGGTTGATGTCGTCGAGCAGGAGGGCGAAGACTTCGTAGGGGCGGATGCCGGTTCCGGTGACGACGTCGACGACCCAGACCATGGTCCAGTCGCGACGAGGTCCGAAGGTGTAGCCGGGGGTGCCGGGGACTTCCTCGCCGCGCGCCCAAGCCCGTACCTGGGCCCGGAACGCGGGTAGGGCGTTCATGTCGCGGACTTTGCCGCGGGCTTGTCTGCGGTTTCTGCGGAAGGGGTCGACGTTGTCGACGGGGTTGTTGTCGAGGACGTCGTGCAGGACGGCGATCTGCATCATCGCTCGGAGGATGATCTTGTGTTGCTTGGCTTTGCGAGGGTGGCCGAGGGCGATGATGCGTTTGAGGTGGCGGTCGAGTTCGCCGGCGGTGGCTTGCCAGATCTGGAGGTGGCCGATGGTGTTTTCGATCTTGACGGTGTTGGGGTTGGCACGCTTGTCGCGGGAGACCTCGATTTCGCGGCGGTAGTCCTCGACCAGGCCTGGTGAGCAGGTGGGGTCCAAGCGCATCGAGGTGAGCAGCTCCCGGGCGAGTTCCATCAAAGTGGTGGTGCGGGTTATCGGGTTCTCGGCGGGGACTTCGTGGAAGTCACGCATCGCTTCGGCGAGTTTGTTGCTGGCCTCGGTGGAGGTGGCGCCGTAGCGTTCGATGAAGGTGTTGCGCCAGGCTCCGTAGTGGCGGACGGTGGTGCGCCAGCTGCCGTTGCGTTGTTTGCGGGGTTTGGACGGGGTCCCGAAAGTTCCGACGGGACGGGCATGTCGTCCGGGCACGATTCTCCCTTCTCGGAGACAGATGCCGGATCACGGGCGGTCGAGGCCACGCCGAAGGCGCGCCTGGCCGGAGGCGGCGGGTGGAAGTTCAGGGCAGGCTGCGGCGCAGGCGGATCGGCTCGACTTCGGGGCGTTGGTGTTCCCAGGCCCGGATATCAGCGAGCCTGTATCGGCGGTGTCGGCCGAGGCGCGCATAGATCGGTCCTGTGCCATAACAAGCCCAGCCGGCCAGGGTTTTGGCGGGGATTCGCAGGCGCTGAGCGAGATCGGCTGTGGTCAGCCATTTCTCGTCGTCACCGGTGGCTGGTGTCGCGGGCTCGGCGACGCTGCCGGTGGTTTCGCGCAGACGGTTCAGTTCCCAGGTTCGGACGGCGGCGAGCCGGTATCGGCGGTGCCGGCCGAGATGGCTGTAGCGCGGTCCGGTGCCCGCGGAGGCCCAGGAGGCGATGGTCTTGAGGGGGATACGCCAGCGCGCGGCGAGATCGGGGCTGGTGAGCCAGGTCTCGCCGTCGGGCAGGGGGGAATCAGGAATCGCCGAGTCGGGCGAAGTGGGAGAGGAAGGCATGCGTCGCTCACTAGTGTGTGGCGATCAGTAGCTCTTCCTGCGGTCGAGTGTATCCGAATCCGCGCGAGCACTGCCTAGCCGAAACATCCGGTGCACGTGGGGGCCTCGCGCACTTCTCTGGACGCGAAGTGTGTTTTCGCGGTCGCAGAGCGGAGGCGGAGGGGTGGTGTATGGGCCGCCTTCACGTTCCAACACCCTGACCGGTGTCGGCAGGTTTCGGCCAGTCCTATGGTGATGTGCTGATCTGCTGGGTTGTCGGTGCTGACTCGACCGACCTCGGTCGGGTTCGCGGGAGTTCATTGAAATCGTTGGACGGTGACCGCGGCCTGGTGTCGATCCGCCGCACAGTCGCTCGGTCTCGGTTATGGGGAGTCGGGCTGTGCGCGCCGGTGTGGCAACGCTGGGGCACTCACCGCTTCGACGGTCTGGGTGGTCGAGGCGCGGGGCTGCCAGGCTCCCCTCGGCGGCTCGATGAGGAGAAAGGAGCCTGCTCCTGGCGTGGCGATTGGACCGCAGTCCACCCATTGACGCCCAATTGTGATTTCCGCCACAATAGTGGCGAGCGTTCCGAGAATGACCCGTTTTCAGTGGTCTACGGGGCGTTCCAGAGGGCCGGTCGATCCATTTATGTGGGGTTTCTGTGTGATTTGGCCAAACCACGTCAAGTCCCCGGACACAAGGAAACCCCCTCCGACCGAGGTCAGAGGGGGTTTCGCCTGTCGGGCTGACAGGATTTGAACCTGCGACCACCTGACCCCCAGTCAGGTGCGCTACCAAGCTGCGCCACAGCCCGTTCTTGCCCCCGTCGCCGGGTGCTCGAAAAGATTACCGCACCATTCCGCGAAGGTACTAATCGGCAGGTAGATGGCCGTTTCTGGAGGTCTGATGGGCGCCGAAGGCGCATCGCGATGCCGCTCCGTTCGTCGATGGGTGGGCCGGTCGATGGACCGCCGTGCGGAACCGCGACGAGTCGAGCCGCGCTCGATGTCACAGCTGTGCGGTGGGCTGGCGTTCCGAGGGTGAAGCTGCTTGTGTCACTTGCTATTGCGTGGGGAGGAGGGTTCGGGCGCCATCTTTGCCGAATCGGCAAGGTTCCTTGCAGGACCTCCCTGTGTCGGCCAAAACTGGCGGGACGGACCGAAACTCCCTACCCACCAGGAAGACACGATGAATATCGCAGCACAACCGTCGACAGGCCGACTGCCTCGATACGCCCGCGCGGTGGCCGTCACCGCGATCTCCGCGCTGCTCACGGTCGGCTCCGTGGCATGCGGCACTACGACTGCGGCAGAGATTCCCTCCTATGCGGTCGCGACTCACGGCGACCGGGAATTCGGCAAGACCTTCCGGCACGAGTTCGCCGATGTCGACGGTGTTCGTATGCATTACGTGACCGGGGGGAGCGGTTCGCCGGTGGTGCTCATCCACGGATGGCCGCAGACCTGGTACGGCTGGTGGCAGATCATGCCTGCGCTCGCCGAGCGTCACACCGTCTACGCAGTCGATCTTCCCGGGCTGGGGGACAGCACCGGCTCACCGAGCGGTTACAGCAAGGCCACTCTGGCGCGCTACGTCCACACCCTCATCGCGGACCGGCTCGGGGTGCGCGATGCGCAGATCGTCGGGCATGACTTCGGCGCCGCGGTGGCCTTCCACTACGCCAGCCAGTTCCCCGCTGACACCACTCGACTCGGATACCTCGACCTTCCTCTCCCCGGGCCCGCGGTCGATGCTCCTACCTACCGCTCGATGAGCTGGCACATCGCCTTCCATTCCCAGCAACAGGTCCCCGAGGCGGTGGTCGGTGACAATGTCCGTGACTATCTGGCTTTGTTCTATCCCCAGGTCTCTTTCGGCGGAACGGCTTTCGGCGGCACCTCGCGGCGTTCTCCATTCACCGATGCCGAAATCGACGAGTACGCAAGGACTTACAGTCGGCCCGAAAACCTGGCCGGTGGTTTCGAGCTGTATCGTGCCCTGGATCAAGATGTCCGCGATTCGGTGGCGGCGGCGCCGACGCATGTCCCGACATTGCTCATGACCGCGCAGGGACAGCTCGACCCGGTCCGGGCGAGCGCGGCGGCCCGGTTGACCAATATCGTGCACGCGGTGGACGTTCCGAACGCGGGCCATTGGCTCGTCGAAGAGAACCCGCAGTTCGTCACGGCGGAGCTGTTGAGATTCCTTCGCGGGTGAGCGCGACAGGGCCTATCCCCAGGCGCGGCGTGTCGCGGGCATATCGGAATTCCCCGTCGCTTCCGGCACCACACCGAGTACCTGGTGAATCCCTAGTCCGCCGTCCTCGAAGCCCAGCGCTGAGGCGGCCATGTAGAGCCGCCAGACTCGTGCTCGCCCTTCGCCGACGAGTGAAACCGCTTGTTCCCCAGCATTTTCCAGATTCGCGATCCAGTGGCGAAGGGTGCGCGCGTAGTGCTCGCGCAGGGCTTCGACGTCGCGAACTTCGAATCCGGCGCGTTCCATGGCGAGGACGACTTCACCCACGTCGACGAGTTCGCCGTCCGGGAAGACATAGCGCCCGATGAAGGAGCGATTCTGCATGACGGAGCCGCCCGGCGAGGAGATCGCGTGGTTGAGCAGCCGTCCGCGCGGGCGCAACAGTGCGCGCAGGGTGTCGAAGTACTCGGCGGCGTTCTTGGAGCCGACGTGTTCGAACATGCCGATCGAGGAGATGGCGTCGAATTGTTCGCCGCGCAGGTCCCGATAGTCGGCGAGCCTGATCTCGACACTGTCCGACAGCCCCGCGTCGGCGACTCGCCGGCGGGCGAGCTCGACCTGGGCGCTGCTGATGGTGACGCCGACGACCTGTGCCCCATAGGTCGAGGCCGCGTGCATCGCCATGGAACCCCAGCCGCATCCCACGTCGAGCAGGCGCATACCCTCCTGCTCGGCCAAGCCGAGTTTGCGGCAGACCAGGTCGTGCTTGGCGCGCTGGGCGTCCTCCAGCGAACCGTCGTCGTCCGGCACGAACCGCGCGCAGGAGTAGGTCATGCTCGGGCCGAGCACCAGCCGATAGAAATCGTTGCCGACGTCGTAGTGATGACTGATCACCGCCGCATCGCGACGTTTGGTGTGTAACGGTCCGCGCCGTGGTCGCGCCTCCTCCGGTGGTATTTCCGGGCGGCGACCGACCGCCCCGAGTCGCCGCGCCGCGCCGACGGCCCGCCAGGCCGCGCCGAGGCCGAGGCGGGCGTCGTTCGGCGCGGTCGACTGGAGTGCTCGGAGCATCGTGAAGATGTCGCCGTCGAGATCCACTGTGCCGGAGACGAATGCGCGCGCCACACCGAGTTCGCCGGGCGCCCAGACCAGGTGGCGCAGCGCATCCTCGGATCGCACGCGCATCGTGCCGGGGCTCGCGCCATCGGGTTGGATCGTGCTGCCATCCCAGAATTCGAACCCCACCGCCGGGTGGGGTCCCAAAGTGGCTCGCAGCAGAGGTTCGAGCGCGGCAGCGACCGTGGACTGGTTACCCATGCGACCACTATGGCCCGCGTCGCGCTGCTGCTAGGGCAACCACGCAGCATCCGACCTCGCGCCGGTGAGTTCGCCCCTTATGTCCGGGTCTTCGGTGTTGTCGGGGTTCGTGCCTCGCTGCGGTGCTGGTCCCACCATGCGGCACCGTCATGGGGGGAGGGGTTCGAGTCTTTCGGCGGCACCGGCGCGGTGGGGATGCCGAGGACCCGCAGCCGCCAGTCGTCCTCGGGGATCGCGGCCACGATGCGGACGGGAACGACTGCCGTGAGCAGCAGGTAGTTGCCCACACAGATCATCAGGCATATCGGGGGAACCGAGACCACGGTCGCGATCTCGAGGGTGCCCATCTCGATCGGATCGCGGGAGATGGCCAGCACGTTCCCGAAGATACTGGCCAGCACCGCGGCGACGAGCAGCAGTTCGTAGACCCGCACCATGGACGTGGCCTTCTCGTCGCGGATACCGACCAAGGTGATGAAGGTGCAGGCGACCAGCGCGACGGTGAGGCCGACCACCACCGGCCACAACCAGGTCAGGCCCTCAGGAATCCCAGCCGCACGCGCGAGGGTGGAGGTGAAGGTGAACGATGCGATCGCCGCGGCGACAACCAATAGGGACCCTAAGCCCACGAGCAGCTTCGGTACCGTGAACGGAACAGGGCGGGGGAAAGGGTCCGTGTGGTCCATCAGGCTCCATCCTACGGGCTACGGCCACCAAACATGCAGGCACTCAACAGGGTACGGCCACGCGCGCAGTAGACACCGCACAAACTTCGCCGCGGACGCGGTGGGCCGCCGCTGCGTGCCGACCTCGAGGTATCTGTGCTCATGCTGATACCGATGCGGATGGCAGGGCGGCGACCGCGCGGTCGAAGTGGAGTTCGTGATCGAGAATGTCTGCCTTCCGCAGGATTCGCACGTCGTCGTGGTAGTTCATCGACGTCCGCCACGGCATCCGGTCGCCCTGCTTGGGCAGCTGGTCGACGACGCGCTGGATGTAACCCGCGGCGAAGTCGAGGAACGGCCGGGTGGGCATGGCCTCGTCCGTCACTTCGGCGTGTGCGATCTGGAAGCCGTTGTCGTCCATGTGGGCCAGGATGCGGCAGAAATGCTCACAGAGCAGCCCGATCTTCAACGTCCACGAGGAGTTGGTGTAGCCGATGGCGTAGGCCAGGTTGGGGACACCCGAGAGCATCAAGCCCTTGTAGGCCACCGTGTCGGGTAGTTCGATCGCCCGGCCGTCGACGGTGACGGGGACGTTGCCGAACGCTTGGACGTTGAGACCCGTTGCGGTGACGATGATGTCGGCTTCGAGTTCACGGCCGGATTGCAGCAGGATGCCGGTCTCGGTGAAGGTCTCGACGCGGTCGGTGACCACCGATGCGCTGCCGTTCCGGATGGCTGTGAACAGGTCACCGTCGGGGACGGTGCACAGGCGTTGTTCCCAGGGGTTGTAGGGCGGGTTGAAATGTTGGTCGACCGGATAGCCCTCGGGCAACTGCTTGGCGTTGGTCCACCGGATGAACCGGCGCATCCGGTTCGGGTATTTCTCCGAGAGGCTCCAGATGAGCTTCTGCTGGGCGATGTTCTTGCGCCGGGTCATGGCGTAACCGCGTTCGTCGCCGAGGATCTTCTTCAGCGCGTTGGCGATCGGGTCCTTCCTCGGCACCGGCAGGATATAGGTGGGGGTGCGCTGCAGCATCGTCACGTGCGCCGCGGTATCCGCCATCGCCGGAATCAGTGTGACCGCGGTGGCGCCACTGCCGATCACCACGACGCGCTTTCCGGCGTAGTCGAGGTCTTCGGGCCAGCGCTGCGGGTGGACGATGGTGCCCTGGAAGCGATCGCGGCCGGTGAACTCGGGGGTGAATCCCTCGTCGTAGTTGTAGTAGCCGGCGGCGGAGAAGATCCAGTCGGCGGTGAGCTCGGCGAGTTCGCCGGTGTCGGTGCGTTCGACCTGCAGCGTCCAGCGCGCGTCCGCGGACGACCAGGCTCCGCCGATGACCTTGTGGTGGTAGCGGATGGTGTCGTCGAGTCCGTTCTCGGTGGCGGTTTCGCGCAGGTAGGACAGGATCCGTTCCCCGTCGGCGATCGATTGCTCGTCGCGCCATGGCTTGAACTCGTAGCCGAAGGTGTGCAGGTCCGAGTCGGAGCGGATGCCGGGGTACCGGAACAGGTCCCAGGTGCCGCCGAGGTCGCCGCGAGCCTCGAGGATGGTGAATCGCTTGTGCGGCAGCAGCTTTCGCAGGTACCGCCCTGCGCCGATGCCGGAGATGCCTGCGCCGACGATCGCCACGTCGACATGATCGGTGGTCGATGCGCCGGTCCTCGGCTGCTCCGAGGTCTGCGTGGTCATAGCGACTCCTTCGTTGGACTCCGCCGTCCACAGCAGTGCGGAGGCTGCATTCCAGGGTCGGATACCGCGGCAGGCTTGCGCTACGTCATAGCGACGCAGGATGCTGAGATTGTGGTTCATAATGACGCACGCGATGCGGGTTGGCCGGAGCCGAGGCCGGAACTCGTCGCTTTGATCCGGCGGGCGGCCGAGATCTCGCTGAATCCGCCGGCGGAATGGCTCAACGACCTGCACGAGGCGTCGCTGGCGGGGGAGCGCATGCAGCGCATCGCCGGGGATCCGGTGCTCGCCGACGCGGTCCGGCGCGCGAATCTGGCCAATATCGCGCACTGGGCCTGGTCCAATGTGCAGAATCCCGGCCGCAGGGTGCCGCCGAACCTCGGCCCCGAGGCGCTGGCCTCGGCCAGGGATTTGGTGCGGCGCGGCCTCGACGAGACCTCGCTCGAGGCCTACCGCACTACCTACAGCGTGGTGTGGAACCGGTGCATGGAGGTGTGCTTCTCGCTCACCGACGATCCCCGGCAGCTACGGGAGCTGCTCGAACTCGCGTCGCTGTCGATCTCGACATTCATCGAGGACACGATCGCGGCCGTCACCGAACGGATGAAGGCCGAACGCGCCGACCTGGTGCGTGGTACCCACGCCGAACGTCGCGCCACGGTGTCGCTGCTGCTCGAAGGAGCGCCCATCCGGCTCGCCCAGGCGGAGAGCAGGCTGGGTTACCGGTTGACCGGGCCGCACACCGCTGCCGTCCTCTGGGCGAAGTCTCCTACGGCCGGCGATCAGCTCGAGGCGGCCGCGGAACTGCTCGTCCGGGTCAGCGGCGCCGGGCACCGGCTCACGGTCGTGGCCGGTGCCACGGCACTGTGGCTGTGGCTACCCACCGACACGGCCCCGGAGCTGGACCCGGTGGTCCGTGGGCTCGACGCCGCTCCGGACGTGCAGATCGCGATCGGGCGACCGGGTCTCGGCCTCGAGGGATTCCGCCGCAGCCATCTCGACGCGCTCGAGACACAGCGCATGCTGGCCCGCCTCACCTCGGTTCGCCGGGTCGCTCGCCATCAGGACGTGCAGCTGGTGGCCCTGCTGACCGCCGATCCCATCCGGGCTGACGAATTCGTCGCCGACACCCTCGGGGCACTGGTCGGCGCCGAGACGGAGGTGATCGAAACGCTCACGGCCTACCTCGAGGAGCAGTGCAGTACCGTCCGGACGGCCGAACGCCTCTACACCCACCGCAGCACCGTTGTGCGCCGCCTGGCTCGCGCCGATGAACTGCTGCCCCGGGCCCTGGCGAGCAACACGATCGCGGTCGGCGCAGCCCTCGATGTCCTGCGGTGGACACGCTGACCGGATCATCCCTTGATTCGCGGTTGCCGGACAACGCGGTGTGTAAAGTAGTGCGGGCGTACATGTTCGAGAAGGGGGAGTTCAGGCTCGGGGCTTGTCCGGGCTTCTCGGACGTGAGTGCGACACCGCTGAGGTAGGGGGACGAAAATGAAGCCGAAGCTCATCGCGGCTGCTGTGGCGCTGTCCGCGGGTGTCATCGCAGTGACCGGGTGCTCGAGTGACGCCGACGTGGTGTCCAAGAATCTGTCCAAGGAATCGGACCAGTTCAAGATCGACCGTCGGGTGGTGTTCTTCAACGGAATCACCGACAAGTACCTGCTGTCCATCGAGGGCAAGTGCTCGATCAAGGACGAGAACAACCAGCTCGAGGTGACGTGCAAGACCGGTGACGACGAGTACAAGAAGCACTTCCTCGGACTCTCGGACAACGTGAGCTACTTCGTGGAACAGCTCGAATCCGCCGAGGTGAGCCGTTATCACTACAAGGTGATCTTCAAGCCGGAGACCATCCTCCCCGACGTCGACCGTCCCTGAGAAGCCAGGTCGACGGAATCGCCTGCCTGCCAGCGGAACAGGCCGAGCGCGACACCACGGCGCGCGGGCCCGCTCTCGGCGTTTCGACGGTCAAGAGCCGAGCTGTTCGCGCACGAACGCCGCGGCCTGGTCGCGGTTGCCGTTGACGAAGTACGCGAAATGGCCGTAGCTCAGGGCGTTTGCGAATCCGGCGGCCGGGTCGCCGCCCTGGCAGACGCGGTCGCCGGCATTGCAGTAGTCGCGCAGGCGGTCGGCGAATTCGGCCAGCGCGCCTGCGCGGAGTGGACCGGTGCCGGATAGGGCGGGGTCGAAGTTGCCGCGGTCGTAGGGTTCGGTGCCGTTGAACAGCGGGCTGCCGAACAGGGCGACGGCGTCGATCCGCGCGGCCGCCTGGTCCGTCAACGCGGTTCGCTTGTCGAGGGTGTTGCCGATGACACGGGCGCCCTGCGAGTAGCCGAGCAGGACGAGCTGCTGGTCCGGGCAGGTGGCGGCGGTGTCGTTCAGCAGCGCGGTCAGGTTCTCGACGCCGCGGACGGCGCTGTCCGGGGCCATCGAGGCCGGATATTCGAGTTCGGTCACCGTCGTGCGGCGGCCGGATTCGTCGCCGATCCGCTTGCCCAGCGGAGTGAGGAGCAGGCTGCCCGACTGTGGTTCGAGGGTGCCCCGGACGGTGACGACCCGGACCTCCGCGCAGGCGGTAGGGGTGGTGGATGGCTCGGCGGCCGCAGCCGGGAAGGTGGTCAGCGCCAGTGCTGCCGCCGCTGTTGCGGTAGAAGACAGCAGGATTCGAGATCGTCCACGCATCCGTCCACTGTATGGGCCGAATGGGCGACAGACCAGGTTTCCGTAGGTTCCCACGGATCGACCACGGCGCGACAGACAGTAAAACTTGGGTATTTCAGATTGTTGTCGCTCGACTAGTGTCGGCGAACACATTCATAGGAGGTAGTCATGAATCCACTACTCACCAAAATCCTTGCCGCCATTGCTGTTTCGAGTGCTCTAGTCGGTGCGACCCTGGGTCCGGCGCACGCCGCTCCGGCCGTGCCTGTCCCCGTCGCTCCGATTGCGGGTTCCGGATCCGCGTCGGGTTCCGGCGAGTCCGGTTCCTCGCTGGCACCGCTGATCACCTTTCCGCTCGGCGCGCTCTACATCCTGCTCTGCGATGCCGAACCGAACGGGCCGATCTGTGCCCTGATCTACGAGATCGGCAGCGGCAGCGCCGAATCCGATCCGGCCTGACCCCGAAAAAAACCCACCCCACCTGATTTGGAGGCACACCCTCATGAGCCGAATGCTCACCACATCCCTTGCCGCGGTCGTACTCTCCGTCGGTCTCGGCGGCCTGGGCTCAATCCCAGCGCAGGCCGCCCCGGCCACCGTCGCGCCCGTGGCCGACACACAGACCGGATCTGCGACAGGATCCGCCCAGATGCTGCTGGCCTGGCCGCTCGGCTTCGTGCTCTTCGGCGCCTGCTTCGCCGACGGCGACAGCCAGACACACAATCCGCTGTGCCAAGCGCTCCTCGACCTGACCGCCGGCAGCACCGGCCGCTGAGCTGCTGAACCCTCGCCGCAACTGCCGTCGGCCCCTGCGGGGC
>NZ_JBSGVQ010000061.1:0-31021 GCF_053608525.1 Nocardia sp. NPDC055029
GTGTTCGGATCGAACACGTCACCGAACGCGCCCGAAGCGCCCTTGACGTGCTGTCCGTCGATGAAGTGGGTGAGTTCGCGAACCATGCCAGTCCTTGTCGTGGGGTCGGTGCACCGGGAGGCGCAGTTGAAAGGTGATCCAATAGTTGGATGTCCTATCAATTGATACCATGGCAGCACTATTGGCACCTTGTCAACACTATCGCGAACTATTGACAGAATGCCAACAACTGCTCACTCTGGTGCGCAGTCCATCGACAACTGGGAGAGGAACCCCGATGAGCACCGCCGATACCGACCGCGGCACCGACGCCGAGTCGGAGCTGCAAGGCCTGGCCGAACTGGCTCGCAACTTCTTCGCGAACACCGTCGCGCCGCACCGCGAGGAGTTCGCCGCGCAGGGCTTCCCGAGCCGGGAGGTCTACCGCAAGGCCGGCGAACTCGGCCTGCTGTGCATGTCGATCCCCGAGGAGTACGGCGGTGGCGGCGGCACCTTCGCCCACGAGGCCGTGCTGTTCACCGAGCAGGTCAAGGGCGGCGATTCGGCCATGCAGCTCGGCGTGCACACCGGCATCGTGCCCCACTACATCCTGGCCTACGCCTCGGCGGAGAACAAGAAGCGCTGGCTGCCCAAGCTGGCCTCGGGCGAGTGGATCGGCGCCATCGCCATGACCGAGCCCGGCACCGGCTCCGACCTGCAGAACATCGCGACCAAGGCGGTCAAGGACGGCGACGACTACCTGATCACCGGCGCCAAGACGTTCATCTCCAACGGCCGCAACTGCGATCTGCTGATCATCGCGGTCAAGACCGATCCGACCCAGGGCGCCAAGGGCGTCTCGCTGGTGGTCGCCGAGGTTTCCGACGACACTCCCGGCTTCGAGCGCGGCAGGCTGCTCAAGAAGATCGGCCAGAAGGGCCAGGACACTACCGAGCTGTTCTTCGACGGCTTGCGCGTACCGCAGGCGAACCTGCTCGGCGCCGAGGGCGAGGGCTTCATCCAGCTCATGCAGCAGCTGCCCCAGGAGCGGCTGATCTGCGGCGTCGCGGCCGCGGCCGCGATCGAGGCGGCCGTCGACGAGACGCTGGCGTATGTCAAGCAGCGCAACGCTTTCGGCAAGCCTCTGTTCGCCATGCAGAACACCAGGTTCGAGCTGGCCGAGTGCGCGACGATCGCCGAGGTGGTGCGCACGTTCGTCGACTCCGCCGTCGACAAGCACCTGCGCGGCGCGCTGGACGTCAAGACCGCGGCGATGGTCAAGTACTGGACCACCGATCAGCAGTCCCAGGTGATCGACCGGTGCGTCCAGCTACACGGTG
Organism: Nocardia sp. NPDC055029; assembly: GCF_053608525.1. Taxonomy (NCBI): domain Bacteria; kingdom Bacillati; phylum Actinomycetota; class Actinomycetes; order Mycobacteriales; family Nocardiaceae; genus Nocardia; species Nocardia sp. NPDC055029. The sequence continues at coordinate 1,320 of NZ_JBSGVQ010000061.1, forward strand.
GCTACGGCTACATGGAGGAGTACCCGATTGCCCGGATGTGGGCCGACGGCCGCATCTCCCGCATCTACGCCGGCGCCAACGAGGTCATGAAGGACCTCATCGCCCGTTTCCTCTGACATGCGCCACCCGCGCCTACCCGTTCACCTGGACGATGTGGGCGCGGGCAGCTCGTCCAGAAATGCCCGCACCGCACGCCGGGAGCTCGAGCGGACGAAGACGAGGTCCAGACGATCACCGCCCGAAATCCGCCGCGTCACAGCCACAACGGCATTATCCAAGATTCGCGTCGGGGTACCGACACTCACTCGAAACGGAGTACGACGTTGTCGGAGACGGGACGAGTGCGGCAGGCCAGCACATAGCCGGACGCGGTCTCGTGGTCGGTGATCGCCAGTAGCGGATCGGGGTCCATGGCGACCTCACCCGATTCGACTGCGGCGCGGCATGTTCCGCAGGAGCCACCGAGGCAGGAGTACGGGAGGTCTTCGCGCTGTCCGAGCGCTGCTTCGAGGATGGACCGATCTCGTGGCATGTCGAATTCCATGGGCCTGCCGTGTCCGGTGAGGGTGACGCGACTGGTGGGGGCGTCCGTCTCCGGTGGTGGTGAATTGACAGTGTCGGTGTCGAACAATTCGAGGAGGATCCGCGAACGGTCCAGCCCGCGCTCGGTCAACGACGCGACCGTGCGAGACACGAGCTCCCTTGGACCACACAGGAACCAGCGGTCGACGTCATCCGTGAGGGTGGCCGGATCGATCCGGCCACGCCGATAGGTCACCCCGGAGACAGGCTCGGGCAGTGCACGCTCGCTATGCCGCGAGAAATGGTGCGTCACCCGGAGGCGCCGGGGAAAGCGGTCGACGAGTGCACGCAACGGGCCGTCCAGCATGACATCGTCCAGGCCACGGCTGCCGTAGTACAAGGTGAACGTGCTGTGCGGCTCGGATTCCAGAACGGTTCCGATGATGGAGACGATCGGCGTGATCCCGCTGCCCGCCGCAACCGCGGCGTAGGCGCACCGGGCCGTGGAATCCATTCCGGGAGTGAACATCCCGGTCGGCTCGGAGACATACAGTGCGGAGCCGACGATCCGATGGTCGAGTACATAGCTGGAGAACGCTCCCCCGTCCTGGCGTTTCACCGCGATGCGCAGGCGCCCGGATCCCGCCGGGTCGCACAGCGAGTAACTGCGCCGGATCGCTTCGCCGTGGCGGGTACCGCGTACGACGATGTGCTGACCGGCGGCGTATCGGAACCGGTCGGCGAGTTCGGCCGGGACGTCGAACTCGACGATCGCGCTGTCGCGCGTATCGCGGGTGACCGAGCGCACCGCCAAACGGTGGAAACCCATCGCGGGCCCGTGCGGAAGTGGATCGAACGCGGATGTTCTGCCTGCGGACCGCGCAGTGGCCTGCCGGACCTGATCGATGCCGACACGTCCGAGCGCAGTCGCCGTGTGCGCCAGCAGTTGTGGGCGAAGCACCGCCGTCGGACGGTCCAGGAGTCCGGCGATGCGCGCGATCGCCCGCCCGACCCGAGCATCCCGAGCCCCGGCGGCCAGGCCGAGCCCGACCAGGGATCCCGCGCTCCGCGTCAGAACCTGACCGCTCGCGTCCACATGCGGCATGGCCAGGTCGAAAAGTTTGGTGATCAGCCAGGCATCGTCGATCGCGGTGGCGGCCGCGCGGAAGTAGCGGCGGGGTAGGTCGTGATCGCCGCCTGCCAGGACGGCCCGGAGCCGCACGGCCTGCAGCGCCGACACCGTCATGCCTTGGCCGAAGGCCGGGCTGAAGCTGCAGACCGCGTCACCGAAGACCAGCAGCCCGTCGGGAAACCGCGCGAGTCGCTCGTAGCGGCGACGCTGATTGGCGAGGTAGCGGTACGTGGCGATGTCGGTGAGTGATTCGGCTTCTACCAGTGCCTGACGCACATCCGGCGGGGCGACCGAGGACGCGAACCGCCAGAAGCCATCGGAATCTGCTGGTGGGTGGTCGTTTCCGTAACCGATCAGAGTGAGGATGTGTTTGCCGTCCTCCACCGCGAACAGCGCCAGGCCCCGTGCGGGCTGCTGGTTGGAGACGATGATCTCCTTGTCGCCGCGCACCGCACCCACGGGCAGCCGGACGTATCGACTCGCGTACATCATGTCGATCCGCACGCCCTCCTCGGCGGGCCGATCGTAGCCGAGATCGGCCAGCCAGTCGTTGACCGGACCGTGTCTGCCCAGACAGCTGACGATCAGATCAGCCTCGATCTCACCCACCCCGGCGACCCGAACGCCACGCACCCGCTCAGCCGCACGGTCGTAGCACAGTGCCTCCACGGTGCGACCGTCGAGCACGTCCACATTCGGCAGACCACGAACGCGTTCGCGCACTCGCCATTCCAGGAACGGACGACTCGCCTGTAAGACCGTGTACCCGCTGTCGGACTGACGCAGTGTGTGCCCGCCGAGAGACATCCGCATCTCGCTCAGCGCGCGACACTCGACCGCCCCCTCGGCCAGCAGGTCCTGCGTCAACCCCGGGAACAGCTCCTCGAAGATCCGCGTTCCCCGCGCCAGCAACGCGTGCACATGACGGCCCTGCGGTACTCCGCGCCGATCCCCCGGGCTCGACAGATCGTCCCGTTCGATCACGGTGACCTTCGCGAAGCTCTCGCTCAACACGCGTGCGGCCAGCAGCCCCGCCATGCTCGCGCCCAGCACCACGGCGTGGGACCGGCCCGCGCGCATGTCTCTATGTCCAGTCACTGCGCTCTCCATCCTGAGACTAATTGATAAATTAGTCTCACCAGTGACCGGCGCGCAAGGCGCCTGACCACCCGCCGGAGTACAAAGAGCCATGACCTCATCGACCCGCTCCTCGGAAGAGCTGCTGGACGCCGCCGTCAGCTTGATCGCCGAATCCGGACTCGACGGCTTGACCCTGACGACGGTGGCCGAACGCGCCGGGGTATCGCGAGCCACGGCATACCGTGAACTCGGAGACAAGAAGGCGCTCGTCTCCGCGGTGGGTCGCCACGAGATCGGACGCATGGTCGCCACCGCGTACAGCACGATCGACCTGTTCGCACCCGCCGCCGAAATCGCCCGCTCAGCAACACTTTTCGCGATCCGATACCTGCGTGAACACGCGGCATTCGACTACCTGCGGACCCACGAACCCGCCTGGCTGCTCACTGTCGCCATCACGCACGGCCAGTCGGAACACAACCTGGTCGAGACCGTCGCCGCGTTCGCGGAGCCGCTCATCGCGGCCCGCGACGACAAGACCTTGGCCCTTCCCCCACGCCAAGCCGCCGAGGTCATCGTGCGCATCGTCTTGTCGCACGCGCTACTGCGCGACAGCAGCCTCACCGACGAGCAGATCGCCGACACGGCCGCACGGGCCATCACGACGAGAAAGAACTGACCACCGACCGAACGAAAGGTTTGATACGAATCTTCCTATTCATCTCAGTGTTGCCCGGTGGCACGACGGGTCAGCGGATACAGGAACCCGTGGTGCGAGCGGGCTCGCTGCGATAGCGCGAGGCGTCGCCGTCGATGCGGCAGATCTTCCACAGCACGCGCGAGGCGGGGTTGAGCAGACCGAGGTCGGTGGCGAGCATGCGGACATCGGCGAAGCCGGCGCGCAGGCCGTCGCGGGAGTGCTCGCTCTTCCAGAAGACCTCGCGGACAACAGACCTGGGAATATCGCAGTCGGTGCGGAAGCGGCGGGTCGGGACCGCGATGAGGTCGCAGATGATGCGCATGGTCGGCGCGAAGAGCAGCGACAGGACGAACTTGCGCAGGCGGCCGATGCCGGGATCGGCCTGGTCGAACAAGGCGATCAACGCGTCCATCACCACCCGTTGACGCTCGACGTTGCGATCACCCCAACGCCCCGCCTTGCTCTTGACCCTGCGCGCGACCATCCCCACAGGATTTCATCACCCCGCAGAGGGAAATTCGACCGTCTCGCAGCAAGCGGAGGTTGTCGGTACCGTCGTTACCGGATAACGTTGACGACGTCAGTGCACAATTGTTCACTCAACAGTACAGCGGGGTGGCGACGATGAGGTTGCTGGTGTCGGCGATGGTAGACGCCTTGGTCGAGAAGACCGCGGACGATCGGCAGGCGATCGGCGAGTTCGCGCGGGAAGTGCGGGCCGCGGTGGTCGCTCGCCAAGGGGAGATCGGGCGGGTGGCGACCGCCTCCGGCCGCGAATTACTGCGGGAAGGGCGTTCACTGGCCTTCGACATCGCCGATCTGGCGGATGCGGCCAGGCGGGCACGGGCCGACCGGCTTCGGAAGGACCAGCGCCGGTCTGCCGGGAGGAAGTGGTGATCGGCACGGCATCGGCGGTGTTGGTCGGACTCTGCGTGCTCGCCCTGTGCTCGCTGCTGGCGGGATACGCCGTCGTGGTCGTCATCTACTGGCTCGAACTGCACCGGCGGCCGGTCGTCGCGGAGCGCGATGGCGTGGCGCGAACAGACGAGCGCGCCGGCTGATCGTCCGGCGCGTCAGGAAGCCAGCCCACTCAGCACACCCGCGGCGGTGCGAATCCCCGCGCTTCGCCCGCCTCGGACGAGGCTGCGCACCACGACCAGCGTGTCCGGTCCCGGCAGTAGCACGAGCACGATCGCAGCGAGGGTGAACGACAGGACAGCAGCGAACATCGGACCATCGTAAACGGGCTCTACCTGGTGCGGCGGCGGCGCTCGCGGCGGAACAGGCACAATGGACTCGATGAAACCTTGGCAACCGGATCAGCTCACCATCGACAACGGCTCGCCCCGCAACGGGGAGCGGGTCGGGATCGACGATCTCCGGGTGCTGCGGGAACAGTTCGTCGACTTCATGCTCGGCTACAAGTTCGCGATCGACGAGGTCACCACCAAGATCGATATCTTGCGTGAGGACTTCAACAACGCGCACGAGTACAACCCCATCGAACATGTGCGGTCGCGGCTGAAGTCGCCCGAGAGCGTGCTGGAGAAGGTCCGGCGCAAGAACTACGCGATGAATCTCGCCGCGATCCGGGAGAACGTGCTGGATATCGCCGGTGTCCGGGTGGTTTGCAGCTTCATCTCCGATATCGACACCATCAGGGCCATGCTGGTCGGCCAGGAGGACATCACCGTCCTGGAGGAGCGCGACTACATCACCAACCGCAAGCCGAACGGGTATCAGAGCCTGCACCTGATCGTGTCGATCCCGGTGTTCCGCTCCGATCGCACCGAACGGATCCCGGTGGAGATTCAGATCCGCACCATCGCGATGGACTTCTGGGCCAGCCTCGAGCACAAGATCTACTACAAGTACCGCGGCGAGGTCCCCCCGAACCTGCGCAGCGACCTGGCCCAGGCGGCCGAGGTGGCCACCCAGCTCGACGAGAAGATGGAAGCCTTGCACCGCCAGGTCGATCGCGGTCCGCAGCCCAAGCGGGGCGCGGTCGATTCGCTCGACCTCAGCGTGCTGTACAACAGCCTCACCGCGGCCCATCCCGTCGACCTTCGGCCGGGCGATCTACCCGCCTGACCAGGCCGGGAGGGACCGCGAATTCGTGAGCGTGCGGCCACCATTCGGCGCCTGCCCGATCCACCACCCAGTGGTGGCGTGAATCTTGTACTGTCGCAACAGATCAGGTGCTGTCCCGCCGACGGTTCCTTCCCCGGGATGGGCACCGCTGTCACACTTGCAGAGGAGCGAGGCGCATGGCCGACGTGCACACCCCGGTGATCCGGACCGACATTCCGCATTCGGCGCGGATCTGGAACTACTGGATGGGCGGCAAGGACCACTACGAGATCGACAAGATCGCCGGTGACGCGGGCCTGGCCGTCGACCCGGACATCTCCACCATGGCCGTGCAGTCGCGGCAGTTCCTGATCAGGGCCGTCCGGTTCCTGGCGCGCGAGCGTGGCATCCGGCAGTTCCTCGACATCGGCACCGGGCTGCCGACGATGCAGAACACCCACGAGGTCGCCCAGGGTGTCACGCCCGATGCCCGCGTGGTGTACGTGGACAACGATCCGCTGGTGCTCACCCATGCGCGGGCGCTGCTGACCAGCACCACCCCCGAGGGCGTCACCACCTACATCGATGCCGATTTCCACGATCCCGAGCAGATCATCGCCGACGCGCGCAACGTGTTGAACTTCAACGAGCCGATCGCGGTGATGTTCATGGGCGTGCTCGGTCACGCCAGGACCTACGACGACCTGCTGCGGATCGTCCGGACCGTCATCGGGGCGGTGCCGTCGGGCAGCCACCTGATCATGTGGGACGGCACCGACGACAGCCAGGCCTACGTGACGCTGTGCGAGAACTACACCGGCACCGGCGGCACACCGTACATCCCGCGGCCGCAGGCCCAGATCCGCGCCGTGTTCGACGGATTGGAGCTGGTGGAGCCCGGCTTCACGTCCATCACCCAGTGGCAGGCGGAGGGGACCGAGGTGGGCGAGGTCCGTCCGATCTCGGCGTACGGCGCGGTCGCCCGCAAGCCCTGATCGAAGTGGTCAGCGTGGTGGCGACTGCTCGCGATGCAGCAGCCACCACGCGACGACGAGATCGTCGGTGCGGTCGAGATCGAGGCCGGTGAGCTCGGCGAAGCGGGTGAGCCGGTTGCGAACGGTGTTGCGGTGCAGGTACAGCGCGGCCGCGGTGTCGTCGACGCGCCGATCGCAGTCGAGATAGGTCTCGACGGTTCCGAGGATCTCCCCCGCTGCACCACCGTGGCGGCGCAGCGGCTCGAGGTGTTTCTCCTCGAGCAGCTGCGCGACGTCCTCGGCCGCCCCGAGCAGCGGTAGCGGGCCGAGGGATCCCAGGTCGACCGATCCGCGGCGCCCATAGCGCACAGCCAGATCCAGTGCGCGCCGCGCCTGGCGGTACGAGGCCGCGGCATCGCCGAGCGGCACAGCCGATCCCAGGGCGACCACGCTGTCGTCCGGGAGTGAATCCGGGGTGCGTGGCAGCAGCGCGACCAGATGCTGGTCGACCACCGTATCCACGACCGGCAGTGTCGTCGTCGACCCACGGGCCCGCAGGGCGGCGAGCAGGTCGGCGGTGACGGCGGTCTCGTTCCACGCGGCGCAGGCGATCCGGTAGCGATGCTCCGGGTCGAGGCGGTGGTCGCGGGCGTCGACGAGCAGCACGGCGGGCGAGAGGGTGCCGTCGACGAGGCTGCGCAGGAAATCGGCGCGGCGGGCGGCCCCGGCCACGGCCCGCTCCTGCGCCACCACGTGCACGGCGGTGGCGGACGCGGTCGCCCATTCCCAGGTGAGGTCCTGCATTTCGTCGATCTCGGCGGCGGGGATGTCACGGGCCGCGGCGCGGCGGCGGATCAGTTCGAAGATCCTGCGCGCGCCGATCTGCAGGCTGTGCGCCACGAGGTCGAGGGGTATCTGCTGGTCGGCCCAGGTTCTGGCGAGCGTGGTCAGCTCGTCGAAGCCCGCGTGCTCGGCTTGCGAGTCGCCGAGTTGGGCGACGACGATGCGCAGCACCGCTCGGGTGTTGTTCTCGATCGAGCTCGCGTCGACCTGGTCGTAGACCGGGATGTGCTCGCGGTACAGCCGGGTCAGGTCCGCCGCGATCTCGTTCAGTTCGGGGTCGACCTCCGCGATCATTGCCGCGATCTGGGCCGCGACCTTGCGCCGGTGTGGTCCCAGCGGGAGGGCCGGCACTGGCCTGCCGATGTGCATATGCACATCAAACTCGGTCTCCGCGCCTATTTCAATGCTGCTTGCCGGCATCGACAATTGCATCTGCACAGGGCAGAGCGGTTCCGGGAGGCACGATGGGTGTTGGTGCACATTCCGGCCTGAGTGCCCCGCTCCCCTTCACCGAAAGCAGAAGATATGGACTTCGCCCCCAGCGCTCGCGCCACGGATCTCGTCGATCGAGTCCGTGGTTTCATCACCGAGGAGATCGCCCCGATCGAGGCGGAATACCACCGCAGCATCGCCGCCCTGCGCGATTCCGGTGCGGACCCGTGGAATCCGCTGCCCGTGCTCACCGAGCTGCGGACGAAGGCGCGCGCGGCGGGATTGTGGAATCTGTTCCTGCCCGCGGCGCACGCGGGCGAGTACGCCGCGCGGTTCGGCACCGACGGCGGCACCGGCTTGACCAATGTCGACTACGCGCCGATCGCCGAGGAGACGGGACGCTCGTTCCTGGCGCCGCATGTCTTCAATTGCCACGCACCGGATTCCGGCAACATGGAGGTGCTGCTCCAGTTCGGCGATCCGGCTCAGCGTAAGCGATGGCTGGAACCGCTGCTCGACGGCACCATCCGTTCGGCGTTCGGCATGACCGAACCCGATGTCGCGTCCTCCGACGCGACGAACATGGCGGCGACCGCCGTGCTCGACGGTGAGGACGTGGTGATCAACGGCCGCAAGTGGTGGACCACCGGTATCGGTCATCGCGACTGCGCGGTCATCATCTTCATGGGTCTCACCTATCCCGATGCCGAGAAGCATCGCAGGCACACGATGGTGCTCGTCCCCGTCGACACCCCCGGTGTGCGGATCGAGCGGATGCTGCCCACGATGGGCCGCTACGACGAGCCGTTCGGGCACGGCGAGGTGTCGTTCACCGATGTGCGGGTGCCCGCCGGGAACATCGTGCTGGGGCCTGGTCGCGCGTTCGAGATCGCGCAGGGGCGCCTCGGTCCCGGCCGCGTCCATCACTGCATGCGGCTGATCGGGCTGGCCGAGTCCGCGCTCGCGGCGGCGTGTGCGCGCGGGGTGGAGCGCACGGCGTTCGGCAGGCCGCTGGCCCGGCTGGGTGGCAACCGGGAGCGAATCGCCAAGGCGCGCATCGCGATCGACGCGGCACGACTGCTGGTGCTCAATGCGGCGTGGAAGCTCGACACCGTCGGCGCGTTCGGCGCGCTGAGCGAGATCAGCCAGATCAAGGCGCACGTGCCGATGATGGCGCAGGAGGTCATCGATTTCGCCATGCAGATCCACGGTGGTGCGGGCCTTTCCGATGACGTGCCGTTGTCGGCGGCGTGGACGACCGCGCGGGCGGTGCGCTTGGCCGACGGGCCCGACGAGGTGCATCTGGATGTCGTCGGCCGGCTCGAGCTCGCCAAGTACACGCGGGGGCGGTGACCATGGCCAGGGTTCTGATCACCGGTGGCGCGTCCGGTCTCGGTGCGGCACTGGCGCGGCGGTTCGCCGGGCGGGGTGACCGCGTCGTGGTCACCGATCTGGCCGAGGACGCCGTGGTCCCGGCGGGTGCGTCGTATCTCCGGCTGGATGTGACCTCCGAGGACGACTGGGTGCGGGCCCGCACCACCGTGCGGGAGAGCATGGGCGGGCTGGACATCCTCGTCAACAACGCGGGCATCGCCGCCGGTGGTCGGATCGACCGTGTCCCCCAGGACGAGTGGGCGCGGGTCATGAACATCAATGTCCTCGGCGTCGCCGCCGGCTGCCGGACGTTCACGCCGATGTTCAAGGCACAGCGCTCGGGTCATCTGGTCAACACCGCGTCACTGGCCGGGCTCGTGCATCCGCCTGCGATGGCGTCCTACTCGGCGGCCAAAGCCGCTGTTGTGGCACTCAGCGAAAGCTTGCGCTACGAGCTCGCCCCGCACGGCATCGATGTCTCGGTGGTGTGCCCGTCGTTCTTCCGCACCAATCTGGCGGCGTCACTGAGCGATGCCGATCCGCTGATGACCAAGGTCGCTCGGAGTCTGATCGACGGCGCGGCGCTGGATGCCGACGATATCGCCGCGGTGGCACTGGCCGGGATCGACGCGCGTCGCTTCCTGGTGCTCACCGATCGCGCCGGGCGCCGGGCGTTCTGGACGAAACGGCTGCTGCGCCCGCTCTACGACCGGCAGTTGATGGGTATGGGCCGCCGTACCGCGGAGGACAAGGAGATCACCGAATGAGCACCATCGTCATCACCGGCGCCAGTTCCGGGCTCGGCGCGGAGATGGCGCGCCAATTCGCCGCTCGCGGTCACGATCTCGGGCTGTGTGCCCGGCGGGTGGACCGGCTCGATGCGCTGCGCGCCGAACTCGTTGCGGCCCATCCCGGGATCGTCGTGCACACCGCGGCACTCGATGTCACCGACGACGCCGCTGTGCAGACGACGTTCGAGAAGTTCCGGGCCGAATTCGGCACGCTCGACCGGGTTGTGGTCAATGCGGGCATCGGCCACGGCGCCGCGCTGGGCACCGGCGGGCACGCAGCCAACCGGCGGACCGCGCTCACCAATTTCGTCGGGGCACTGTCGCAGAGCGAGCACGCGCTGGCGGTGTTCCGGGCGCAGGGCCATGGGCACCTCGTGCTCATCTCCTCGTTCTCCGCGGTGCGGGGCATGCGGCGGTCCATGACCACGTATGCCGCGAGCAAGGCCGGTGTGGCCGCGCTCGCCGAGGGCTTGCGGTCGGAACGGATTCCCGGCGTGGACATCTCGCTGATCTGTCCGGGCTACATCCGGTCGGAGATGACGCAGGACCAGGCCGATCGCGCCAAGTTCATGGTCGACACCGAGACCGGAGTCGGGGCGATGGTGCGCGCCATCGAAGCGCGCAAGGCCGTCGCGTATGTCCCGGCGTGGCCGTGGGTTCCGCTCGCGGTCGCGATCAAGGTACTGCCCCTGTCCATCGTGAGGAAGCTGACATGACCCACTCCCCCACCGTCTCCGACGCACGGGACGTGCGCGCCGAGGACGCCTTCGACGTCGCGGCCCTGACGGCGTGGCTCAGCGCCGAGCTGGGCGAGGAGTCGCTCGCGGAGAACCCGTTGGTGCGCCAATTCTCCGGTGGCGCTTCGAATCTGACCTACCTGTTGCAGTACCCGGACCGCGACCTCATCCTGCGCAGGCCGCCCGGCGGACACCGGGCCGACGGCGCGCACGACATGGCTCGCGAATACCGCGTGCAGACCGCCCTCGGCCCGGAGTTCGACTACGCACCGCCGACGGTGGCGCTGTGCGAGGACGACAGCGTGCTCGGTGCGCCCTTCTACCTGATGGAACGGCTCGACGGCCTCATTCCCCGCAAGGAACTCCCGCCCGGCCTCGCCCTGACACACCCGCAGGTGCGCACCCTGTGCACCAATGTCCTCGACGTCCTGGTCGACCTGCACACCATCGATCCCGCTGCCGCCGGGCTGGATTGGCTGTCGAAGGGCCCCGGCTACGTCGCCCGGCAGGTCTCCGGCTGGTCCGACCGCTACCGCCGGGCCCGAACCCGCAACGTCGGATCCTTCGAATCCGTCATGACCTGGCTGGCCGCCAACCAGCCGCCCGACCGCGCAGCAGTGCTGATCCACAACGACTTCCGCTTCGACAACATCGTCCTCGACCGCGCCGACCCGACACGGCCCATCGGCCTGCTCGACTGGGAGATGGCCACGATCGGCGACCCACTGATGGACCTCGGCGGCGCCCTCGCCTACTGGGTCCAGGCCGACGACAACGCCGCCTTCAGATTCTTCCGCCGCCAGCCCACCCACACCCCCGGCATGCTCACCCGCGACGAGGTGGTCGAATACTACTGCCGCCGAACAGAAACCGGCCTCACCGATCGCGAATGGGCCTTCTACGAGGTCTTCGGCCTGTTCCGCCTCGCCGTGATCTGCCAGCAGATCTACTACCGCTACTACCACCGCCAGACCACCAACCCCGCCTTCCGCTTCTTCGGCCTCGCCGTAGTCCTCCTCGAGTGGCGCTGCCGCGGGATCATCCGCAGAAACAAGGGGCCGGCAAAGTAGTTCGCGGACGCCTCGCGGCCCAAGCATCGCGCGTTGCCGGACCTGTTGTTGCACGGCCTTCGCGGCGACCGCTCGGGTCTGGTGGTCACCCTGGTCGACCTCGAGGCAACAGGGATCGTGCGTGCGTCCCCTATCCGCGCTGAGAGTCATCCGCCCGGTCGGTGGCAGAATCGTGTGATGACAGCTGCCAGGAGCGTTCGTCACCAGAGACTCTCGGCTTTCCTGGCTTCCCACAGCGACTTCGAGCTCGCGGAGCTCGTGGATTCGGGCCGGGCCGAGAGCGTGGGAGTGGGTGGGGGCTCGGCAGTCGTCGACGTCGACGGGGTGTCGGTGTTCGCCAAGCGCGTTCCGCTGACCGATCGGGAGCTCGCCAACCGGGGCTCGACCGCGAATCTGTTCGACCTGCCGGTGTTCTGTCAGTACGGGATCGGTGGTCCCGGCTTCAACGCATGGCGCGAGCTGGCCGCGAATATCGTTGTCACCGAGGGCGTTCTGGCGGGCGAGACACCGGCGTTCCCGATGCTCTACCACTGGCGGGTTCTGCCCGGCCGGTCGCCGATCGCCGACGAACACGCCGATATCGATGCGGTGGTTGCCGCTCAGGGCGGCTGCCGGGCGGTTCGCGCCCGGCTCGAAGCGCTGGCCGCCGCATCGTCGAGCCTCGTGTTGTTCTGCGAGTACATTCCGCACTCGATGGCGGACTGGCTGCGCGGGGACCCGGCGGGCAAGGCTGCCATCGTCGCGGAGCAGTTGTCGGAGATCGTGACGTTTCTGGCCGATCGGAAGCTGCTGCATATGGACGGGCACTTCGGCAATCTGCGCAGCGACGGCGAGCGGATCTATCTCAGCGACTTCGGGCTGGCCACCTCGTCGCATTTCGAGCTGTCGAGCGCCGAGCGCGACTTCGCCGAACGTCACGCCACTCATGACGCCGACTATGCCGCCATGCGGCTGGTCAACTGGCTGGTGACCGATGTCTGCGGAGTGCCGATGCCGACCAGCGGCGGTCCCGTCGCTCGCAACGAGTACGTAGTTCAGTGCGCCGCTGGCCGTATCCCAGGCGACGTGTCGCCGGAGGTGGCCACGATTCTGGCCCGGCACTCACCTGCCGCCGCGAAGATGAACGCCTTCTACTGGAAATTGTTCGGCGGTGACATCCATGCGGAATATCAGTCGGCGACGTAGCGCAGCATCACTGCGGTCTTGAAGTGCCTCGTCTCGACCAGCCGGAGACCGATGCGCTGGTCCAGTGCGGGGAACATCGGGGTGCCGCCGCCGAGTACCACGGGACAGACGAACAGCTGGTACTCGTCGATGAGGCCGTGGGGCATCAGGGAGGCCGCGAGGCTCGCGCCGCCGACCTCGATGAGGCCATCGCCGCCCGCTTTGAGCTTGCGGACCTCCTCGACCGCGTTCTCGCTGACCAGGGTGCTGTTCCAGTGGACCTCGGTGAGTGTCCTGGAGAAGACGACCTTGGGTTTGTCCATCCAGAGCCTGCTGAACTCGCGCTCGATGGGCGACGCGTTCTCGGGCACGTGCGGCCAGTGTTCGGCCATCAGTTCGTACAGCCGACGGCCGTGCAGCGAGACCTCGATCGCGCTGTACCTGTCGTTGTGGAACTGGTGCAGTTCCTCGTCCGGGTCGGTCCAGTCGATGGTGCCGTCGCGGTCGTTGATGTAGCCGTCCAGGGACACACCGATCCCGTAGCTCAGTCTTCTCATAACCGTGTAGACCTCCTGCGCGCTCGAAACTCATCGGTGGTTGTCACACACAAAACCCGTCCGCACCGGCCGCATTGAACTACTATCTTCTGTAGTAGTTCAATGCGGAGCGGGGGAACGCTATGAAGATCTTCGTCGCCGGTACCACCGGAACACACACCTTTCGTTCGAGACCGGTCGACCCGACCAGCAGGCCGGGCTGGTTCACCCGGGCCTACGCGGCCTTCGCCGCCGGCCGCCTGCCGAGACTGATCTCCCGTCACATCGCGTGGAAGCTGGATCCGCTGCTCCTGCGACTTACCCGCGGCCGCCTCGCGACGACGCTCATCTTCCCGACCGCGGTGCTGGAGACCGAGGGAGCCAGGACAAAAGCCCGGCGACGCAACGCCATCATCTATTTCATGGACGGCGATCACTTCGTCATCGTGGCGTCCAACGCGGGCAGCGCGGCCAACCCCGGGTGGTACTACAACCTTCTCGCCGATCCCGATGTCGTCTTCGGCGGAGCACCGATGCGGGCGACCGTGGTAGACGACAAAGCTGAGCGCCGACGACTCTGGACCATCGCCGACCGGGTTTTCCCGGCCTACATCCCCTACCGCCAGGAGGCGGGTCGAGCGGGCCGGACCGTCCCGATCATCCGACTCACCCCACGCGACACGCGCTGGAATCAGCGCACCGACGCACGCGACGGCGCCGTCGACTGGTTCCGCCGCTTGGCGGCGAGCCAGCGCGAGTAGCGGCGCAGCGCACGATTCTGCACACGCTGATCGGCGAGCATCGCCAAGGTCGGGCTGACAGTGAGTGCGGGATTGGAGCCGGTCGCCATACGCCGCATCTGGTAGCGGACCATCGCCATCTCGGTCGCCGAGGCCAGCGCCTTGTCCGTCCACGTCACCGGCTTCATGGTCCTGGTCGCTTCGAGCCTGTCCCGCCAGCGGTGCGGCAGATCGGGAGTGACCGCCAGCGCGGTGGCCATGCCGATCAGTTCGACACTGTTGTCCAGGACGCGTTCGGCGGTCTCGCGGCGCGAGATGCCACCGGTCAGCATGAGTGGCAGAGCGCTGGTCTTGGCCAGTTCCGCGGCCAGTTCCAGGAAGTACGCTTCCCGCGCGGCGGTGCGGCCGTCGGTGGGGCGGCCGGACATGGCCGGGCTCTCGTAGCTGCCGCCGGACACTTCGACGAGGTCGACGCCGAGTGAGGCGAGCATCTCGATCACCGTGTGCGCGTCGTCGGCATCGAAACCGCCGCGCTGGAAATCCGCGGAATTCAGTTTCACCGCGACAGCGAAATCAGGCGCCACCGCGCCGCGAATGCCACGCACGATCTCGATCAGCAGCCGCGCGCGGTTCTCGAGCGACCCACCCCACTCGTCGGTGCGGTTGTTCACCAGCGGCGACAGGAACTGCGACAGCAGATACCCGTGCGCGGCATGGATTTCCACACCGTCGAAACCCGCCTCTTCAGCGCGCTGTGCCGTGGTGACGAAACGACCGATGGTCTCGTGGATCTGCCACGGGGTCATCGCCACCGGCTGACCGAACCGCTTGGAGTGACGGCCGAGCTCGACCGCGATATCCGAAGGCCCCCAGACGACACCGGGCATGCGCGCCTGCACCTGACGCCCGGGGTGGCTGATCTGCATCCACATGGCCGCACCGGCGGCCTTGCCCGCCCGCGCCCACGCCGTGAACGGTTCCAGCGGCGCGTCCGCATCGAGGACGATGCCGCCGGGCCCGGTCAGCGCTTCGGCGTGCACCATCACGTTTCCGGTGATCAGCAGGCCGGCGCCGCCTGCTCCCCAGCGCCGATACAGGGCGACCAGGCGGTCGTCGGGCAGCTGGGCGGCACCCGCCATACCCTCTTCCATCGCCGCCTTGGCGATCCTGTTCTGCAGGACCTGACCGGATCGCAGCCGCAGGGGCGAGAACAATCCGACCGACTCCGCATCGCTCGACATCGGTGACTCCTTTCCGGCACACATATTGACACTGCTTACATTCGCGTGCGAGAGCTAACAGTAGAGATATATGTAAGCGCTGTCAACACTTGCTAAATTTGTTCCATGGCACTGTCGAACACGTCGTATCACCACGGCGATCTCCCGAGCGCGCTGGTGCGCGCGGCCGTGGAGCTCCTCGAAGAAGACGGTGCGGCAGATCTCTCGCTCCGGGCGGCCGCGCGCCGCGCCGGGGTGTCGACGGCCGCGCCGTACCGTCATTTCGCCGATCGCGATGCCCTGCTGTCGGCGGTCGCCGCCGTTGGCTATCGCGATCTGGCCGAACACCTGGTGGCCGCGAGCCCGGCGCCGAGCACCGCCGACGACCTCGCCGCGATCGCCGCCGCCTACGTCCGGTTCGCACTGGCACGGCCCGCGCTGTTCCGGGTGATGTTCTCCGATCCGTGCGATCCGACCAGTCCGGAACGAGTCGCCGCGACCACCGCGATCCACGAATACGTCAGATCGATTGTGCGGCAGGTGTTTCCCGAGTCGGACGAGGATTCGCTGGCGACGGCGATGTGGGCGCTGGTCCACGGCCTGGCTTTCCTCTACCTGCACGGCAAGTTCGACTCCGAGGACATCGACGAGCGGGTCCGCAGTACCGTTTTCGCGGTACTCGAGCTGGGGGGCCCGCCCGCCTAGCGCGTCGGCTCAGGGCTCGCGGATGGTGAGCAGTACTTTGCCCACGGTCTCACCGGAGTCGAGCAGCGGATGCGCTGCGGCGACGTCGGTGATGGGGATTTCCGCGGAAACCACCGGTGCGACAGCGCCTTCGGCGATCAGCGGCCACAGCTTCTGCCGCAGTTCGGCGATGATCTCGGCCTTGGAGCCCGGTCCGCCGCGCGGTCGGCGGCGCAGGTTCGTCACATGGACCGAAGCCCGTTTGAACAGCATGAGCCCGAGGTCGAGTTCGGCGGCGGCGCCGTCCTGCAGGCCGATGATCGTGAGATCGCCGTTTTCGGCGAGTGCTTGCACATTCCGCTGGAGGTAGCCGGCGCCCATGATGTCGAGGATGACGTCGGCGCCGCCGTATTCCGCGGTCACGATCTGCACGAAATCGTCGTCGCGGTAGTTGATCAGGGTGTTCGCACCGAGTTCCGCGCAGCGGTCCAGCTTGTACTGCGATCCGGCGGTGACCGCCACGCGGGCACCCAGCGCGCGGCCGACCTGGATCGCGTGCGTGCCGATGCCGCTGCCGCCGCCGTGGACAAGCAGGGTCTGCCCGTCGCGGAGCCCGCCGGTCATGACGACGTTCGACCAGACCGTGGCGGCCGCCTCGGGCAGCGCCGCGGCGGCGGTCAGGCTCACCCCGTCGGGGACGGGCAGCAACTGGGTGGCCGGGACGTTGACGCGTTCGGCGTAGCCACCACCGGACAGCAGCGCGCACACCGCGTCGCCGGGTTGCCATCCCTGCACGCCGGGACCGACGGCGGCGACGATGCCGGAAACCTCGAGGCCGAGGATGTCACTGGCGCCAGGGGGCGGCGGATAGAAACCCTGCCGCTGCATGATGTCGGCGCGGTTGACCCCCGCGGCAACGACATCTACCGCCACCTCTCCTTCAGCGGGTGCGGGCAGGTCGTCCACCTGCGCCCATCTCATGACTTCCGGACCGCCGTAGCCGTCTAGCGTCACCGCGAACATAGAAATCCCTTTCGCTCGGCGATAATGTAAGCACCAATAACATTACTCGCTGTCGGAGCCCCGGCAATCATTCGAGACCACCGTCACCCTGTCGGACCTTCAGCGCGCGCCGAGCCGCTTCATTCCCTTCAGCACGACGGTGAGGGTGCTCGCCCACGCGCTCTCGGAGAAACCGGTCGGCGCGCCGAATCCCAGCACTCGCTGATGCGCCACCGTTTGCGCTTCGGTGTACTTCAGCATGCCGTCGGCACCGTGACGGCGGCCCAGCCCGGAATCACCCATCCCACCCATCGGCGAATCGACACTGCCCCAGGCCGCGGCGTAGGCGTCGTTGACATTGACCGTGCCCGCACGCACCCGGGCCGCGACCGCACGACCCCTGGCACCATCGCCCGTCCAGACACTGGCGTTGAGACCGTAGGCGGTGGCGTTGGCCCGCTCGACGGCCTCGTCGACATCTCCGAAGGAGTAGATCGACACGACGGGGCCGAAGGTCTCGTGGTCGTAGAGCGTCATGTCCGGGGTGACACCGGTGAGGATGGTCGGCTCGTAGAACAGCGGCCCGAGATCAGGGCGGGCACGGCCCCCGGCCAGGACCGTCGCACCCTTGGCGACCGCGTCCTCGACGTGCGCGGTGACGGTGTCGAGCTGGGACTGGTTGGTCAGGCAGCCGACGTCGGTGCTGTAGTCGTAGGCCGCCCCGATCCTCAGCGCCTTGGTCCGGTCGACGAACGCGGCGACGAACTCCTCGCGAATCGACTCGGCCACATACATCCGCTCGATGGACACGCACAGCTGCCCGGTCGAGGAAAAGCACGCCGAGACCGCGCCGGCGGCGGTGCGCTCGATATCGGCGTCGTCGAGGACGATCATCGGGTTCTTGCCGCCGAGCTCGAGCGAGGCGCCGATGAGCCGTTCACCGGCGTCACGGGCGATCTGGCGGCCGCTGGCAGTAGAACCGGTGAACATCATGTAGTCGGCGTTGTCCATCAGCGGCGCACCGATGGAGCTGCCACGGCCGACCACCATCTGCCACACCCCGTCCGGCAGACCGGCTTCGTGCATCAGATCCAAGGCCCACAGCGCGGTCAGCGCGGTCTGGGTGTCGGGTTTCTGCACGACCGCGTTCCCGGCCAGCAGGGCCGGAATCGCGTCTCCCGCACCCATACTCAGTGGATAGTTCCACGGTGAGATGACCGCGACGACACCCTTGGGGTGATGCAGTTCGGTGGTGTGGGTCAGCACGGGGATGGCGCCGCGGCGGCGTTTCGGCGCGAGCAGCTTGGCGGCGCTGCGCGCGTAGTACCTGGTCGCGATCGCGATGTCGGTGACCTCGAGGAAGGCATCGCGGCGAGCCTTGCCGTTCTCGGCCTGCATCAGGTCAAGGGCTTCGTTCTGCCGCTCTAGCACCAGGTCGTGGAAACGCAGCAGGATCGCCTTGCGCGTGGATACCGGCGTTGCCGCCCAGGTGGCCTGGGCGGCGCGGGCGCGGGCGAACGCCGCCTCGACATCGGCCGGTGTCGACACCGGCAGCGCGGCCAGCGGATCCCCCGTGAACGGGATCGTGGTCGTGACCTGCGCGGCGTCCGGACCGGCCGCGACACGGGCGGCCAGTCGTCGCAGCAGCGCGGGGCTCAGCGACGGCGGGAGGCCGGCGCCGTGGACAGCGGCGGGCCGGGTGGCGTGGTCCAGAGACATGATGGGCTCCAAGATGTTCGACGAGAGAGGCGGGCGATCAGCGGCCCGCCGGATTCAGTGCAGCGCCGCGCGCAGGGTGTCGCGCGCCAGCTTGATGGCGGCGTTCGCCGCCTGGGTCGAGCGCATCGCGTTGATCATCACGAAGTCGTGGATGATCCCGCCGAAGCGCACCTGGGTCACCGGCACACCCGCCGCGCGGAGCTTGGCCGCGTAGGCTTCGCCCTCGTCACGCAGCACGTCGGCTTCCCCGGTGATCACCAATGCCGGTGGCAGACCACGTAACTGGTCGACGGAAGCGCGCAGCGGGGCGGCGTAGATCTCCTCACGCTGCGCGTCGTTGTCGGTGTACTGGTCCCAGAACCACTTCATGCCATCGCGGGCGAGGAAATAGTGTTCGGCGAACTGACGATAGGACGCGGTATCGAAATCGGCGTCCGTCACCGGATAGAACAGCACCTGCTGCGCGATGTGGACATCACCACGATCCTTGGCCATCAAGGTGAGAACCGCGGTCATATTGCCGCCCACCGAGTCACCCACCGCCGCGAAACGGGAAGCGTCCAGGCCCTTTTCGGCACCGTGCGCGACGACCCATTGCGCGGCCGCGTAGTTCTGTTCGATCGCGGTCGGATATTTCTCCTCGGGAGACAGGTCGTATTCGGGGAACACGACGGCCGCGTCGGCGCCGACCGCCAGTTCGCGGACCAACCGGTCGTGGGTGTGCGCATTACCGAAAACCCAACCGGCGCCGTGGATATAGAAGATGACGGGAAGGGTGCCGGTGGACCCGGCGGGTTTGACGATGCGGACTTTCACCGAGCCGGTCGGCCCGCCGACGACGGTGATCCACTCTTCGTCGATCGCGGGTTTACCCTCGTCGCTCGCCTGGACTTCGTCGACCACCTTGCGCCCTTCGGCAGGCGGCATCTGGAACAGGAACGGCGGGACATCGGTGGCTTTCGCGAACTCCGCCGCTTCGGGCTCGAGAACCGGCTTGATCTCCGTCATCGCGCTCTCCTTCGCTAGTTTCGGCTCGGAACCGAGGTCGGAACCGGCATGTGCAGTGCGAGTTGACCTTCCGTCGTCACATCGAGGCGGACGTTCTTGAACGGTGAGAGTGATCGCAGATCCTCGGACAGGCGGCCACGCCCCGTCCGCAGATCGACACCGCGGGGAAACAGTGCGCTACCCGCCGACAGGATGTTGGTCTGGCTCAGCGTCGAATGCCAGCCGCCTTTGATCGAGGTGTAGGAGGTGAGGGTCGAAACACGGTCGCCGCTGCGATATCCGGTCTGGGTCGGCGTCGCCACCGACAGCGACAGGTCCGTCTCGCCACTGTCGTCGGCGACCCGGGCGGTGGTTCGCGTGGCGTCGATATCGACGTCGAGTTCGGTGACCCACTTGGGGAATCCGTAGCCGTCGTGCCCGCGCACCTGGGCGATATCGGAACTCACCGGCAGCGACAGCACATACGACTCGAGGTGGTCGTTGCCGAGGCCGGCGAGCAGGTCGACGAAGCCGAGTTTGCCGTGCCGGGCAGGGCGGACGGCGATACCGACCGCCGCTTCGGTGTAGAAGTCGATGTCGCACACGTCGTAGCGGAAGAACATCACCGAGACCAGCCCGATCCCCGGCGCCACCTCCAGCGGCGCCAGCTCGCCCGGCAGGCGAGAGCGGATCGCGCGCGATCGGGCGAGCATCGTGAGCCGGGCGCTCGACATGCGGTAATAGAAATTCGGGGTGTAGGTCTCCCCGATCGGTGAATCGACTTTGGTCTTGGGCAGCGTCCGGAAGAAATCGACACCGCTGACCCGGGGATCGCGAGAGATCTCGTCGACATCGGTGTTCATACGGAAGCGGTCATACAGGCCGCCCTTCGGAACGGTGACCAGATGGCCACCCAGATCTACCTCGACCGTGCTCTGGTGAGTCGTTGACATCGGCGCAGCTCCCTTGCTCGCATTTCGTAAGCAATTGCGACGCTAACCGTGAATGTAAGCAGTGTCAACACTCGATGGGTGTGATGCTCGCGAGCATCGTCACTTCAACGGCCGAGCGGCGCCGACGTCGGCGATGAGCCGATCGGCCAGCTCTTCCGACGATTGCGGGTTCTGCCCGGTGTAGAGGTTTCCGTCGACCACGACGTGCGGCCGCAACGGGATCACACTCTTGGAATAGTCGACGCCCAGCTCTTTGAGCCTGTCCTCGAGCAGCCACGGCGCTTTCCAGGCAAAGCGGTTGAGCAACTCCTCGCGATTGGACAGCCCGGTCATCCGGCGGCCCGCGAACGGGTTCTTTCCATCGGGCCCGGTCGCCGCTGTGATCGCCGCGGGAGCGTGACACAACAGCGCGAGTGGCCTCCCGGAGGCCAGCCGATCGGCCAGCAGCGCGCCGGAGGTCTTGTCGTAGGCCAGATCTTCCATCGGACCGTGGCCACCGGGGTAGAAGACGACGTCGAACGCGTCGGCGTCGACGGTATCGAGCGCCACCGGCGTGGCGAGCTCATCCTGAATACTGTCCAGGTAGCGCTCCACCTCCCGGCGCTTTCCCGGCATTCCGCCGGCGATGCCGAGACTGAGCCGATCGAGCGTCGGCGCCTTTCCGCCCGGGGTGGCGATGACGATTTCCCAACCGGCTCTGGTGAACGCCCGATGCGGAAACGCGACTTCCTCGGCCCAGAAACCGGACGGATGCACGGTGCCGTCTTTCAGAGTCCAGCGGTCCGCGGCCGAGATCACCATCAGAACCTTCGTCACCATTCATTCCTCCTGATGCAGTCGCACTCGAGGCGGATGCGCACGCCGACTAGCTCGACAGGACGGCGAGATGACGGACCCGCTGCCAGATGTTTTCGCCGCTTACATTAGCCTTGGTGTTGCCAACGGTCAATGAATGCCAGGCACCGAGTCAGCATCGAAGGAGCACCAGTGACCAGGTCTAGCGACCCATCGGCGGATTCGCCCATCGTCTTGATCGCACCAGCCATGGCGATCGGCTCCCGTTTCTACGCGCCGCTCGTCGCGGCGTTCACCGATCGCGGATGGAGCGCTCGCTCGCTGCCGCGACGCGGATTCGAGAAGGGAGAGGCCCGCGCTTCTCGTGGCAACGACTGGTCTTACCAGGACGAAATCGATGGCATCGCGCAGGCTGTCGCCGAAGCCCGCGAACAGACACCCGGCCGGCCGGTCATCGTTCTCGGCCACAGCCTCGGTGCCCAGCTCGCGGCGGGTCATGAGCTCACCCACCCCGGCGCCGACGGGCTGGTCACCGTCGGCGGTTCACTGCCCTACCACCGCCACTTCCCGAACTTCGGCCTGCCGGTTGCCGTGATGGCCTTGCTCGTGCCCATGCTGACTTCGGTCTTCGGCCATCTGCCCAAGCCGGCGTTCGGTGCGCCCGGAGCACGCACGATGATGCGCGAGTGGGCCACGATGGTGTTGACCGGCCGCACGCCGTACCCCGCTCCGGAAGCGATCGCCACTCCGGCACTGGTGATTTCGCTCGAGGACGATGCCCTCTCGCCCCGCCGCGCCATCGACGCCTTCGCGCGTGATCTCTTCGCTCCGGGGCGGGTCACCCGGTGGGACTATCGCACCGCCGATGTCCCCGCTGGCGCGAGCAACGACCACATCCGGTGGGTCAGGAATCCCGGCCCCGTGGTCGACCGCGTCGTCGACTGGTGGCAGGAGGTGCACGTGTCCGCGGAGTTATATCCTCGGTAGTGGCGATCGCAGCAGCGCACCGCCGGGTGATGACCGAATCGAGCCGACATGGCCGACATGCAGCCGACACAGCGCAGCTCCGCTTCGGGCATCGTGGCGGAGCTGGCCGCCGAGGGCTTCGAAGAGGCCGAGGAGATCGGCCGCGGCGGATTCGGCGTCGTGTATCGCTGCACACAGCCCGACCTGGACCGCGTCGTCGCGGTGAAGGTGCTGACCGCCGAGCTCGATCCTGACGGACTGCAACGGTTCGTGCGCGAACAGCAGGCGATGGGCAGGCTGTCCGGTCATCCGAACATCGTCGCGGTCTTCCAGGCGGGCACCACGCACGGCGGACACCCCTATCTGGTGATGCCGTATCACGCGCGCGGCTCGCTCGAACAGCGCATCCACACCGTCGGCCCGCTCGACTGGTCGGCGATCCTGCGGCTCGGGGTCAAGATGGCGGGCGCGCTCGAGACGGCGCATCGGTCGGGGATTCTGCATCGTGACGTGAAACCGTCGAACATCCTGCTCAGCGACTACAACGAACCGGAGCTCACCGATTTCGGGATCGCCAGGATCCAGGGCGGGTTCCGCACGACGACCGGCGTCGTCACCGGCTCCCCCGCGTTCGCCGCGCCGGAGGTGCTGCGTGGTGCGCCCGCGACCGTCGCCGCCGATGTGTACGGGCTGGGCGCCACGCTGTTCTGCGCGCTCACCGGGCATGTCGCCTACGAGCGGCGGGTCGGCGAGCAGGTGCTCTCGCAGTTCCTGCGGGTGTCCGCGCAGCCGAGTCCCGATCTCACCGAGCAGGATGTGCCCGACGAGGTGCGTGCCGTCATCGAGCACACGATGGCCACCGAACCCGGTGATCGGCCGGAGAGCGCCGCGGCGCTCGGCGCGGAACTTGTTGCGGCCCAGCGCAGTACCGGCGCACCGGTCGACGTGCTGCGCGTCCCGAGCACCCAGCGTCCGGCCGCGGCGCCCGTCCCGCCCCCACCGCGGCCGCACGAACGGACCACCGCCCCACCGACGCCCGCCACGAAGTACCGTCCACCGACCCCCGCCAGGGCAACCCTCGCCAGGAAACGGCTGCTCGAGCACCTGCGCACGAGCGAACGCACCAGGCTCACCGTCATCCACGCCCCCAGCGGATTCGGCAAGACCACGCTGGCCGCGCAGTGGCACGACGAGCTGATCGAGCACGGCGCCGCGGTGGCGTGGCTGACCGTCGACGAGGACGACGACAATGTCGCCTGGTTCCTCACCCATCTCGTCGAGGCGATCCGGCCCATCGTCCCGGAACTCGCCGAGAACCTCGACCGGCTGCTGGAGGCCGACCCCGACGACCCGACCCGCGCCGTGCTCACCGCGCTCGTCGACGGATTGCACACCGGCGATCAGCGCGTGACCTTGGTGCTCGACGACTGGCAGCGGGTCTCCAGCCCCGCGTCGGTGGCGGCGGTCCGGTTCCTGCTCGAGCACGGCTGTCACCATCTGCCGCTGGTCGTCACGAGCACCACGCGGCTCGCGCTCCCGCTGAGCAGGTTGCGTATCCACGGCGAGCTCACCGAGATCGACGCCGCCACTTTGCGTTTCGACCCCGATGAGGTGCGGGCGTTTCTCGCCGAAGCGGGCGGGGTGCACATGACGGCCGACGAGATCGCCGCGCTCGCCCACGCCACCGACGGCTGGGTCGCGGCGTTGCAGCTGACCGTGCTGTCGCTGCGGGCGGGCGAGGATCCGGCGCACCTGCTCGACAGCCTCGCCGTCCACCCCGACATCGGCGACTTCCTCGCCGAGAACGTGCTCGACGGGCTGGATCCGGACACCCTCGACTTCCTCATGACGACCTCGATCTGCGAGCGCATCTGCGGCGGCCTCGCCACCGCGCTGACCGGGCGTGCCGATGCCGCCGACCTGCTCGCCGACATCGCCGACCGCGGTCTGTTCCTGCTGCCCGACGGCCCGGACCGGAACTGGTATCACTACCACCAGTTGTTCGCCGGATACCTGTGCCGCAGGCTGTCCCAGGACCGGCCTGCGGATATCGCGCCGCTGCGCCTGCGGGCGGCGGACTGGTTCGCCCGTCACCATCTGCTCAACGAGGCGGTCGAGCACGCGCTGGCCGCGGACGATCCGGATCGGGCGGCCGATCTCGTCGAACAGGGCGCCGGGTACCTGCTGGAACGATCGAGAATCGTGATGCTGCAAGGCATCCTGGCCAAACTGCCCGCCGGTGTGTGCCGGGACAGGCCTCAAATCCAGCTGTTCGGAGTCTGGGTCGATCTGGTCTTGCGCAGACCCGCGGCCACCACGACCGCGCTCGCCCGCTTCGAGACCGCGCTGGCCGCGGCCGCGCCCGCCGAACCCGAACGCACCGAGCTGCGCACCGAGGCCGACGCCGCGATCAGTGTCCGCGAGATGTTCGCCGACAGGGTCTCGGACCTGGACGGCCTGATCGGTGAGGCGCTGACGCGGCCCGATGCTTTCACGCCGCGCATTCCGGGCGTGGCGGCCAATATCGCCACCTACGCGGCGATCCAGCGTTTCGACTTCGCCGAGGCGCGGCGGTGGCAGCTGTGGGCGGCGCCCTATCACGAGGCGACCGGCCCCTTCCTGTCCGTGTATGGGCGCTGCTTCGCCGGGCTGGCGGCCAGGGAGCAACTCGACATCGCGGCCGCGGATGACCTGTTCACCGGCGCGCTCGACACCGCCTGCGACACGATGGGTCCCGCCTCCCACGCGACCCGCCTCGCCTGCGCCATGCTCGGTGAATTGCGGTATGAGACCGGTGATCTCGATGCCGCTGCCGATCTGCTCAGCCAGAGCAGGGGGCTGTCCGACGAGGGCGGTGGCGGTGTCGACTTCATGCTGGCGACCTACGCCGTCGGCGCGCGGGTGCGCATGCTGCGCGGCGATCGCGACGGGGCGCTCGAACTCCTCGACGAGGGGACCGCGCACGCCGAACGTCTGGATCTGCCCCGCCTGGCCGCCCGGATGCGCAACGAACGAGTGCGGCTCGGCTTCGGACTGGATCCCAGCCTGACCGCGGCGATCCTGCGACCGCGCCGGATCCGTCGCGACGACGGCATCGTCACCGCCGTCGACGAACTCGACGAGGACTCCGCGATCCGGCTGCTGCTGGCCGAGCCCGGCGCCGAATGGCACCGGCTCGCGATCGAACGTGCCGAAATCCTGGTCGCCGGCATCGACGCCGAGCGCAGGCCGATGGCCGCGATGCGCGCGGGATTCCTGCTCGGGAGCGCGCTGCGGCAGGCGGGCCGCACGGCCGAGGCCGACGGCATCCTCACGCCGTTGCTCCGGCGATGCGATCGCCTCGGCCTGGTACGCCTGCCCACCGATGCGGTACACACCGCGTGACGATGTTGCTCGACAGCGGCATACCGCGATGATCGACAGCCGATGCCAGGGGCACTTCGCGGCACCCGGTCAGGGCTGACCGAGGGGAATCCCTGAACCGGAGTTCCGGGTCGGGACCGGATGTGCCGGAGCCGTGGCAGCACCACCATTGCAGTATGAAAAGCGTTGACTATCAGTCAGTTTCAGTGTGCGGCGGACGCTCACGGCATTGGTGTGCTGCCATCCTGGCATCAACGGTGACGGTCGCGGGAGTGTTCGGACTGTCTGCGGGGGCAGCGTCCGCGGATACCGGCAGCACCTGCCTGTGGGCCGGGGCGCCCTATTCGCAGGGAACCGCCGTCGTGTCCGGCGGCTGGACATTCACCTGCGGCAGCACAGGGGTCGGAGACGCGCGCTGGAATCGCGGAGCATCGGTGAATCGGCCCAGCACCGTCGCCAATCCCGGCGCGGCGGCCGATCCCACCGGGCGGTTCAGCGCGGGGGCGATCCAGCCGGGCACCGAGTACACCGACTACTGCGTGGGTGAGCAGTTGGTCAGTGGTAGCGACGCCATGTACGAGGTGATGGCGGACGGCACGGGCCTGCGCTGGCGGGCGGCGGGGCCGATCGCGGGGTGGCGTTTCGATCAGGGCGAGGGCCACGTCCCGACCACGCAGTCCGCGAGCCGGTGCCGGATGGATCCGCAGTACTGAGTCCGGTTTGCCCCGGCGCCGACCGGGCACGCGCATGGTGTCCGATTGGTGCGAGTCGCCGTGCGGCCCGCCCACCGCAACGAAAGGACAACGCCATGTCCACTCCCGTCGGTAACACGATGGCCGCGCGGACGCCGATTCAGCTCGCCGCCCTGGCCGTGGGTGCGGTCTTCCTGCTGGTGGGCGTCCTCGGATTCATTCCCGGCGTGACCACCGACTACAGCAGTCTCGAATGGGCGGGCCACCACTCCCAGGCCCAGTTGTTCGGCATCTTCACGGTCTCGGTGCTGCACAATGTCGTGCACCTGATCTTCGGGGTCGCCGGTCTGCTCGCCGCGGCCGGTGCCGCACAGTCACGGACGTATCTGATCGGCGGCGGGGTGGTCTACCTGGTCCTGTGGGTGTACGGGCTGATCGTCGACCAGGACAGTGCCGCCAATTTCGTTCCGGTCAATACCGCCGACAACTGGTTGCACTTCGGCCTCGGCCTCGGCATGGTCGTCCTCGGCGTGCTCCTGTCGCGCGGGGTGCGCGTCGCACGATAGTGCGCGCCTGAGCCGCGTCGGCTCGACGGGGCCGCGGCGGGCTGCTGCGGCTGGCAGGATCGAGCCGTGCCTACCGCGAACCTGACCCGTTCCGAGACCGCCGCGCGATCAGCGGCGGTCACCGTCCACGACTACCGCGTCGAACTCGACCTCTCAGGCGCCCGAGATCAGGATCGAGCCGGGTTCGCCACCACGACGACCGTCACCTTCGACGCCACCACCGCCCGGACGTGGCTCGACTTCCTCGGGCTCTCGGTCGAGTCGGTGACGGTGAACGGCCAGCAGGTGGACGTCGAATACGACGGCGCCCGCCTCACGGTCGGCGGCCTGTCGGCGACGAACGTGGTCGTCGTGCGGGCCACCGGCGAGTACAGCCGCTCGGGTGAGGGGCTGCACCGATTCCTCGATCCGGTCGACGGCGCGACCTACCTCTACACCCAGTACGAACCCGCCGACGCGCGCCGGGTCTTCGCGTGCTTCGAGCAGCCGAACATGAAGGCGCCGTTCACCTTTGTGGTGACCGCGCCGTCCGGCTGGGAAGTCGTGTCGAATCGGCCCGCCGCGACGGTCGAGGACGACGGTGCGCGGCGGAAGGTCGAGTTCTCCCCGACGCTGCCGATCTCCAGCTACATCACCGCGGTGGCGGCGGGCCCGTACCATCGTGTCGAATCCTCTTGGACGCGAGGCGAACTCACCATTCCGCTCGGTGTCCTGTGCCGTGTCTCGCTGGCCGGATATCTGGACGCGGACACCGTCTTCGAGGTGACGAAGCAGGGGCTGGATTTCTTCGCCGAGCATTTCGACTACCCGTATCCCTGGGGCAAGTACGACCAGGTGTTCGTCCCCGAATACAACCTGGGCGCGATGGAGAACCCCGGCCTGGTCACCTTCACCGAGGCGTATGTGTTCCGTGGCGCGGCCACTTCCGCGCAGTACGAGGGCAGGGCGAACACGATCCTGCACGAGATGGCCCACATGTGGTTCGGCGATCTGGTCACCATGGTGTGGTGGGACGATCTGTGGCTCAAGGAGTCCTTCGCCGACTTCATGGGCGCGCTGGCCAGTGTCGAGGCCACCGAGTGGACCGACGCCTGGGTGGCGTTCGCGAACCGCCGCAAGGCCTGGGCCTATCTACAGGACCAGCTGCCGACGACGCACCCGATCGTCGCCGACATCCCCGACCTCGAGGCCGCCAAGCTCAATTTCGACGGCATCACCTACGCCAAGGGCGCCAGCGTCCTCAAGCAGTTGGTCGCCTATGTCGGCCGGGACGAGTTCTTCACGGGGGTGCGCCGGTATTTCCGGACGCACGCGTTCGGCAACACCACGCTGGCGGATCTGCTGACCGAGTTGTCCGCGGACTCGGGGCGTGACCTGGCTGGATGGGCGCGGGCCTGGCTGCAGACCTCCGGGATGTCCACGCTCACGCTCGACGGCGGCGAGATCGTGCAGACCGACCCGCGACCGCACCGGCTGGCCGTCGGGCTCTACGACTTCGATGCCGCGGGCGACCTCGTCGTGCGCGAGCGCGTGGAGCTCGACCTCGTCGAGGAACGGACGCCGGTCGCGCTCGCGTCCGCTCCGCTGCGCCTGCTCAACGACGGGGACCTCACCTATGCGAAGGTCCGCCTCGACGCGGATTCCCTTGCCACCGTGGAACGTTCGCTGGACCGGGTCACCGATCCGCTGGCGCGCGGCTTGATCTGGTCGGCGCTGTGGAACGCCACGCGCGACGGTGAGCTCGAGGTCGGGCGCTATCTGACGATGGCCCGCGATTTCGCGCCCGCCGAAACGAACATGGCGCTGCTGACCGCGGTGCTGTCGAACGCGTCCTTCGCCGTCAATCACTATCTGCCGGAGGACGCCAGGGACGGATGGCGCGGATGGCGCGGCGAATGGCTCGAATCCTGCTGGGCGACACTGCATTCGTCGGAACCCGGTTCGGGCGCGCAACTGGCCTGGGCACGGGCGACGGCCACCGCCGCCACCTTCGACGACCGCCGCGCCGCGGACATCCGCGCGATCCTCCTCGGCGATACTCCCGCGCCGAAGGGACTTCCCCTCGATCCCGATCTGCGCTGGGCGCTGTGGACCGCGCTGTCCGCGACCGGTGCGGCGACCGCCGCCGACCTGGATGCCGAACTCGCCGACGACGACACGGCGTCGGGCCGCACCGCGCACCGGCGGGCACTGGCGGCACGACCCGACACGGAGGTGAAGGCCGCGGCATGGGCCTCGGCACTGGGCGACACCACCCTGACGAACGACCACCTCGACGCGGTGATCACCGGTTTCCGTGCGGGTGGACGCCGCGATCTGATCGCCCGCTACGACGACGAGTACTTCGCGGCGCTGCGGACGGTCTGGGAACAGCGCAGCATCGAGATCGCCCGCCGCATCGTCGACGGGTTGTTCCCCGCGGGCGAGTCACTCGATCCCGTCGACGCCTGGCTCGCCGACCACGCCGACGCACCGGGCGCACTGCGCCGCCTGGTCGTCGAACAGCGCGACCACCTCGCCCGCGACCTGCGGGTCCGCGCCGGGGCCTGCTAGCTCGATCCGAAATGCGGCCGCCCACCCCGGATTACCC
>NZ_JBSGVQ010000062.1:0-30906 GCF_053608525.1 Nocardia sp. NPDC055029
CCGTTGCGTAGGCGACGAAGGAGCAAGCAACGGTGCCTGACCGGCGGGACACAAGGGGCCGCGAACTCGAGCGCGCCAGCGCTCCAACAATTCTGTCTTAGGGGGCGGATAAGCTGCCTGCGTGCCCGAACTTCCTCCCGTCGCCGACCTGCTCGCCACCGCCGTGCATGCCCTGGGAGGCACGGAACGCACCGGTCAGACCACCATGGCCACCGCCGTCGACCACGCGATCGACACCAAGGAGCACCTGGCGGTCCAGGCCGGTACGGGCACCGGCAAGTCGCTGGCCTATCTCGTGCCGAGCCTGCGGCACGCGGTGCGGACCGGGCGCACCGTGGTCGTCTCCACCGCGACGATCGCACTGCAGCGTCAGCTCGTCGACCGTGATCTGCCGCGGCTGGCCGACGCACTCGCCAAGCCGCTGGGCCGGGTGCCGCAGTTCGCGATCCTCAAGGGCCGCAACAACTATCTGTGCCTGAACAAGATCAACAGTGTGATCCCGGAGGACACCGGCGGCGAGGCCGAACTGTTCGACGCGTTCGCCATCTCCAAGCTCGGCCGCGAGGTGCAGCGCCTCAACGAGTGGGCCTCCGACACCGAGACCGGCGACCGCGACGAGATCGCGCCCGGCGTGAGCGACCGGGCCTGGCGCCAGGTCAGCGTGTCCTCGCGCGAGTGCCTCGGCAAGACCCGCTGCCAGTTCGGCCAGGACTGCTTCGCCGAGAAGGCGCGCGCGGAATCGGCGCAGTCCGACGTGGTGGTCACCAATCACGCCCTGCTGGCCATCGACGCGATCAGCGGCATCCAGGTGCTGCCCGAACACGATGTCGTGGTGATCGACGAGGCGCACGAACTGGTCGACCGGGTCACCGGGGTCGCGACCGCCGAACTCGCCGCGACCGCGATCAGCGCCGCCGCCCGCCGCTGCACCAAGCTGATCGACGACCGCGAGGTCGACCGGCTCGAAGGTGCCGCCGAGGCGTTCCACGAGGCACTCGAAGACATGCCGGCGGGCCGCTGGGACCAGCTGCCCGACGGCATCGCCCCCGTGCTCGCGCTGGTCCGCGACGCCGCCTGGAACGCGCGCACCGCCATCGCGCCGCAGGGCAGTGTCAAAGCCACCGACGACCCCGACAACGCCGCCGCCCGAACGATGGCGGTCGCCGCGATCGACGACGTGCACGACGCGGCGGTACGCGCGCTCACCGCGTTCGAGGAGGCCGATCCGGCCGCGCGCCGCGACGTCATCTGGTTGTCGGCCGACGAGATCCGCGGTGTCGCGCGCCGCACGTTGCGGATGGCGCCACTGTCGGTGGGTGGCTTGTTGCGCAGCAGGCTGTTCGGCACCGCGACCGTGGTGCTCACCTCGGCGACGCTGCAGATCGGCGGCTCGTTCGACGGGCTGGCGATCACCTGGGGACTGCCGTCACAGCAGGGCGGCAAGGTCGACCCGGCCATGGCCAACGGCGCGACGGCGCCTGCCGACCTCGAATCGGTGCGCTGGAGTTCCCTCGACGTCGGCTCCCCGTTCGACCACGCCAAGTCCGGCATCCTCTATGTCGCCAAGCACCTGCCCGCGCCAGGTCGCGACGGCCTGTCCCCCGCCTATCTCGACGAGATAGAGCAGCTCATCACCTCCGCGGGCGGACGCACGCTCGGCCTGTTCTCCTCGATGCGCGCCGCCAAGGCAGCGACCGAGGCGCTGCGCGAACGACTCGACACGCCGGTGCTGTGCCAGGGCGAGGATTCGATGGGCGCGCTGGTCCGCAAGTTCGCCGACGACCCGGCGACCTCGCTGTTCGGCACGCTCACGCTGTGGCAGGGCGTCGACGTGCCCGGCCCGTCGCTGAGTCTGGTCATCCTCGACCGTATTCCGTTCCCCCGCCCGGACGATCCGCTGCTCACCGCACGCCAGCGCGCGGTGGAATCGCGGGGCGGCAACGGCTTCATGACGGTGGCGGCCAACCACGCGGCATTGCTGCTGGCCCAGGGCACCGGTCGGCTGCTGCGCAGCGTCGACGATCGCGGCGTTGTCGCGATCCTCGATTCGCGCCTGGCCACCGCCCGCTACGGCAGCTACCTGCGCGCATCGCTGCCGCCGTACTGGGAGACCACCGATCCCGAGGTGGTCGCCAAGGCGCTGCGCAGGCTCACCGCGTCGGCCTGAGCTGAGGGACTTTTACATCGAGTCTTGCAATCAGAATGACCACACCAGTGAATTCACTACCGGGCGAACGCAAGTCGTGAGAACGTGGGGTGATGAAGCACCACGCCGATGGCGAGGTACTCGGTGAATTTCTGGTCAGCGCAAGATCTTTGGCCGAGTACCGCGCGATGTTTCACCTGTCCGACGACGATCTCACCGGTCGCCGAATTCTCGATTGTCCCGGCGGCGCAGCGAGTTTCACCGCCGAGGCCAGCACGCTGGGTGCCGCGGTCACCGCGGTCGATCCGATCTACGCGCGCTCGATCACAGAACTATCCGTCGACGCGGTCACCGAGAACGACCGCGCCGTGGCCTGGGCCGCCGCCAACGCGCACCGCTACCGCTGGGACTGGTACGGCTCCCCTGCGGGCCACGCCGCGATCCGGCGCGGTGCGGCCCGCCGCTTCGCCGACGACGTGCGCGCCGAACCGCACCGCTACATCGCGGCGAGCCTGCCCGAACTCCCCTTCCCCGACGGGTCCTTCGACCTCGCCCTCAGCTCGCACCTGCTGTTCAGCTACGCCGACCGCCTCGACGCCGACTTCCACCTCTCCGCCCTGCTCGAACTGTCCCGCGTCACCGAGGGCGAGGCCAGGCTCTACCCACTGCTCGACTACACCGGCGCCCCACTGGACGACCTGATCGACCACCTCAGAACCGAACTACACGACAAGGGCATCCCCACCGCCCTGCGCAAGACCCGTTACGAATTCCACCACGGCGCCGACACCATGCTGGTCCTGCAACCGGCCGCATGATCGGCGTCACCGAGATCGGTTCGCCGCCTTGGTTCATAGGGATCTCCTACCAACGACGGGCCGGAGCGCGGCGGCGTAGTGGACGGGCGGTAGGTTCTTAGGCGTGCATACGATGCGAGCCGGCCGGTAGCACGGCCGTGGTGGAGAAATCTCGACGCGCAGCACTCCCGCGCACCGTCTCGACGCTCCTCCTGTTACTCGGTACCGCCGTCCTCGGGGTGACGCTGCTGTTCACCACCATGGACCCGTGGATGAACGATGGCGGCATTCTCGTCGGTGGCCTCGACGTCCACATCTACCGCGACGGTGGCTGGCGGGTGCTGCACGATCGGGCGCTCTACATCGAGCCGACGCACTACGGACTCCTCTACACCTACACGCCGTTCTCGGCGCTGGCGTTCCTGCCGCTCATGCTGGTGCCCTGGGCGCACGTCACCACGACCTGGCTGGTGCTCAATCTCGCGGTGCTGTTCGGCTGCGTGCTGCAGAGCTGGCGGATGCTCGGCTACCGGGTGACGCCGCGCCTAGCCGTCGTCAGTGCGCTGATCACGCTGGCCTGCGTCTTCGCCGAGCCCGTCCGCACCACCCTCTACTACGGGCAGATCAACCTGTGGCTCATGCTGCTCGTGCTGTGGGACTTCTCCCGCGCCGGGAACAGCAAGCTGCGCGGCGTCGGCGTCGGCATCGCCGCGGGCATCAAACTGACGCCGCTCTACTTCGTCGCCCAGTACCTGGCGCAGCGACGGTGGCGTGCCGCGGCCACCGCGGCCCTTACCTTCGTCGCGTCGATCGGCCTGACCGCCCTGGTCCTGCCCCGCGATTCCTATCAGTACTGGACCTCGACGTTCTTCCAGTCCAGCCGCATCGCCCCCGACGTCCACGCCGCCAACCAGTCCCTGCGCGGCCTCGTCGCCCATCTCACCCACGGGCCCGCCCCGGTCTGGCTGTGGCTGCTCATCGCGCTCCCGGTCGCGCTCGTCGCGCTGTGGCTCGCGGCCGCGCTCGCGCGCCGCGGCGAACCGCTGCTGTCGGTCACCCTCGGCGGCCTCACCGCCTGCGCGGTCTCCCCCTACTCCTGGGGCCACCACTGGGTCTGGTTCGTCCCCCTGATGGTCTACCTGATCCATCGCGCCCAATCCCGAGGCCGCTGGTGGCTTGCCGCAGGCGCCCTCTACATCGCCATCGCCGCCTGGACCTACACCTACACCCCCACCTGGGTCAGCGTCGGCACCTTCCTCCTACCCCCGTGGTGGCCGGGCGCCCAGATCATGATGAACATCTACGTCGTCATCTACCTGATCGTGCTGACCGGCATGGTCCGCCTGGTCCGCTCCGCACCACAACAGCCCGAGCCGATAGCACCGATCATCATCAATCCCCCTACCGCCGAACAGGTTTCACCCGCCCCAGCGATCGAACTCCTGCCCTGGATCACCGACGGCACACACCCCGACGACAACCGCCCGGCAGCCGTCGACTGAGCCCCGCCGACAGCAGGCGATCGCTACGACGCCTTGCGATTGACGAGCTGGGCTGCCCGCTGATGCGAAACACCCAGCGCAAGTCCGATCTCGCGCTGCGACAGCCCGGCTTCGGCAAGAGTCTGCGCGGGGCCGCGGCTGCCGCAGCGCCCGCCGCCTTCAGCTCATCTATCTGACCGAGAATCCGCTTGGACCGCTCCCACTTCTCCCGCGCGGCTTCAGGCAGATTCACCTGGACTGTCAGATCGAAAGAGTCGATCGGCACTTCCTGCATGACCCCGATGAGATCGCGAGCCATCGGCTCGACCTCCTGCAAGGTGCGAGCCTGGGTCCACTGATCAATTTCGAGGATGTGGACGAGCCAATACCGCTCGCCCCGCTCGACGCGGGCAGTGTAGGTCACTTCCGCCACCATCCTTTCCCGAGCACTTCCTCGCACTGCTTGTAGATCGTAACGGCGAGGCGGTCGTCGATCTCGGCATGGCGCCCGATGGGAATCTGTTTCCCGCCGAGCTTGAAGACGGAGTGGTTACCGCCTTCACGGGCGAGCTCCCAGGTGACATCGCCGGTTCTTGCGGCCTCGGCGATCTTCTTGATGAGCTCGCTCCGCTTCGTCATCAGTATGTTCTATCCTAGCCTAGTCACACAAGACAACCCTAGGGTTGTCGCTCGATGCGGCAACTTTGGCCGGATAGAGACCCAGCCTCGCCCGGAGCTTCCGACACGAAAAACTCACCGGTCGAGCACTTTCTGTCAATTGCCGCCAACGTCCGACGAACGGCGCGGCTACATTGGAATCCGTCGAGCGTGGGCCAGGTGGAGGCCCCGGAAAGGAGGGCGGCATGGCTGTCGAGCTGGTCAACGAGGCGTGGCCATTCGTGACCGCTGCGCTGGGAGCCTATGGCGCCAATGTGCTGACAAGGGTGCAGGATCAGGCCGCCGAGGACACGGCGAATTGGGGTCGCCGGATCCTGCAACGCGTCTTCGGGACCCGCCCGGCCGACGAAACTCCGCCGCCCGCCATCGATCGCGCCGTTGCGGATCTCGGTGACTCGCAGGCGCAGGACGCCTTGCGCGGACGGATCGGCGAACTACTGGAAGCCGATCCCGAGCTGGCGACCGAAATCCGGGCGATGGTGCACCAGGCGGGACAAATCGCCAGTGGCCAGGGCCAGGTCAACGCGCAGTCCTACGACAACTCGCAGCAGAACAACCAGGGCCAGGGCACCTTTCAAGTGACCAACATTGTCCGCCCCGAGCAATAGGCCGCACGGGGCTGTCGACGCCGAGGCAACCGGCAACTCGCAACAGAACAATCTCGGCCAAGGGTCGTTCACCGTCAACAACTTTGGTGCGGCCAGGCCGTCGACACGTCTGTCAACAGTCCTCCCCCCGCCAGAATTGTTCGGCCGCGACCGGGAATTCGAGCGCATGATCAGCCATGTCAAAGCGACCCGGCCCGCCGGTCGCCGGTATGTGCTGTCCACCATCCTAGGCATGGGCGGAGTTGGCAAGACCGCCTTCGCCCGCGCCGTAGCAGCCGAACTAATTGATGAATTTTCTGATGCCCGCTTAGAGATCGATTTTCATGGATTCACACCTGATCGCGAGCCAAGGGATCCTTACCGCATTCTCGGCGAGTTGCTACAAGAAGCCGGGTTCGACGAACCCTCGATCCCCGCAACAATTGAGGCCAGATCTGCCCGCTGGCGGTCATGGCTGGCCGATCGGCGCGCGCTGCTATTGTTCGATAATGTACGCGATGCCGCGCAAGTCGAGCCGCTGCTCCCAGGCAGTGATGCTCAATGCTGCACACTGATCACTAGTCGACACCCACTCGACCGGCTGCCGTCGACGATTCGCATCGACCTGAATGTCTTGAGCGCACGCTCAGCTGAAGGCCTGCTTCGTCAGATTGCGCACCATGGAATCGCCGACAAGTCGATCTCCGATTATCCCGAAGAGGTCGATCCTGCATTCACCGATCTGGCGCGGCTATGCGGCTACCTACCCCTCGCGCTTCAGAGCATCGGCGCAAAGCTCCATCACGGAATGACTGCCGGTGATCTCAGCGCCCTTATGTCCGACGCTGACCATCCATACGACGAGGTCCCTGACCTCGGGAGCGCGGTCTCCACAGCTTTCAGGGTGTCCTATGAGGCTTTACCCGACCCGGCACGAAGCTTACTACGCGCCTGCGCTCTCCACCCAGGACCCGACTTCGACGCATACTCGATTGCCTCACTAATCAGCCGGAATCCTGTCCAGATAAAACTCGGCCTCGTCGATTTGGCCGCTCACGGCATGCTGACTCCCATCCCACACGCGCGCTACAAATTTCATGACCTGTTTCTCGGATTCGCACGCGAGCGTTTGCAGGCCAACTGGTCATCGGAGTTCGCGGGCAGCTGGTCACGGTGGATCTCACACCTGACGATGACGATGTGGGTAGCATCGGTGATGACCGTGGCAGATGAAAGCAGCGACCTCCTCAACGTACTACCGAAAAGATTCGCGGATGCCGAGTCGGCACGCAAATGGTTTGATTCGGCCGCTGACGAAATAATTTTCGCCTCAGAAATCGAATCGCTCAACGAGTCCGCAACCGAATCTCCACTCGCAGACGCTGTTGGGTTTTGGCTACAACTCGCAAGCAGTGATAGGTCACCCGACCAATCGGGCACAAATGACGCTATCTCCAGCGAGGAGTTTCGACAACAAATCGACTATGCTCGGACTCTCCAGCTCCGTGGCGAGGTCGCGCGACTATTAGGCGAGTACTCAGCCGCCATCCAGTCGTTCGGACAAGCCGTGACGATCTTCAGGGAACTCGGCGATCGACTCGGCGCTGGAAACTCCCTGATCGGACAAGCGCGCGCCACCAGCAGCCTCGCCGTACTCACTGAATCCGATGCGCTATACGAGCAGTGCATACGGCTCTTCACTGAAGCGGAGATATTGTTCAGCGAACCTCCCGCTTGACTCGACTCGCTCGTGTAGTCCTACCCGCAGGACCAGTCGAAAACGCCTGACTCCAAATCGAGTTGGGCGTTGCCGCCGCCGAAGTTCATGCCTGCGACTTCCTCGATCTCCAGGTAGTACGGGGTCAGTCCTTCGGGGAGGGCCTGGACGGGGAAGGCGGTGCCGCCGAGGTGGGAGCGGCCGAAGAGGGGCTCGGCCCAGGGGTTCCAGCCGGAGTCCTCGGTGAGGGGGTCCTGGTAGCGGGTGTTCGGTTCGTATTCGACCGGGGGGATGCCGATATTGGGGTCGGCGGTGCGTTCGGCGAGCCAGACGCCGACGGTGGGGTGCATGTCGTCCCAGGCGTTGCGGCCCTCGTCGCTCGCGACAGGGGAACCGGGCAGGCGCACATCGGCGGGCGGGGCGACGGGGCCGCCCGCGAATTCCGCTTCGGTCAGCCAGATCAGGGCGAACACGCCGCCGATCTCGTCGTGCAGCAGCTGCAACTGGGCGTGCAGGCGGGTGGCGACCAGGTCGCGGGCGACCGGGTCGTCGGAGTCCGCGTCGGGCTCGATCGGGTTGGTCGCGTCGGCGAACTGGCCCTCACCCTGGAAGAAGGCGATCGCGGGGAAGCCGGAGCCGCGGCGCTGGAAGTCGGCGGGCAGACGCAGGGTGAGCGCGTGCATCATCGGCAGTCCGGTGACCGGTCCGCGCGGCCAGGTCGCCGGGTCGATCGCGGGCCCCTCGCTGCCGATCCAGCCCGCGCGCACCGGCGCGTCGAGAGTCAGCGGTTCACCGCCGGGCGTCTCGGCCAGTTTGTCCGCCGAATCTCCGAAACCCAGGTCGTAAGCCTTCATCGCAGCTCTCCTCTTCGATACGCGGACCATGCGCGGCGCCGCGTCGACAGGCGCCGCCGACGAGGGTAATCGGTGCCGTCGACAGGCACGCGCACTGCGTGGAACGACAGGCATCCGACCGATGACCAATCGGCGAGTCGACTATCTACTGCGCGGGATCAGCCGGCAGTCGTCGGGGCGCGGAATCGAGTAGTCCGATACGCACGACATCCCTCTGCCCCGGCGGCAGACTTCGATGATCCTGGATCCGCCCAGGCCAGGAACCGACTCTGGACAGGGAGAGGACCGTGTCTACTCAGCTCGAGGCGCAACTATCGCCGCCTCGGGAGTCGTTCGCCTACGACGCCTTCATCTCCTACACGCACCGCCCTGATCGACAGGTCGCCGCCGGGATTCAGAAGGGTCTGCACCGCATCGGCCGACGGATGGGTCACTTACGTGCGCTGCGCGTGTTCCGCGATGCCACCGATCTGACCGCCTGTCCGGACCTGTGGGGCAAAGTCGCCGCGGCGATGGACCGCGCCAGGTACCTCATCGTGGTGCTCTCCCCGGACGCGGCGATATCGAAATGGGTCGACCGGGAAGTAGCCCACTGGTTGGCCTGCCGCGGTTCGGATCGGCTGCTGTTCGTCCTCGCCGGCGGGCGGCTGAGCTGGGACGAGGACACCGGACGGTTCGATCCTGATCGGTCCGATGCCGCGCCGCCCGCGCTGACGAGGCCGGGTGCGCTGCCCACGGAGCCGCTCTACGTCGACGTGAGCGACGATGCGCCGTGGGACCCGGCGGCCCCGTTGTTCCGGGAGAAGGTCACCGATCTGGCCGCGCCGATCCACGGCAAGGACAAGGACGAGCTGGTCAGTGAAGACCGCCGCGAGCTGCGCCGCTTCCGTCGGCTGCGGCGTGCGGCCATCGCCGGTCTCGTCATCCTCACTGTCATGGCTCTCCTCGCCGCGGTGTTCGCGGTGACGCAACGACGTGAGGCGCTGGACCAGCGCAATGAGGCGATACGCCAGCGCGACACGGCGGTGGCGCTACGGTTGGCCGCCGAGTCCGACTCGATACTCAGCGGATCGAAGGCACGCGACGACGAGCGGGCGATCCTGCAGGCACTCGCGTCCGAACGGCTCGGGGCGGCTGACCCCGGTGTCCTGCTCCGGACGCTGAAGCGGCTGGCCGATACGAGCAAGATCATCCGGGTTGGCGATCCGTTCCTCTCCGGCATGGCGATTCAGCCTGAGGCCATGGCCGCCCTCAGTGACCTCGACCTGGTCTGGAGCGTAGCGATCAGTCCGGACGGCCGCCGCATCGTGGCTGGCGGCGCGCAGATCCGGCTGTGGGACGCCGACACCGGACGGCTGATCGGTGAACCGTTCAAGAGCCCGCTGCTCACGACGAGCGTTGCCTTCAGTCCGGACGGGCGCCGCATCGTCTCCGGCGGAACGGGGATGCGGCTGTGGGACGCGGAGTCGCACGCGATGATCGGCGAATTCACCGGCCACGAAGGCCTCGTTCGCAGCGTGGCGTTCAGCGCGGACGGAGCCCAGGTGGTGTCCGGTGGCCTGGACAAGACCGTGCGGATCTGGAACGCCGAGACCAGGCAGCAGGTGGGCGCGCCGATGAGCGATCACAGCGCACGGGTCGATGCGGTGACGTTCAGTCCGGACGGGCGCCGTGTCGTGTCCGGCAGTGCGGACAATTCGCTGCGGATATGGAACACGGTCGACCAGGCGCCGATCGGCCCGCCCATCGATGTGGGCGAGACGGTGACTTCGGTCGCGTTCAGCCCGGACAACCGGCACGTCGCGATCGCCGACCAGGGCGGGCAGGTCCGGTTGTTCGATCCGGCCACCGGCAGCGCAGGCGATCCGCTGCCCAACGACGGACGCCATACCGGCTCGGCGGTCGCGTTCAGCACCGACGGGCGCCGGCTCGCGGCCGGCGGCATCGGTGCCACGATCCACTTGTGGGACACCGAGTCTCGTGCGCCGCGCGGGTACGCCACCGGGCACACCGGCTGGGTGACCAGCCTGGCGTTCAGCCGGGACGACAGCCGCCTGCTCTCGGGCAGCCTCGACGGGACGGCACGGATCTGGCACACCGGCACCCACACCTCCGGCGGGCACCGGGTCACCGGACCGCCGGGCACGGATGGCCTACCGATCCCGGCCAGCGTGGCGTTCGCACCGGACAGCCGCCGGATGGTGGCCGGCTATCGCGACGGCACGCTCTGGCAGTTCGAGACCGACACCGGGCGGGCCATCGGCGCGCCGCTGCGCAGGCACGTCGGCCCAGTCCGGGTCGCGACCGTCAGCTCCGACGGACGCCGGATCGCGTCCGGGGGCCAGGACAGGAGCATCGTCATCTGGGATGCGGCGTCGAGCACGCCGATCCGAGTTCTGACCGGCCACGGATCCTGGATTCGCAAGCTCGCCTTCAGCCAGGACGGGCGGCGAATCGTGTCCGAGAGCGCGGACAACGAGATCCGCCTGTGGGACGCGGAGCGGGGCGACGCCATCGGCGCGCCGCTGCGCGGATTCGAGGGCGAGATCTGGAGTTTGGGGTTCAGCCCGGACGGGAAGGTGGTCGCCGGCGGCGGCGACGACAAGGTCGTCC
The DNA here is from genome assembly GCF_053608525.1 of Nocardia sp. NPDC055029. Lineage (NCBI taxonomy): Bacteria > Bacillati > Actinomycetota > Actinomycetes > Mycobacteriales > Nocardiaceae > Nocardia > Nocardia sp. NPDC055029. The sequence goes on from NZ_JBSGVQ010000062.1 coordinate 10,874, forward strand.
ACCTGTGGGACGCGGCGACCGGCGAGCACATCGCGGGACTCGGCGGGCACGAGACAAGGGTCAGCTACGTCGCGTTCGGCCAGGACGGACGCCAGGTCATCTCGTTGAGCGCCTATGCCCTGCGCACGTGGGATACGGCTACGCGCGAACTGGTGAGCGCCCCGGTCATCGGCCCTGAGATTTCGAGCAGCCTGGCGGTCAGCGGACGCGGCGACTTCCTCGTGGTCGGCGGCGCCACGACGCTGCGCCGCTGGACGGTCCCCTCCGGCGACCCGATCGGCGAGCCGATGCACGGCCACTCGGACGCCGTCGGTGGTGTCGCGATCAGTGCCGACGGCCGGATGGTCGTCTCCGGCAGCATGGATCGCACCCTGCGTTTCTGGGACGCCGCGAGCGGCGCGTCGATCGGCGACCCGCTCACCAGCGGCACCGACGATGTCGCTCGGGTGATGCTCAGCGCCGATGATCGCCGAGTCCTGTCACTCGACATCGATCCGGAGGAGACCGTCACCGCCTGGTTGTGGCCCGGACCGTCGTCCTGGCACGACGACCTCTGCGGGAAGCTGTCGCACAACATGAGCCGCAAGCAGTGGCGAGAGTGGGTTTCGCCGGAGATCGGCTACCTGCAGGTCTGCGAAGGGCTCCCGATTCCTCCCGATGGCACCGGATGAGACGGAGGTATCGATATGTTGGATTCTATTGTGCACCTTGGTGTTTCGGGACCGCCGCAGGGCGTGAAAGGTCCCGCTCGCCGAAGGAGACTGCGGACCGGACTCGTGACGGTGCTGGCGATCGTCTCGGTCGCGCTGGGTGGCTGCGGCAGCGGCACCGACGCGGTCGGCCTCGACGACTACGTCCGGTCGGAATGCGAGATCACGATCCGGTACCAGGCCCGGATGCACGAACTGGCCCGCCGAATACTGGAGTCGACGGGGCCTGCCACGCAGACGCAACTCGCCGACGTCGCCACGGAGATGGCACGCCTGTTCGACGAACTGGCCGAGGAGAGCGAGGAACTGGGTGAGCCGCCGAACGGCGAGACCACGGGCAACGCGGAGGAAGTCCTCGCCGCAACGCGCCAGACCGCGACGGAGCTGGCCGACAGCGCCACCCGGTTACGTTCCGCCACCTCCGCCGCCGAACTGACCGCCGCTCTCGACGGCTTCCAGCAGGTACTCGCCCGAGGCGGTACGCGCGGGAGGGAACTGAGGCAGCAGGAGGCTCCCACACCGGAACTGGATGAGGCGCGCAAGGCGATACCGGGCTGTGAGGAGGCGACGCACAGGGGATCGCAGAACCAGACCGTGCCGAACCGGTAACCGGCCGGGCGACACGAGGTGCAGGCAAAAACGGCGCGGCAACCGGATTCCGGTTACCGCGCCGCTGTCTCGGCTAGCTCAGAGCGCTGCCTTGAGGATCAGGGTCAGCACCGCGGCGACGACGGCGACGCCGATGGCCGCGGCACCCCACACGACGCCCTGGCGCGCCCACGGGCGGCCTGCATCGAGCGAGAAGCGGCCCGGTCCGGTGAAGGCCAGCGCGGCGGCGGCGATCGCGTAGACCAGCGGGCTGGAGAAGCCGGTCACCGACGGATCCTCCGGGAACAGGCCGCCGCTCCACAGCACGTTGATCGCGTTGATCATCGTGCCGACGACGATGGCCGCGGCGAGCGGGGTGAAGAGCCCGAAGACCAGCAGCAGGCCGCCGACCAGTTCGCTGAGTCCGGCCAGTGTTCCGAAGACCACGCCCGGGTTGTAGCCCATCGCCTCGAAGCCGTCGGTGGTGGCCTGCCAGCCCATACCGTTGAACCAGCCGAACAACTTCTGGGCGCCGTAGGCGGCCATCAGGCCGCCGAAGCCGACGCGGAGCACCAGCAGTCCGATGCCGAGCGCGTTGACCTCGTCGGTGGTGGGAGTGGTGCGGGTAGCGGTGTCGGTCATCGTTTCCTCATCTGCGATTCGATACATGCCCGCAACCGGACCGCAGTCCGATTGCCTCTTCCGGTCACAACCTGGGTCCCGGGTCAACTATTTCACGCCGTTCCCCACAGTTCTGTGACCCTGCTCACAAAACAGCGAAAAGGCCGCCCCGCCCGGGACGGCCTTTCCAGATGAAAGAACTCAGCTCACCACGCCATGGTCGCGTAGCTGACCAGCGTGCTCTCCGACTCCTGCGACAGCTTCCAGGTGCCGTCGATGTCCTTCCAGGTCACCGGGATCGGGAAGCTGTAGTCACCGAGGCGGCTGTTCAGGGTGGCCGACAGGGTGTCGCCGTCCACGGTCACCGGACCCGAGACATCCCAGCTGTAACCGGGGATGCGGTTGACGGTGTCGCGGACGACCGAGAGGCCACCGGCGTTGCCCGACTCGAGCTCGGCCGAGGAACCGTTCATGGCCGCCTGCAGCTTGCCCTGGAGCTGACCGGCCGACGGCGTCGCCGGGGCGGCGATCGCGGCGGGAGCGGTGGCGACGACGGCAGCGGTGACCGGCGCGAAGATGGTGGCAACCGCCATCGACGCGGCAACGAGCGAGCGCTTCATAGGTAAATCTCCTTCAAGCTTGGCTAGGCTAGCCTAAGTATAGGCATACCTATGGTGCGAACACCTACTCGACGAGGAAGAAGAAGTACCCGAGGAAGAGCACCATCAACCCCCACATGGCCGGATGCACTTCCTTGATCCGGCCCCTGGCGACCATCACCACCGGGTAGAAGATCATGCCCATCGCCAATCCGTTGGCGATCGAATAGGTCAGCGGCATCATGATCACGGTGAGGAACGCCGGCACCGAGTATTCGAGGTGCTGCCAGTCGATATCGCCGAGCGCACGCGCCATCAGCACGCCGACCACGATCAGCGCGGGCGCGGTGACCTCGGCAGATCCGGCGATCACCGAGAACACCGGATAGCAGAACATCGCGAGCAGGAACCAGCCCGCTGTCGTCACCGCCGTGAGGCCGGTCCGGCCGCCCGCCGACACACCCGCGGTCGATTCCACATAGGCGGTGGTGGTCGAGGTGCCGATGATCGCGCCCGCCGTGGTGCCGACCGAGTCGGCCGCCAGCGCACTCGCCGCGCGCGGCAGCGTGCCGTCCTTGTTCAGCAGGCCCGCCTGGTTGGCGACGCCGATCAGCGTGCCCGAGGCGTCGAAGAAGTCGACGAACAGCATGGTGAGCACGACGACGATCATCTGCGCGGTGAAGGCGTCGGGCAGGTGGATGATCGCCTGGCCGAAGGTCTGATCCAGGCCCTTGGGCAGCTCGGCGATGCCGTCCGGCACGCCGACCAGCCCGGTCACCATGCCGAGGATCGTGGTCGCGACGATGCCGTAGAGCACCGCGGCGTGCCAGCCGATCACCAGGAAGATCACCGTGACCACGAGGCCGAACAGCGCGAGCAGGGTGGTGCCCTTGGTGAAGTCGCCCAGGGCGACCAGCGTCGCGTCGCTGTTGACGACGATGCCCGCGTTCTTCAGACCGAGAAATGCGACGAACAAACCGATGCCGGCGCCGACCGCGAACTTCATCTGCAACGGGATCGCGTTGAGGATCCGTTCGCGGACCTTGGTCACCGCGAGAATGAAGAAGATGATGCCCGAGAGCAACGTGCCCGACAGTGCCACCTGCCACGGGATGCCCATGCTGAGCACCACCGTGTAGGCGAAGAACGCGTTGAGGCCCATGCCCGGCGCGAGCGCGATCGGGTACTTCGCCCAGATGCCCATGACGAGTGTGCCGAAGACCGCGGCCACCGCCGTCGCGGTGAACACCGCCTGCATCGGGATGCCCTTGTCGCCCAGCGCGCCCTCGTCACCGAGGATCGACGGATTCACCGCCAGGACATACGACATCGCCAGGAACGTGACCGTGCCCGCCATCGCCTCGCGCTTGAAGGTGGACCCGCTCGACGTGACACCGAAGTATCTGTCGAGGCGCCCTCGGGCACGAGTTGCGACATCGCCGGCCATGACACTCCAGTCCGCGTTTCAAGAATTCAAAGAAGAACGACCCAGGAACGGTAGCGGAAAGTTCACTGAATCGAAGAACTCACCGCTGCCGTCGCGGTGCAGGTCACGCTCCCGCTACGGCCACCAACCCCAGCTCGGCGTCGGAGGCCAGCAGCGCGTTGTGCGGCAGCACCCGCACGGTGTAGCCGACCGCGCCGGACAGCGGGACCGGGGACTGCACGGAGTACAGGTGGGTTCCGTCGTCGGTGCCGGTGTGCGCCATCTCGATGACGGTGGTGTCGGACAGGTCGTCGGTCGGCGACACCCGCCCGAGCACGGCCTGCACCACGACATCCGAGGGCGCGAGCCCGCCGAGTTCGACGCGCGCGCGCAGCGACAGTTCCGCGCCGATCACCGGGGTGTCGGGCAGTCCGGAGCTGTCGACCTGCACCACCCGCACCGACGGCCACGCCGCGTCGACCCGCTTGCGGTACTCGGCGACCTGCGCGGCGCCGGCGAACTTGTCGGCGGCGGCCCGGCCGAACGCCGCGGCCGCGGGACCGTAGTACTGCTCGGCGTAGTCGCGCACCATGCGCGAGGCCAGCACCTGCGGGCTGGTGGTCTGCAGGGTATGGCGCACCATCTCGGTCCAGCGGACCGGGACACCGGCGGCGTCGCGATCGTAGAAGCGGGGCGCGACGGTGCGCTCGACGAGCTCGTACAGTGCCGAGGCCTCGAGATCGTCGCGACGGTGCTCGTCGCGGACGCCGTCGGCGGTGGGGATGCCCCAGCCGTTCTCGCCGTCGTACATCTCGTCCCACCAGCCGTCGCGGATGGACAGGTTCAGCCCGCCGTTGAGCGCGGACTTCATGCCGGAGGTACCGCACGCCTCGAGCGGGCGCAGCGGATTGTTCAGCCACACATCGCAACCCCAGTACAGGTAGCGGGCCATCGACATGTCGTAGTCGGGCAGGAAGACGATGCGATGCCGCACCGCGGGATCGTCGGCGAAGCGGACGACCTGCTGGATCAGCGCCTTGCCACCGTCGTCGGCGGGGTGGCTCTTGCCTGCGACCACCAGCTGCACCGGACGCTGCGGATCGAGCAGCAGCGCGCGCAGCCGTTCCGGATCGCGCAGCATCAGGGTGAGGCGCTTGTAGGTGGGCACGCGGCGGGCGAAGCCGACGGTGAGCACATTCGGGTCGAAGACGTCGTCGATCCAGGCCAGTTCGGCGTCGGCCGCGCCGCGCTGGTGCCAGGAGGCGCGCAGCCTGCGGCGTACCTCGTCGATCAGCACACCGCGCAAGGTGTTTCGCGTCGACCACAGCTGCCCGAGGTCGACGTCGCTGAGCTTCTCCCAGCCCCGCGCCTCCTCGACCAGTTCGGGGCCGACGAGCTCGCGGGCCTTGTCGATCCATTCCCGCGCCGCCCAGGTCGGCGCGTGCACGCCGTTGGTGACCGAGCCGATCGGCACCTCGGACGCGTCGAAGCCCGGCCACAGCCCGGCGAACATCTCCCGGCTGACCTCGCCGTGCAGTTTCGACACGCCGTTGGCGCGCTGCGCCATCCGCAGACCCATGTGCGCCATGTTGAACACCGACGGATCGGACTCACGGCCGAAGGCGAGGATCCGGTCGATGGAAAGCCCTGGCAGCAAGGCGGATTCGGATTCGCCGTGCGCGCCACCGAAGTAGCGGCGCACCAGCGGCATCGGGAACCGGTCGATGCCCGCGGGCACCGGGGTGTGTGTGGTGAAGACGGTGCCCGCCCGCACCGCGGCCAGTGCGGTGTCGAAATCCAGTCCGTCCGCGATGAATTCGCGGATGCGCTCGACCCCGAGGAAACCGGCGTGGCCCTCGTTCATATGGAAGACATCGGGATCGGGCAGGCCGTTAGCACGGGTATAAGCGCGCACCGCGCGGACACCGCCGATACCCGCCAGGATCTCCTGCTTGATCCGGTGATCCTGGTCGCCGCCGTAGAGCCGGTCGGTGACCGCGCGCAATTCCGGATCGTTCTCGGCGATATCGGAATCGAGCAGCAGCAATGGAATCCGGCCGACCTGGGCGATCCACACCCTGGCCCGCAGCACCCGGCCCTCCGGCATGCCGACATGGATCAGCACCGGCGACCCGTCGCTGGTGAGCAACCGCAACGGCAATCCCTGCGGATCCAGTGCCGGATAGTGCTCCATCTGCCAGCCGTCGGCCGACAGCGACTGCCGGAAATACCCGGAGCGGTACAGCAGTCCGACGCCGATCAGCGGCAGCCCCAGATCGGACGCGGCCTTGAGGTGATCACCGGCGAGGATGCCGAGACCACCGGAATAGTTCGGCAGCACCTCGGTGACGCCGAACTCCATCGAGAAGTAGGCGATGCCGGACACGTCGGTTCCGGTCTGCTCCTGGAACCAGCGCGGCCGGGTCAGGTAATCCCGCAGACCGGCCGCCGCCGCGTCGACACGGGCGATATAGGCGGGATCGGCGGCGAGCTCGTCGAGCCGCTCGGCGGGCACCTCCCCCAGCATCCGCACCGGGTCCTGACCGACGGCACGCCACAACTCCGGGTCGAGTTCGGCGAACAGATCCTGCGTGGGGCCGTGCCACGACCACCGCAGGTTCGTCGACAACTCACCCAGCGCGGCGAGCCGCTCCGGCAGATGGGCACGGACAGTGAACCGACGAAGTGCCTTCACCCCCCGAGACCCTACCGCCTCCCCGCGAATTCAGCGTGTCGCCCGGGAGCTCGGAGGTTGGCTGTCGGACTTGCGTTGGGTGCGCGGTGGCTGGGAAGCGGTTGGGGAGTTACCGACGTTCTCACCAGTTCTCAAAACGGATTGGTCCCCGATTGTCAATGTGAAATAGATCACAAAAGTTGCCTTTAAAGCGCGACGGCTATTACTAATAGCCCGGTCGACGTTCGATTAGTCCGGGTCGGGGGGCAACAGGTCGAGAGGGAGTACTTAATGTTCAAGCGCTCAACTCGCAATATTCTTCTCGGTGCACTGCCGGTGGTTGTGGCGGTCACCTTCGCTGGAAGTGGTGTCGCGTCGGCGGATGCCCACGCCGACCAGCAGGCTCAGCCGGCCACCGCGTTGGCCCTCCAGGATGACAGCTACGAGACCGCCATCGCCGAGTTCTCGTTCGGATCCGCCACCCCGGCGGGCGCAGCGATTTCGCAGCACGCCGAGCTTTCAGGCGAAGGCCCCGTTTCGGAGGTGGCCGCTCCCGTGGTTTCGGATGTGATCGAGACCCAGCTGCACGACGTCGCGACCGATCCGAAGGCCGAGAACCCCGACCCGGTGATCAACGGCGCCCTCGCCGGTGCCGGTATCGGTGCGCTCGTCACCCTGGTCAACTGCATCCCGTCCGTGATCGTGTTGGGCGTGGGCTACCCGCTGTGCCTCATTGTCGGCACACTCCCCCACGCGCTCATCGGTGCCATGATCGGTGGCTACGTGGGCCACGTGAACCCCGAGGTCATTCCGCAGGTCCTGCCCTGAGAGGGCGGGTCGGCAGGTAACTGCCCCCGGCTCGGGGACTCCCGGTGCCGCTGCGGTGAAAAACGCAGTCGCGCCGGGAGTCTCGCTTTTTGCCGGCGCAGGTCTACTGGGTGAACTGGGCGGCGAATTCCGGGGTGGGTGGGACCTCGGTGATGACGTCGATCAGGACGCCGGAGGGGTCGGCGACGATGAAGTGGCGCTGGCCGAAGTCTTCGGTGCGGAGTTCGAGTTCGGCGCGCAGGCCACCGGTGACTACGAGGCGTTCCCATTCTGCGTCGACGTTGTCGACCTCGAAGTTCAGCACGATGCCCTGGACCGGTTTGCCGTACCCGGCGGGGATGGTCGGGTGGGTGGGGTCGAGCAGGGCCAGCTCGTAGGCGGGTTCGCCGTCGCCGCCCTGGCGGCGCAGGCTGACGTACCAGTCGGCCTCGAAGGTGACCTCGAAGCCGAACCAGCGCGTGTAGAAGTCGCGGGATTCCGCGATCTGGGTGGTGGCGAGGACCGGGTAGAAGCTGCTCAGTGCCATGACGTTTCCCTTTCACATACCGTCGGTATGTATCGTAGACTAGTTCACATACCGGCGGTAGGTCAATGGGAGGACGGCGATGGCGGCGACCACGCGGACACAGCAGCGGGAGGAGACACGGCGCGTCCTGCTGACGCAGAGCAGGCGCCTGTTCGCCGCGAAAGGCTATGCGGCCGTGGGCCTGTCGGAGATCGTGTCGGCGTCCGGGGTCACCAAGGGCGCGCTGTACCACCACTTCGACAGCAAGGCCGAGCTGTTCAAGGCGGTGCTCACCCAGGTCCAGGAGGAGGTCGGCGCGCAGGTGGCCGCCGCCGCGGACGCCGAGCCGGATCCGTGGACACAGCTGACCACCGGCTGCGCCGCCTTCCTGCGGGCGTGCGCCGACCCCCTGGTCCAGCGGATCATGCTGATCGACGGTCCCGCCGTGCTCGGCTGGCACGAATGGCGCGCGATGGACGAGGCCAATTCGGCACGCCACCTGGACGAAGCCCTGCGATCACTGGTCGACGCCGGGATACTCCCGGAGCAACCGGTCGCCCCGCTGACCCAGCTCCTCTCCGGCGCGATGAACGAGGCCGCCCTGTGGCTGGCCACCACCGCCGACCCCGGCGCACTTCCCGACACCATCACCGCGCTCGACCGGCTCCTCGCGGGCTTGCGCGCCGTCTGATTCCGGTGGCTCCCGGCCTCGGCTCGACCGCCGAACCCGCGCACACGGGGCCCGCGTCCCGCGACCCCCGACTGCCGCACATGCAGTAGGTTTGTGCGGTGACCGGCCGGATTGCCATCGATGACATCGCCCCGTCGATACCCGGCGGACGCCCGGCCAAGGCCGCGGTGGGCGAGGTGTTTCCCGTCCGCGCCGTCGTGTGGCGCGAGGGCCACGACGCCGTGGCCGCGACGCTGGCGGTCCGCGCGCCAGGCTCGTCGCGCATCACCCGCATCCGGATGTCGCCCGACTACGAACCGGACGTCTTCAACGCGATCTTCACCCCGAACACCCCCGGCACCTGGACCTTCCGCATCGAAGGCTGGAGCGACCCGATCGCGACCTGGCGTTCGGCGGTCGAGGCCAAGCTCGCGGTCGGCCAGAGCGCCGCCGACCTGGCCAACGACCTCGAGATCGGCGCCACTCTCTTCGAGCGGGCCGCCCAGCTGGTCCCGAAGAAGCAGTTCGAACGACTGCGGGCCGCCGCCACCGCCCTGCGCGGCGACGAGCAGCTCCCCGCCAGGGTCGCGCCCGCGTTCTCCGAGGAGGTCGCCGAGATCCTGCGCGCGACCCCGCTGCGCGAGATGGTCACCCGCGGCGCCCAGCACTCGGTGCTGGTGGAGCGCCGCCGCGCACTGGTCGGGTCGTGGTACGAGTTCTTCCCACGGTCGACCGGCGGCTGGGACGCCGACGGCGACCCCGTGCACGGCACCTTCGCGACGTCCGCCCGCGAACTCCCCCGCATCGCGGGCATGGGCTTCGACGTGGTCTACCTGCCGCCGGTCCACCCGGTCGGCGAGATCAATCGCAAGGGCCGCAACAACACCCTCACGACCGAACCGGGTGATGTCGGTTCGCCGTGGGCCATCGGCTCGGCCGAGGGCGGCCACGACGCGATCCACCCCCTGCTCGGCACGGAGGCCGATTTCACCGAATTCGTCGCCACCGCACAGGGTCTCGGCCTGGAAGTCGCACTCGACCTCGCCTTGCAGTGCGCACCGGACCACCCGTGGGTGCGGGCCCACCCGGAGTGGTTCACCACCCTGCCCGACGGCACCATCGCCTTCGCGGAGAACCCGCCGAAGAAGTACCAGGACATCTACCCGGTCAACTTCGACAACGACCCCGACGGCCTCTACGCCGAGGTGCTGCGGGTCGTGCGGCACTGGATCGCCTTGGGCGTCACCATCTTCCGTGTCGACAATCCGCACACCAAGCCCGCGGACTTCTGGGAGTGGCTGATCGCGCAGGTGCGCCGCACCGATCCCGACGTGATCTTCCTGTCCGAGGCCTTCACCCGCCCCGCCCGGCTCTACGGGCTGGCACGCCGCGGCTTCAGCCAGTCCTACACGTATTTCACCTGGCGCGTCTACAAGTGGGAGCTCACCGAGTTCGGCAACGAGCTGGCCGCCAAGGCCGACGAGGCAAGGCCGAACCTGTTCGTGAACACCCCCGACATCCTGCACGAGAGCCTGCAGCACGGCGGTCCTGGCATGTTCGCCATCCGCGCCGTCCTCGCCGCGACCCTGTCCCCCACGTGGGGTGTGTATTCCGGCTACGAGCTGTTCGAACACGAGGCGGTGCGGCCAGGCAGCGAGGAATACCTGGACTCGGAGAAGTACGAACTGCGGCCCCGCGATTTCGCCGGCGCGCTGGCCCGCGGCGAATCGCTGGAACCGTGGCTGACCCGGCTCAACGAGATCCGCCGCGCCCACCCCGCGCTACAGCAGTTGCGCTGCATCCACTTCCACTCGATCGACAACGACGCGCTACTCGCGTACTCCAAGTTCGATCCGATCTCCGGTGACGCGGTGCTGGTGATCGTGAATCTGAACCCGTACGGCGCCGAACAGGGTCACATCTCGCTGGACCTGCCCGCGATCGGCCGCGAATGGCACGACCACCCGGTGGTGTTCGACGAGGTCAGCGGCGAGGAATATCACTGGGGGCAAACAAATTTCGTGCGCCTCGATCCCGCCCGCGCCCCCGCGCACATCCTGGCGTTGCCCGCCGTCCCCGCCGCCGCCCGGGCACCGCTGGCCTATCGCAGGACGCTGTAGATGAAACGCCGCGATCTGATGCTGCTTGCGGCGGGTACCCATCCCGACCCGCACACCGTCCTCGGCGCGCACCCGCACGCCGACGGCACCGCGGTCCGGGTGCTGCGCCCGCACGCCGAGACAGTGACCGTGCTGGTCGGCGCCACCGAGCATCCGCTGAAGTCGTTGGGGCACGGCGTATTCGCTGCGGTCCTGCCGTATCCGCAGATCGACGATTACCGCGTGCGCACCGAATACCCCGGCGGCCAGACGGTGATCGCCGCCGACGGCTACCGCTTCCTTCCCACCGTCGGCGAGTTCGATCTGCACCTGATCGGCGAGGGCCGCCACACCCGGCTGTGGGAGGTGCTCGGCGCGCATCCGCGGCGCTACACCACCCTCGACGGCGACGTCGACGGCACCTCGTTCGCGGTGTGGGCGCCGAATGCCCGCGGCGTCACCGTCTTCGGTGATTTCGACCACTGGAGCGGCAGCTCGGCGCCGATGCGCGCGCTCGGTACGTCCGGGGTGTGGGAGGTGTTCGTGCCCGGCGTCGGGCCGGGCACGCGCTACAAGTACCGGGTGCACGGCGCCGACGGCCGCGTCGTCGATCATGCCGACCCACTGGCCTTCTCGACCGAGGTGCCGCCCGCGACGGCGTCGGTGGTCAGCCGCGCCGACCACGTGTGGACCGACAGCGCGTGGCTGGACCGCCGCGCGCGCACCGACGCCACCCACTCCCCCATGAGCGTCTACGAGGTGCACCTCGGGTCATGGCGTCCCGGCCTCGGCTACCGCGAACTGGCCGAACAGCTCGCCGACTACGTGCGCACGACCGGCTTCACCCATGTCGAACTGCTGCCGGTCGCCGAGCACCCGTTCGGCGGCTCGTGGGGCTACCAGGTCACCTCCTACTACGCGCCCACCTCCCGCTTCGGCAGCCCCGACGACTTCCGCTACTTCGTCGACCACCTGCACACCGCGGGCATCGGCGTGCTGCTGGACTGGGTGCCCGCGCACTTCCCGCGCGACGAATGGGCGCTGGCCCGCTTCGACGGCACCCCGCTCTACGAACACCCCGACCCACGCCGCGGCGAGCAACTCGACTGGGGCACCTACGTTTTCGACTTCGGCCGCAACGAGGTCCGCAACTTCCTGGTCGCCAACGCCGCGTTCTGGATCGAGGAGTTCCACATCGACGGCCTGCGCGTCGACGCGGTCGCCTCCATGCTCTACCTGGACTACTCGCGTCCCGAGGGTGGCTGGGAGCCGAATGTCTACGGAGGCAGGGAGAACCTGGAAGCCGTCGACTTCCTGCAGGAACTCAACGACACCGTGCACCGCGCCTACCCTGGCGTCGTCACCGTCGCGGAGGAGTCGACCACCTGGCCCGGCGTCACCCGCGGCACCGATGTCGGCGGCCTCGGTTTCACCATGAAGTGGAACATGGGCTGGATGCACGACACCCTCGGCTACCTGGGCCGCGACCCGATCCACCGGTCCTGGCACCACAACGAGATGACGTTCTCGCTGGTCTACGCGTGGAGCGAGAACTACGTGCTGCCGATCAGCCACGACGAGGTCGTGCACGGCAAGGGCACGCTGTGGACGCGGATGCCCGGCGACGACTTCGCCAAGGCGAGCGGTGTGCGCGCCCTGCTCGCCTACATGTGGTCACACCCCGGCAAGCAACTGCTGTTCATGGGCCAGGAGTTCGGCCAGTTCCGCGAATGGGACAACGACCGCGGCCTGGACTGGCACGAGCTGGAAAACCCACTGCACCAGGGCATCTCGACGATGATCGCCGACCTCAACCGCACCTACACCGCGCATCCGGCGCTCTGGAGCCAGGACACCACCCCCGGCGGGCACTCCTGGATCGAGGCCGACGACAGTGCGGCCAATGTCTTCGCGTTCCTGCGCTGGGGCTCCGACGGCAGCGCGGTCGCCTGTGTCTTCAACTTCTCCGGCTCCACCAGACAGGGCTACCGGATCGGCTTGCCGCACAGCGGTTCCTGGCGCGAGGTCCTCAATACCGACGCCCAGGAATACGGCGGCTCCGGCGTCGGCAATCTCGGCGTTGTCGCCGCCGACGACACCGCGTGGCACGGCCGCCCCGCCTCGGCCACCGTCACCCTGGCCCCGAACAGCGCGGTCTGGCTGGCCGCCGAGCGCTGAGCTCAGTCCAGGTCGATCCGGATCGTCAGCAGGTCGGTGCCGACCGCGCGCACCGCGGCGCTGTTGTAGCGCGGAAGCGCACGCAACCGGGCGCGCGGGTCGTCGTCGTGCACCAGGTGGGCGCTGCCGCTGTGCCAGCGCCCGTGCAGCCGCACCCGCACCCGGTTGTCGGCCATGATGTTGCGCACGTACTGCGAGCGCTCACCGAACTCGGAGACCAGCCAGAACTGGTCTCCGGTACGCCGCCCACCGATCGGCGTGATGCGCGGCTGCCCGCTCACCCGGCCGGTGGTCTCGAGCAGCTGATGGCCGGGCAGTCTGCGCACGACCCGGTTGAGCGGCCGCTGCAACGTGGTCACGACCCGGTGCTGAATATCCCTCTTGGAGGCCATGTTTCGACCGTAGCTCAATCTTTGGCCGCGACGTAGTAAGTGTTGAGCGGATCACCGTCGACATGATGGATCTGCACGTCGGTGAACCCGGCATCGGCGAGCATCGACAGCGCACGCTGCTCACCCCAGACCGTGCCGAGCCCGTCGCCACCCTGCCCCAGCGACACCGACATGCAGTGCATCGTCGAGATCGCGTACAGGAACGGGCCGAGCGGCAGGTCGATGTTCTCCTCGAGCATGCTCGACGCGTGGATGTCGACCATCAGGAAGACACCGTAGGAGCGCAGCGCCGCGGCGATGTTGGCCAGCACCCGCGCCGGATGCGCCTGGTCGTGGATCGCGTCGAAGACGGTGATCAGATCGCAGGTGCCTGGCTCGTTCAGCTCCGCGACATCCTGGACGACGAACTCGACATTGGTCAGGCCCATCGCCTCGGCCTCGGCCCGGCCCGCAGCGATCGCGTCGGCGGAGAAGTCGTAGCCGCGGAACCGGCTGGCCGGGAACGCCCGCGCCATCAGGTTCACCGCGTGGCCGCTGCCGCACGCGATATCGGCGACGTCCATCCCCATCAGCAGCCGGTCGGTCAGCCCTGGCGACATCGGCAGCACCACGTCGATCAGCGCGGCGTCGAACACCTCGGCGCTCTCCTCCGCCATCAGCGCGTGGAACCGGGCGTAGTCGTCGTAGGACAGGCCGCCGCCGATCCGGAACCGTTCGACGATCTTGGGCTCCACCTCGCCGAGCTGGGCGATGAACTGCATGATCCTGGCCAGGTTCTCCGGGCCTGCGGCCCTGGTCAGGCTCGCCGCGTGCGCGGGCGGCAGGGTGTAGGTGGCGGTCGGCGGGTCGTAGCGCACGATGCCCGCGGTGGTGACGGCGCCGAGCCATTCGCGGACATAGCGCTCGTCCAGCCCGGCCGCCGCGGCGAGTGCCGAACTGGTCGCGCCCGGGTTGGCCGCCATGGTGTCGAACAGCCCGACCTGGTGGCCCATGCTGATCATCAGGGCGGTGCTCGCGTGGTCGAGCATCTCGATCATCGTGCCCGCGAAGGCTTCCACCTCGGCCTGGTCCGGCGCGGCCGAATGGTCCAGTGAGGTCATATCGTTCTCCTCCGGTCAGCTCGCGGCCCGGTGCCGCGGGTCTACTGGAGATACGGCGGGGCCGTCCCGGCAGTTCAGCCGGGACGGCCCCGAGAAGGAAGGTTCGACGCGTCAGTACAGCGCGGTGGCCAGCTTGCGACGGGCCGCGACGACGAAGGGCTCGGCCTGATCGAACAGCTCGAACAGCTCGAGCAGACGGGTGCGCGCCGTGGTGCGGTCGTCGCCCGCGGTGCGCTTGATGACGGCGATGATCCGTTCGAACGCGGCCTCGGGGCGCTGCTCGAGCAGCTCCACGTCGGCGGCGTCGAGGGCGGCGTCCAGATTCGCCGGATCGGCGTCGGCGGTGGCGACCACGGCCGGGTCGATCTGCTGGGCCCTGGTCAGGAAGCGCAGCTGACGCAGGGCCGCCTTGGCTTCCTCGTTGGCGGGTTCCGCGGCCAGGATCGCCTCGTAGGCCGCCTCGGCGCCGGCGATGTCACCCTCGGCGAGCGCGTCCTCGGCGGCGGTGAAGCGCGGGTCCTCGACCTCGGGCTCCGGCCCGTTGGGGTCGCCCTCGAGCTTGCCCGCCGTCGCGTCCATGACCGCGTCCAGCCACTGCCGGACCTGGGCCTCGGGCTGGGCACCCTCGAAGTCGGCCAGCGGCTGCCCGCCCGCCACCGCGATCACCGTGGGAATGCCCTGCACGCGCAGCGCCTGCACGATGTTCATGTTCGGCTCGGCCTCGATGGCGGCCAGATCCCAGGCACCCCGATCGTCGGCATTGAGCCGTTCCAGCGTGCGGATCAGTTCGACGCTGCCCGGGCTGCGCTGCGAGTACAGCGCGACCACCACGGGCACCTGCATCGAGCGGCGGATGACCTTGGTCTCGAAATCCGCCTCGGTCACCGAGTGGTTCCCCGAGGCCGCAGGCGCACCGCCGGGAGCGGCGGGCGGCTGCTTCAGCGCGGACAGATCCACCGCACCGGACATGGCGGCGGCAGCGGCGGGCGAAGGACGACGGGCAGCGGGTCGAGTCACAGTTTCCAGTTTGTCACGAAGCCGTCGGAGCGGCTGCCGGGGAGCCCTTCGCGGCGCCGGTGCTCAGCTCGCCGAGCTGGCCGGTGCGCACGGCCCAGACCTCGAAGATCACGGTGGCCAGCGGCGGAATGCTCGACGCCAGCGCCAGCACGGTGGTCTTCCAGCTCCAGTTCAGCTCACGCGCGGCCAGCAGCGCGGTGATCACGAACAGCACGAAGATGCCGCCGTGCACCGGGCCGAAGATCTTCACGCCGATCTCGTTGCCCTCGGCGGGGATGTACTTGAACGCCATACCGGTCAGCAGACCGATCCACGACAGTGCCTCGAGCACCGCGAAGAACCGGAAACGACTGGCAGTGGACCGCAGATCGAAGAAACCCATGATCCCCATTGTGCCGGACCCACTACGACACTACGTAGTTGGACCGGTCACACAACCGGGCCCCCGCGCTCGGCAGGGGCCCGTCGTGTCGAAAAGGATCAGGCGGGGACGCGGATGATCAGCGCGTCGCCCTGGCCGCCACCGCCACACAGCGCGGCAGCGCCCACGCCGCCACCGCGACGCTTCAGCTCCAGCGCCAGGTGCAGCAGGATGCGGGCGCCGGACATGCCGAGCGGGTGGCCGATGGAGATGGCGCCACCGTTGACGTTGACCTTCTCCGGGTCGTAGCCCAGCTTCTTGGTCGAGGAGACACCGACGGCCGCGAAGGCCTCGTTGATCTCGATCAGATCCAGCTCGGCCGGGGTGATGCCTTCCTTCGCGCACGCGGCGAGGATGGCGTTGGCCGGCTGGTCCTGCAGGGTCGAGTCCGGACCGGCGACCTGACCGGCGGCGCCGATCTCGGCGATCCACTCCAGACCCAGCTCCTGCGCCTTGGCCTTGCTCATCACGATCACCGCGGCCGCGCCGTCGGAGATCTGCGAGGCGGTACCCGCGGTGACGGTGCCGTCCTTGCGGAAGGCCGGACGCAGCTTGCCGAGCGACTCGACGGTGGTGTCGGCGCGGATGCCCTCGTCGGTGGTGACGTAGATCGGGTCGCCCTTGCGCTGCGGCACGGCCACCGGCACGACCTCGTCCTCGAACACACCGTTCTTCCACGCGGCGGCGGCGCGCTGGTGCGAGGCCGCGGCCAGCGCGTCCTGCTCCTCGCGGCTGACCTTGTCGAGGTCGTTGCGGTCCTCGGTCAGCAGGCCCATCGCCTGGTCGGTGATCACGTCGTGCAGGCCGTCGTAGGCCATGTGGTCGACGAGGGTGGTGTCGCCGTACTTGTGGCCCTCACGGCTCTTGGGCAGCAGGTGCGGCGTCTGGCTCATCGACTCCATGCCGCCCGCCACGATGATCTCGTGCTCACCGGCGCGGATCAGCTGATCGGCCAGCGCGATCGCGTTGATGCCCGACAGACAGACCTTGTTGATCAGCAGCGACGGCACATCCATCGGGATGCCCGCGGCGATCGCGGCCTGGCGGGCGGGCAGCTGCCCGGCGCCGGCCTGCAGCACCTGACCGAGGATGACGTAGTCGACCTGCTCGGGCGCCACACCACCCTTCTCCAGCGCCGCCTTGATGGCCACACCGGCCAGATCCGAGGCCTTGAAGTCCTTCAGACCGCCCAGGAGCCTGCCGACCGGGGTACGCGCACCGGACACGATGACAGAAGTCGTCACGAAAGCCTCGCATTCATTGAGTCGAACCTCGCCGTGACGCACACAGCGCTCAGCCGTGCACGTCAAGGGTTGCACTCAACGGTAACCGGTATCGGAGCGGACACGGCACCCAGGTACGCGCTAGCTTCGAGGAGTGAGCAACGAGTACATCATCCCCGCCGACTACGTCATCGCCGTCGACCACGTGGGCATCGCCGTGCCCGACCTCGACGCCGCCGTCGCCTGGTACACCGACAATCTCGGCATGGTCGAGACCCATCGCGAGGTCAACGAGGCCCAGGGCGTCGTCGAGGCGATGCTGTCGTGCCCCGCGGCGGCCGACCGCGCCACCGCACTGCAGTTACTGGCCCCGCTGACCCCGGAGTCGACGATCGCCAAGTTCATCGACCGTAGCGGACCGGGCCTGCAGCAGCTGGCCTACCGGGTCACCGACATCGAGGCGGTTTCGGCCTTCCTGCGCGACCGTGGACTGCGTTTGCTGTACGAAGCGCCTCGTCACGGCACTGCCGATTCCCGCATCAATTTCATCCATCCGAAGGATGCTGGCGGTGTGCTGGTCGAGCTCGTCGAGCCGAACCCGAATGTTACGCACTAGTACGCGGATACGGTCGGTAAATCTCGGCGAGATCACAATCCCGGTCGAGTCTCCATAGGCTCGCTCGAGGCTGTATTTTGTGTGCCATGTCGTCACCTGAGTCCGATCGCAATCGCTTCGTTGCACTGCCCTTCACCGTTGTGCGCAAGGGTTATGCGCAAGACGAGGTGCGCAACTACTTCGACCGCTTCGACGCCGAGCTTCGCGTCACCGCCACCGACCGGGATGCTGCCGCCGCGCAGGCCCGGAATCTCGCCAGCCAGCTGGAAGACGCGCGGGACGAGATCGACGAGCTCCGCAAGGAGGTCGACCGGCTTTCCGTGCCGCCGACCACCGCCGAAGGAATGTCCGACCGTATCTCGCGCATGCTGCGCCTCGCCTCGGACGAAGCGTCCGAGGTCCGTGCGCTGGCGCAGGCCGAAGCCGCCGAGATGGTGTCGATCGCCGAGCAGCAGGCCACCGAGATGCGTGGCAAGTACGAGTCGCTGCTCGCGGAGACCAAGGAGAAGCGCGAGGCGCTCGAGATCGAGTTCGAGCAGACCCTCGCGAACGCGCGCACCGAGTCCGCCAAGATCATCGAGGCCGCCCAGGCCGATGTGGAACGTCTCGGCAAGGAGGCCGAGGCCAAGCGCAAGGCCACCCAGCAGGACTTCGAGGCCACCATGAACGATCGGCGCACCAAGCTGACCCGTGCCATGGAGGAGCTCGAGGCCACCAGTCGCGCCGAGGCCGCCCAGCGGATCAAGGACGCGACCGATGAGTCGAACCGCCTCATCAGCTCCGCCACCCAGACCTCCGAGCGCAAGATCGCGCACGCGAAGGAACTGGCCGAGGAGATGCGCGTGCTGCGCGGCCGCGTCCTGGCCCAGCTGCTCGGTATCCGCGGTCAGCTCGACTCGGTGCCCGCCATGCTCGCGGCGGTCAACCGGGAGAGCGAGCTGCTCGACGGTGCCCCCGAGCGCAAGTCCATCAGCAACAACGGCAACAACAAGTCCGTGTCCGGCTCCCGCCAGACCAAAGCCATCCCCGAGGTCGCCGACGACGATTCCGACATCGTCGACGAGGACCGCGAGAACGCCGACATCAGCAACTGACGTCGGACCTGCGACGACATCGGCTCCACCCCGATAGTTGAAGAACCGAAGGCCGCCTCGAATATTCGAGGCGGCCTTCGGTTTTCGTCGTCTTGCGGTTCAGGACCAGCGGCGGGTGATGCCGCGGGTGCGCCTACCGTTCCAGCAGCCCTGATGCCAGTGCCTGCGGTCGTCCTCGCCGCCCTCGGCGGCCCAGGCGACGATGTGGGCGACGCCAGGGGCGATCTCGTGATCACAGCCGGGGCACCGATACGTCTTGACCGCCCTGGCGCCGGGAACCGTTCGGACGATGTAGGTTTCGTCGCCAGGCCCGTCCTCGGTACGCCCGTACACATCCCCCATGGGCGCCGGTTCGCTACGTCGCCCGGAGCGTGGTTTACGTCGCGGCATGGTTCCCAGCCTAGAAGAGGCGGAAAACGTTGCTCTCCGTGCCACGCAGCTCGTCGTAATCGAGCGTGAGGCAGCGGATCCCCCGGTCCTCGGCGAGCGTGCGCGCCTGCGGCTTGATCTGCTGGGCCGCGAACACGCCGGCGACCGGCGCCAGCAGCGGATCGCGATTGAGCAGTTCCAGGTAGCGGGTGAGCTGTTCGACGCCGTCGATCTCACCGCGCCGCTTGATCTCCACGGCCACCGTCGCGCCGTCGGCGTCGCGGCACAGCAGATCCACGGGGCCGATGGCGGTCATGTACTCGCGCCGGATCAGGGTGTACCCCTCGCCCAGCTTCGTCACGTGTTCGGCCAGCAGCTCCTGCAGATGCGCCTCGACGCCGTCCTTGACCAGACCCGGGTCGACGCCCAGTTCGTGCGAGGAGTCGTGCTCGATGTCCTCGATGGTGATGCGCAGTTCCTCGCCGGCCTTGTTGGTCACCACCCACAGCGCCTTGATGTTGTCCGGCAGCGCCGTCTTGCCCTCACGCAGCGCCGTCACACCGGTGGGCAGCTCCGCGGGGACCAGGGTCGCGATATCGCGCTCCTCGAGCCAGCACGGCGGGCTCATCCAGTTCAGCGGCTTGTACGAGCCGCCATCGGAGTGCACGAGCACCGAGCCGTCGGCCTTGATCAGCAGCAATCGGCGAGCCATCGGAAGGTGGGCGGTCAGTCGGCCGACGTAGTCGACCTGGCAACGAGCAATGACAAGGCGCACCCCGAAACTGTAGGTGACGTACCCGGGAACGCAAAAAGGCCCTCCAGCAATGCTGGAGGGCCTTTCGCAATGATGTTCCGGCGGTGTCCTACTCTCCCACACCCTGTCGAGTGCAGTACCATCGGCGC